>CAUZAY010000372.1:0-4044 GCA_963577695.1 Vicinamibacteria bacterium | reverse complement strand
ATTCCACCGGGAATCTCGTTCCCGACCGCGATGATCAACGTCGCCGGATGCGCGGCCAACCGCTTGGCCTCCCGCGCGGCGTCGGTCCTGATTCGTCTGGGGACACGCGTGTCGTCGAGAAACGGGATGTGTTGCGGCCAGGACAGTCCGGCCATGACGCGTAAGCCATGTCGCGCGGCGGCGTCGAGCAACGGCTCGGGGGGCGGGGTGTAGGTGCGGACGGTGTTGATGTTGGCCGCGGCCATCTGAGCGAAGTCGGACTCGATCTGGCCGAGGGGAGGGAATTGCACGCCGCTGGCGTCCGGAGCGAACGTGCCATACGACGCGCCGTGGACGTGGAAGCGCTCGCCGTCGACCGCCAAGAACTTGCCGTCGGTCACGCTTGTCATTGCGGATTCGCGGCCACCGTCAGGTCAAGCCGCATGGTTGGCATCTTATCAGGGTGTGGCGTCCGACCGGGGCTCTGAGCGCCTGTCTGTTGGGGGGGGGGCTGCGGTAATAGACCCGTAGACGGAAGTCTTGCCGGGCACTATGGACGCAGATATGATCATATTGTGAGTAAGCATGCGAAACACTGAGCGAGTCACGGTGACACTTCCTGGCGACGTGCTTCGCGAGGTCGATCGTCGCGGTAGGAACCGAAGCCGCTTCGTGCTCGAAGCGGTCGAGCGCGAGCTGGAGCGCCGGCATCGTGAAGACCTGCGCCGGTCAATCGAGCATCCCCACCCGGATGGCAAGGAACTCAGCGAATCAGGTTTTGACGAGTGGGTCCATGGCCTCCCAGAGGAGGACGCCGACGGTCTCCTTGATCCCAAGGCTGGCACACCGGTCCGCTGGGCGCCGGGCGCCGGTTGGGCCGAGACCGACGAGTGAGACTTGACCGCGGAGCCGTGCTGCTCCTGGACCTTGCGCCGACCAAGGGACAT
Organism: Vicinamibacteria bacterium; assembly: GCA_963577695.1. Lineage (GTDB taxonomy): Bacteria > Acidobacteriota > Vicinamibacteria > Vicinamibacterales > UBA8438 > UBA8438. Next base: position 3,118 of record CAUZAY010000372.1, on the reverse strand, counting down.
GAGCATCGAGGCGTCCGCCCCTGCATCATCGTCAGTGACCCCGCCATCGTCGACGATCAGCGTTTCCCTCTCGTTGGGATTGTCCCCATCACAGGGACACCAGGCCAGGGCGCCCTCTATCCCGCCCTGGAACCAGGGCCCAGCGGGCTGACGCGAACCTCCTATGCCCTGATCGACCACGTCCGTTCGGTCGACAAGCGCCGAGCGCGGCGTCTCTTTGGCCGGATCCGCCCCCAGGAACTGCTCGCGATCGACGAAGGACTCGCCCTGTTTCTCGGGCTGTCGTGAGGGGTGCTCGGCGCGCCGGCGTGGTCGTGCGGTGGGAGTGTGTATCTCAGTCCGCGAACCGGTCGACGAAGGGTTTCCCTGTTTCTCGGGCAGCCGTCGCTAGATGGCGTTGCGCCCGAGTCCCGTCGGAAGTCGTCCTCTGGCAGAGTTGGTTCGACGAGCTCTGGTTGCGTTCGCCAACAGAATCGTCACTCCGCTTCTCATGCTGAACGGCGTGTTCGACCGCGGGACGTTGCCCGATCTCCAGGCTAGCCCGTTCCTGGAGATGCTGGGGACTCCAGACGAGGTGGTAGGGGAGAGGCGCATCAGACAGACGTTCCCGCGGGAACGTCTTTGCGCGACGGGGTCACGGACCCCGGGTGGAGCACTGCGATGGCCCAGGGGAGGTCCAGTCGCTCGCCGTGCCAATCAGGCGTGGCACTGTCCTGGTCGATGCGGATGCCGTCGCCCAGCACCGCCTGTCCGGTTGCGGAGTCCTCTCTCAGCGCCTCGGCCTCGACATGCAGAACGACCTGGTAGCGTTCGCCGGCCGGGCCGCGGTCCAGGTCGGCGGCCAGGGCACTCTCGGCCAGCAAGCCTAGGGCGTCAGCGCGGCGTTGGGCGACGGTAGCCGACTCGCCCGGGTCCACACATGGCATGTCGGGGGCCCCATCCTTCTCGTCGTGCCTTGCATCCTGATAGAGCCGCTCGGTCGCTGCCTCGAGTGCATGTTGAACCACGGCCCCCAGCTCGGGAGGCATCCTCCCGCGAATGACCAGTATCCCGTTCTCGTCTGCCCAGGTCGCCAGGCGCCGTCCCTCGTGTTGGCGCCGGTCGTCGTCGGCCGCCGCGATCCGGTCGACCCGCCGCCAGGCTCGCGTCAGCCTCTCGACATGCGCCGCCGTCCCTGAGCGAGCAAAGGTCAGCAGCCGTTCTTCCGTCTCCGGCGTCCCGACCCGGGTGATGGCCCGGACCTTCGAGTCGGACACGGTACCCCGTCGCATCGCTGCGCTGAGGCGGGGCAAGTCCGCCAGCGCCTTGGCCACGCGGACCTTCTCACGAGCGCTCCCATCGCGAGCCCGGGACGAGAGCAGTGGGTTGGTCAAGCTGAGCCACCGTCGACTTTCCCGTTCGCCACGCCTCGGAGTCAGCCGCGTTTCGTAGGGCGGCCGACCGGTTGCGCGCTGGCCCGGGCCACGTCTCCGTTCCGGTATGATCGGGCAGTTCTTGACCGGCCACCATCGCCAGTGAACAGCTCGTGTCGGTGGCCGGTGTGTCCGAGCCGGGTCGTCGGCGAGGACTGAAGTGGCGATGATCTTGGTGGACTGGTGGGACGAGGCTGCGCCATCGCGCACCGCCATACTGGCATCCAGACCGATGACCGAAACGATGACCGCCACCACTCGGGTGACGGCGAGCGAGGTCGCCACGGCGCTGCGGGGACTGCTGCCGAACACCCATCGGGCGTTGCTGTTCGGTTCCCGCGCGACCGGACACGCATCGCCTCGCTCCGACTGGGATGTCGGCGTGGTCGGGCCGGTGGCGCTGGACGGCGCGGTGCTCGAGCGGATGCGGGCCGCGCTCGACGAGTTGCCGACGCTGCGGAGTTTCGATGTGGTGGATCTCTCAACGGCGCCGCCGACGCTTCGTGATCGGGCGCTACAGGAGGGGGTCTCGTTGGCATGACCGCCGACTACGATCGCCTTGTCAGTGTGCGGACGGCGCTTGCCAGGCTGGACGATGCCCTGGCCCAGCCCAAGACCGAGTGGACGCGCGACTCGGCCATCCAGCGCTTCGAGTTCACCTTCGAGCTGGCCTGGAAAGCAGTAGCGACCGTTGCGCAGGCGCACGGGGTCGAGGCCCGATCCCCACGCGAGGCGTTCAAGCAGGCATTTACGTTGGGTTGGGTGACGGACGAGGACGTCTGGCTGCGTATGCTGGACGACCGGAACCGCGGCTGCGATTGCGCGAGAACCAGTCACCGATGACTATCAAGAACAGGGATGTCCGCGCGGGCGTGACCCTGAGTAGTCGCGTCCTGCCCCTGTTGGTCGGGGCTCTGTGCGCTCTGCCGTCATCTTCGGCGGGGCAGCCGGCAGAGGACGCGCCCTGGTTCGGGGTGACGATGCCACCCGTGTTCGAGCCACACGTGCCTCCGGCCATCGTGGGCGACCGGGGCGTGGCCCCGGCGGTGGTGCCACCCGGGGAAGACGCGTTCACGGCGCTGACCGGAGATGCGCTTCGGGCCGACCTCGGAGCGATCGTCCAGTTTTCGCGGGCGAGCCGCGAGAGCCGGGAGATCGGGTCCGGGCAGTTCTGGGGCCGGATCACCGGGTTCCCGTCCGGTCACGACACCGTGAGTTGGGCCGCCGGGCAGTTTGAAGCCGCGGGCATCGACGACGTCCGACGCCAGCCGTTCGACCAGACCGCCGGGGCCGAGTTCTGGCTGCCGCTGTCCTGGGAGATGCGGCTGCTGGGCGAGTCAGCCTTCGGGCCTGGCACGAAGGACCTTGTCCTGACGACCGCGATGCCGCTGGCGCCGTCCGACGTGCCGCCCGAGGGGCTCGAGGCGCCACTAGTCCATGTCGGGTTTGGCACCGCGGCGGAACTGGCTCAGATTGACGTGCGCGGCAAGGTGGCGGTGCTGCACGTGACCCCGCAGGGACACCTGGTGTTCGAGCGCGGTGCGGCGGTGCCGCGCGCGCGAGCGCTCTTCGAGCGTGGGGCCGTGGGCGTCATCAACGTCATCGATTTGCCCGGCAACGAGCGGGCCCGCGACTTCAGCAACTGCGGCGGTCCCTGTTTCAATCTCGGTGGTCGCGACGGCCGATTCCTTGAGACGGTGATGGAT
>CAUZAY010000371.1:0-4051 GCA_963577695.1 Vicinamibacteria bacterium | reverse complement strand
CCACGTACTCGCGACGCTGGCCACCGAGCGAGCCCTCGCCTCCGCCGGCCACCGCGCCACGCGTGGCGCCTCCAGCGCCCGCCGACGGCTCGGCCCCCGGCGCCTGTCGTGTGCCGTCTCGGCGCTGGCTCCCGCCGGACGACGCCTGGTCCGCGGGGTCCCCGGGCGGCACGTCCGGCGATCCACCCGACCGCGCGGACCCAGGCGTCTCACCCCCAAGCCGCTGCAACGCCCGGCGCAGCTCCTGAGCGGCATCGAGTTGCTCGGCGAGTTGTCGCGCTTCGTCGTTACGCTCGGTCCCGGCCCGTCGCAACTGGTCAGCGACCCTCGCCAGCGCATCAGCCAGCGCCGCTTCCTCCTCAGCCAGGCCGTCCCCGCCATTCGACCCGGTCTCGTCACCACCGCGTCCGTCCGACTCGACGCCGGGCTCGGACGCGGGCCCGCCCCCGGCGTCCATGGTCCGCAACCGGTCCGCCGCCGCGCGCATGCGACGGGCGACCTCCTCCTGAGCCAGGGTCTCGCGCGCCGCGCGTACCGCCTCGTCGGCCGGGTCGGCGTCACCCACACCGCGCAAGTCGCGGTCGAGCGCGTCAACCCGATCCGCGAGCCGCTCCTTGTCGTCGGCGAGTTGGACGCGCGCGTCAGCGCTCCGGTTATCAGCCTCGACCTGCCCGGCCTCGACCGCCACCCGGCGCTGTGCCTCCGCGATTTGTCGCGTCTCGAACTCCAATTCCGCCACGGCGTCCGCGCGGGCGTCTTCCGTCGCGCCGCGCAGTTGCTGCTCCAGGCGACGTAGCTGATCGAGTACCTGTTCGCCGTTCGCGAGCGCCTGTTCCGCGTCCTCCCGGCGCAGTTCGCTCGTCGCACGCCGCATCTGCTCGGCCGCCTCGTCCAGCGGCGCACCATCAGGCTGACCTTGGCCCTGTCCGCCGCCCTGCGACCCGCGGGCCAACGCTTGCGCCAGCTGTTCGAGCTGCTCGCGAAGCTCCTGCTGCTCACGTGTCAACCGCTCCAGCGCGCGGCGCCTGGTCTCCTCCGGTCTGTCCTCCTCGGGACGATCCAGCTGCCGATTCAACTCCGCCTGGCGCTCGGCGAGCTCCCGCAGCCGCCGCAGGGTGTCGCTGACGTCTTCTCCGGCAGACCCCCGTGGACGCGAGCTCGTCTCGTAGTTCGTTTCCTGCTCACGACGCAGCTCACGGTCGAACAGCGCCGACAGATCCTCCTGGGCTTGCGTCCCCGGCGTCTGCGCCCCTTGCCCACGCTCCGTCGACACCTGCCGGCGGCGGATCTCAGCCTGCGCCGTGAGCAGCTGGTTCAACGCCTCCATTTCGTGCGGCAGCGCGGTGTCGGTCTGCATCCCCTGGAGCGCCAGTTGCGCCGAGGCCATCGCGGCGAGCGCGGCGGACATGGCGGTGTTCTGCGGGGCCGGTCCGGTCTCACCCGCTGCGCGGTCGCGCCCGCGTCCCCGGATACTGTCGGCCGCCCCGGCGACACGGTCGCGCAATTCGGCCTGCGCCCGCGCCACCGCCTGAATATCGCCAGCCACCGCCTCACTCCGGGTGAGGGCGTCGAGACGCCACGTCGCCACGATGATCTCCTTCTGGACCCCCGCCAGATCACCCAGTTGCTCGGCGTCGCGGCCTATCCCAGACTGGCTTTGCGCCTCCTCGAACTCGTTGTCGAAGGGACGTACTTCCAGAAAGAAGATATCCGAGCGCGCCACATTCGAATGCCCCGTGTAACCGAGGTCACTGGCGCGGGCGTAGTAGGTCAGGAAATCGCCAGGGGCGAGATCGAGATCCTCCGCGAAGAGGATGTATCGGCTGGTCACCGACGCGGTCTGGGTGTTGGGATCCGACGGGCCCAGGCGGACCGCACGCTCGGTACGCCCCGCTACCGTGTACACCAGCTCGAGCGACCCGACCTGATAGTCGTCGTCGGCGCGCGCCTCGATGACCACCTCTTCAAGTGCGGTGATCTCCCGATCGCCCCCCGGGCGGAGTACTTGCACATCGGGGGCGCGGTCCAACGTGGCCCGAATGAAATAGTCGATGTCACCCGAGCTGCTCAGCCCATCCCGGTCGGTCACGCTGAGGCGGTATTCGCCGTCCGTCTCGACGGTGAACGTCGCCTGCAGCGTCTCCGGCCCGTGGGCCTCAAGCGTCGGTTGTCGCCCGTCGCTGAGCACCAACCGCCCGCTCACGACCGGTGTGTCGGCGTGCGCCGTCACCCGCACGGTCGTGCCGGCCGGGGCATAGATGTCTCCGCCGTCCTCCTCGACGCGCGGCGCCAATCCGGTAAACGCCGGATAGAGATACTCGACGTCGATCCGACGTATCCGCGGAGCGACCATCGCATCGACGCGATACGCCCGCGACCGGACCGCCGCGGCGCTCACGCGGTAGACGAAACTCTCGTCCACGGCGGGAAATTCCGCGAGGTAGCCGTCGCCGTCGAGGGCGGCGCGCATCCGGACGAGACGTGACGCGCCGCCCCGCATCAGCGTCAGGGTCGGCGGGGTTCTCGCCGGCGCCGACACGCTACCGGAGAGGCGCGCCCGTACCCGGACCGGCTGACCGGCCACCACCCGCACGTCGCCCGGCTCGACCGCGAAGGTGAGGTCGGACCCGAACGCGTAGAGCCAGGCGGTGCGTGCGACACGCCCGATCGGTTCGCCCCCGACGGCCAGCAGAACCAACAGCGCCACGGTCGCCAGCACGCTGCGGACGAGCGCCGCCCGAAGCTGGGCCGGCGGCACGACGACCCGACCTGGACCCACTCCTCGAAGCTTCTTGGCCGCATCGGCGACGACGAGCTGGTGAAACGCGGCTGCCGCGCCGCGCTCGGCCAGCTCGGTGGCACTCGCGACACGGTCTTCGAACTCTGGACACCGCTCTTCCACCAGACGCGCCACGCGCCGGTCGGAGGGTCGCTCACGCAGAGGCCAGAGAACCCGCGCCGCAAACAGGGTCGTCGCCAGCAGCACCGTGGCCGCCAGCCACAGCATGGGCAGGTCTGGCGGCGCGAGCCAGAACTCCGCCGCCAGCAGGAACGTCACGGCGCCGCAGACGCCGACGAGCAGTCGCGCGACCGCCCGCAACGCGCGGGTGGCGACCCAGCGTCGTCGCACCCCCGCCAGCGCCGCCCGCAACTCCGCGAGGTGCTCCTGATTCATCCGCCTCAATTCTCTCACTGAAACTCTGAGCCACCTCGTGGGAGTCGGCACGACCGGACCAGGGGCTCGCGGCCAGCGGTGCCACGGAACCGGTCAGGCCATGCGCCGGCTCAGCAGCCCTTCGGCGACCAGTACGACGATCATGAGCATCAGCAAGCCACGCCAGAGTCGCTGCTCAGACTCGCGCGCCCTCGCCGCGTCGCGCTCCTGGCGCTCGGCCGCCTGCGACAACGTGCCGACAGAGGCGACGAATTGCTCTGAGGTCACCGCCGTGGGATCCGACTCACGTGGATCGACGTTGACGACGACACGCCGGCCGTCACCCGCGTCGACGACGCCGGGGGCCTCGGTGAGGGCGACCGTACCGACCGGCGTGTCGCCGACGATGAACTCGCGGGGACGGGTGTCGTTCGAACTCAGATACGTCAGGGTCTCGTGCACGAACGGCACAAAGGTCGCCCGCCGTGGAAAGTCACTCCCGCCGGCACCCAGGTCGGCGCCAAAGACCAGCAGCCGTCCAGCCCCCACGCTGTGCTCAACCAGCGCTGGGTTTCCGTCGCTGAACCGGGCCAGCACCGTGCCGTCCCCCGCGCGCAGTGGACGGGTGCGAGAAAATCTCGTTTGTCCGAGCCCCGCCGCCGAACCGCCGAGCCCCCGCATGATCGGATGGCGCGGATCCTGGGACATCAACCCGACCGGTTCCGGGTGGGTCAGCGGTGCTCCCAGGCCCAGCTCCGGCTCGCCCCCGAACAGACTGTCAAGACCGCCCGGATCCGCCGTGTTGCCACCGACCACGAGCAGACCACCACCTTCACGCACGAACGTCGCCAGTCGCTCGCGGCCACGACGCCCCATGCCCCGCCCCCCCGCCAGCAC
>CAUZAY010000370.1:0-4058 GCA_963577695.1 Vicinamibacteria bacterium | reverse complement strand
AGACGCCTCGTCGGAAAACCCCTGCGCACGTTCTTCAGCAACCCGCGTCGACGAGGCGTGTCGTCGCGGTCTGCACCTGGCCGCCCGTCACTCAAGTGGGGACAAGATGAGAGCACGTTTGACGCAGTTATGCCTGGTCGGTCTGGTGTCGATCTTGGGCGCCTGCGGCGCTTCGGCCCAGGTAACGACCTGGCAGGTCGACGGCGAAACGCGTGAAGGGATTGTCTACGCACCGCCTGCGGCCCAAGGAGACGAGAGCCTCCCGCTGATCCTGGCGTTCCACGGGTTCGGCGACAACATGCAGAACTTTCAGGGCACGAATGTGCATGGGGCGTGGCCAGACGCGGTCGTGGTGTACTTTCAGGGCCTTGAGAGACGCCGCGGCCTCCTCGGCTGGCAGGTCGAAGGCGATGGGGTCGACCGCGACCTGAAGCTCGTCGACGTGGCGCTCGCGTCACTGCGCCAGACCCACAACATCGACGACGACCGGATCTACGCGACCGGATTCTCGAATGGTGGCATGTTTACGTATCTGCTCTGGGCGAAGCGACCCGGCGTGTTCGCCGCCTTCGCGCCAGTGGCAGGCCGGCTACGCGAGTCAGCTCGACCCACACACCCCCGGCCGCTCTTTCACGTGGCCGGCGAGCGAGATCAAGTGGTGAGTTTCTCGGACCAGCAGGCCTCGATCGAAGTCGCCGGCGCGGTGAACGGCGTCGGCGACACCACGGCGCCGTGCGGGAACGGCTGCACCATCTACGGACCCAAGACGCCCGCTCCAGTCATGGCCTGGATTCACCCTGGCGGCCACAGCTACCCACGCGAAACCTCGGACCGAATCGTGGCGTTCTTCCGCGACCATCCCCGCACGCACCCCTGAGCTACTACCTGCTTTTGCGTCCTACGAGGGTGAGGAGGGACTATGCAGGCGGCATGTGACCGACGAAGTAACGCCGCCAGGCGGACGGATCGCCAGGAAACCTACACCTGCGGCAACCGATAGATGCGCTTGGCCGTGTCGTGAAACATGGCCGCCCGCTCGTCGGCGGAAAAACCGGTCGTGAGTTTCTTGAACTGATTCCAGAGCACCGTGTAGGAACAGGACAGCTTGTCGACCGGGAAGTTGCTCTCGAACATGCACCGGTCTGGTCCAAACTGCTCAATCGTGTGGCGATACCAGTCTGCGTTGGCCGCGAGCAGTTCATCTGACGTCGGCGGCGCGGCCCGCTCGTGCCAGCCGTACCCGTTGACCACCATCTGGATGCCACCAACCTTGGCGACCACATTCGGGCATTTCGCAAGCTCGGTGACGGCTGGCTTCCAGGCGGCGAACACTTCGTCGCGACGGCCCGCGTAGGACCCGACCCCGATCGGCCCCCCAAGATGGTTGAAGATGATAGTCGTGTCGGGGAACGTGTGCGCAAGGTCTGTCAGGTCGGCGATGTGCGTGTGATAGAGCCAGCCCTCGAAGGACAGTCCGTAGGTCCGGAGATGGGCATACCCTCGACGAAAGTCAGGGTCCAGCAGCACGTGCTGTGGCGCATCCGGGGACAGGTTCGGAAGGACGGTCGAGTCGGCCCACGCCGCGCGATGACGGATGCCTCGAAACCGCTGCGGGCTCGCCGCGATTTGCGCCTCGAGCACTGGCGCCACACGGTCGCCCAACCGAAGGTCGGCGGAGCCGACGATACCCGTCGCGGCCCGCATCTCCCCATATCCACCACTAGCGCTCTTGGCCGCAACACCCTGCACGAACTCCGTCTCACCGACAACTCTGAGTTCCTCGGGTCCGTCGGCCCGGTACATCGAGGTGCACTCGACGAAGACGGTCTGACGCACATTGTGCGCGCGAGTATCTTCGACCAGGTCTTCGAACATGTACCGATTGCCCGGTCGATCCCACAAGTGGTGGTGCGGGTCGATGATGGGCAGCTCCGGCTCGATCGCCGCCTCGTCCGTCTGTGACAACCAGTCGAGCCGCGGCTGAACGGCTGACCGGGCCATCGCCGGCCGGGACACGAGGGCTTGCAGGGCGCCGACACCGGCAAGACCGCCGAGCCCGTACGTCCCCGCGCGATTGAAAAAGCTCCGGCGCGTGATGTCACTCATTCCACGTTGCTCCTGGCTGAAATGTCGCTTCTTGTCTACCTGGAATGGCACTGTATACCGGCCCGGGTCCGCGCAGCCCGCGAAACTTTCCTCACCGGCTGGGTTCGCGGGGAAACTCGCCATAGAATGCGGCGATGCGCATCTTCATCGTCGCCGGCACGCTCGGCCTGTTCTTGACGTCGATTGCCCCCGCGCGTGCACAACACGCCGATATTGACCGTGAGGTCGAGCGGCTCGCGCCGCAGATCACGGACATTCGCCACCAGATCCACGAACACCCCGAACTCGGCAACCGCGAAACCCAGACCGCGGCGCTGGTGGCCGACCATCTGCGTGCCCTCGGCTTCGACGACGTCCGGACCGGTGTCGCGCACACCGGTGTCGTCGCCGTGCTGCGTGGTGGCAAGCCGGGCCCGGTGGTGGCCGTACGCGCCGACATGGACGCGCTCCCAGTGACTGAGGAGACCGACCTGAGCTTCCGATCGACCGAACGGTCGACCTATCTGGGGCAGGAGGTGGGGGTGATGCATGCCTGCGGGCACGATGTGCACACGGCGGTCCAACTGGGCGTGGCGTCCATTCTGAAATCGCTGCAGGACGACTTGCCGGGCACCGTCATGTTTCTGTTTCAACCGGCCGAGGAAGGCCCGCCGCCGGACGAAGAAGGGGGCGCCTCGTTGATGCTCGAGGAGGGGGTCTTTTCCGAGCCTCGCCCTGAAGCGGTGTTTGGGCTCCACGCCAGCGCCCAGCTCCCGGTCGGCAAGGTCGCATACACACCGGGTGGCGCGCTGGCCGCCGTCGACCACTTTCGGGTGACCATTCGGGGCCAACAGTCCCACGGGGCGGCTCCGCATCTGGGAATCGACCCGGTGGTAATGGCGGCTCAGGTCGTATCGACGCTGCAGACGATCCGGTCGCGCAACCTCTCGCCGCTTGCCCCGAGCGTGGTGACGGTCGGGATGATTCGGGGAGGCACGCGGTTCAACATCATTCCAGAGGCGGTGCAACTGGAGGGCACGGTCCGCACCTACGACGCCGAGGTGCAGGACACCGTGGAACGTCGGATGCGGGAGATTCTGGACGGCGTGACGCGGGCTGGCGGCGGGTCGTTCGAGCTGGACTACGACCGCATTACCCCCGTCACCATCAATGATCTGGACCTGACCGCACGGTCGGTGCCCAGTCTGGTGGCGGCGCTCGGCGATGACAACGTCCCTATCGCCGACCCCTGGATGGCTGGTGAAGACTTCTCACTGTTCGCGAACGAGGTGCCGGGGTTCTTCTATATGCTCGGGACACTGGCCCCTGGCACCACGTCGGGTGACCACCATTCACCGACCTTCCGCGCCGACGACTCCGCGATACCGATCGGCATGCGCACCATGACCTACATGCTCTGGGACTATCTCAGCGCCGCCGCCGGCGCTCGATGACCCGCCAAGCGCGCGGCGTCATCGGCCGGTAGCTGCGGTCTGGCGCCACTTGCGCCGAGTCACGTGCGGGCTACGAATGCTGAGCCGCTGGTTCGCGCTGGCCAGACGACTCGGCCAGCTCGCGGTACGCGCTGCACACGGACGCGAACGTCCAGGCGAGGCCTTCCTTCTCAGTGGCGCTGGAGGCGGGGTGCCGGTCGGGATGAAACTGTTTGGCGAGGGTCCGGAACGCCCTGCGTAGTTGACGGTCGGAGAACCCAGGGTCGAGGTCGAAGGCGCCCAGACGCCGAAGTAGTCGCAGCGCGTTCCGTTGGGTGGCGGTCAGCCGCCGGACCGGCGCCGGGCGCACCTCGGGCGTCGGCCGTCCGACCGGGATAGACGACACGGCTGCCCCGGTGACGTCCCGTAGGCCCAAGCGGGGGCGCCCGGTCGAGGGGTGAACAGCGGTGCACCCCAGAACGCCGGTGTGGCCACCTCCGCCTCGGTTCCCGCCTGGCGCAATTGCGCCGCGGCAGCCTG
>CAUZAY010000369.1:0-4062 GCA_963577695.1 Vicinamibacteria bacterium | reverse complement strand
CTCAAGACGGCGGTCGCACGGCATGTGCAGCGTCACGCTGCGGAGCACGGCCGCCCGCTGAACGAGCGGGAGACAGCCGACGTCTGCGCCAGTTTTCAGCGGGCGGTGGTGGACGCCCTGCTCAAGGGGGCTTTCGAGGCGGCGCGGCAGTTCGGGGCCCGCAGCCTCGGTATCGCCGGCGGCGTGTCCGCCAACAGTCGGCTTCGGGATGTGGCGACGTCGGAAGGAGAGGCGCGCGACCTGCCGGTCCTGTTTCCGACGCTGCATCTCTCGACCGACAATGCCGCGATGATCGCCGCCGCCGGGTTGCGCCAGCTGCGGGCCGGTGCGCGGGCCTCGCGGGACCTGAAGGCGCTACCGACCCTTCCGCTCGAAACGGGCAGGACCCCGTGAGTCGGGAGTATCCCGCCCGGCCGATCATCGCTGTCGGGGGCGTGGTCTTCATGGAGGGTCGAGTGGTCCTCATCAAGCGTCGTCATCCGCCCTTGCAGGGACGGTGGAGTCTTCCCGGCGGGGGCGTTCAGGTCGGAGAGACCCTGCGGGAGGCCATGCAGCGTGAGCTGCGCGAGGAGATTGGCATCGACACGCGGGTCGGACCGCTGATCGACCTGTTCGATCACATCACCCGCGATCCGGACGGGCGCGTGCAGTATCACTTCGTGCTGGCCGACTACCTGTGTCACCAGGTAGGAGGGCGCCTCCGACCGGGGTCCGACGCTGAATCGGTGGCGGTCGCCGACCCGGACAACCTGTTGTCGTACGACCTGACGGACAAGACGCTGGAGGTGATCCAACGGGCCGCCACACTGCGTTGACAGTGTCGAAACCCCGGTGCTACCGTCGCCTGCGTTCGGGGGCGCAGCCCCGTCTTGGAAATAGCCACACATGCCCTGGTACCGCGAAGCTCACTGGCGCATCCTGATCGCCCTTGTCCTCGGCCTCGGCTACGGCGTCGTCGCCGCCTATGCCGGATGGGGCCGGTTCACGGCCGACTGGATCGCCCCGTTCGGCGCCATTTTCTTCCGGATGCTGCTGCTCGTCGCGGTCCCGTTGGTCCTGGCCTCGCTCGTGACCGGCATCGCGTCGCTCTCCGACCTGAACAAACTGTCGCGGATTGGCGGCAAGACGATCGCGATCTATCTGGCCACGACTCTGATTGCGCTCATCATCGGCTTGACGCTGGTCAATGTCATGCAGCCGGGCCGGATGGTGCCCGACAGTGTCCGGCTGACCCTGCAACAGAGCTACGAAGGCGATGTGGCGTCGCGAGAGGAAATGGCCGCCGCGGCCAGCGAGCGGGGACCGCTACAGCCGCTGGTCGATATGGTGCCGGACAACATCGTTGGGGCGGCGTCCGACAACCGGCGCATGTTGAACATCGTGTTCGTGGCGATGCTGTTCGGTGTCGGGCTGATGCTGATTCCGCCCGAGCGGGCGGCCCCGCTCCTGGCGCTGTTCGAGAGTCTGAATACCGTCATCATCAAGATCGTCGAGATCGTCATCATGTTCGCGCCGGTCGGGGTGTTCGGGCTGATCGCCGATACCGTGACCCGGGTGGCCGGCGACTCACCGGCGGACGTGCCCCAGTTGCTGGGCGCGCTGGGGTACTACTGTCTGGCGGTGCTGATTGGGCTCGCGTTGCAGATGTTCGTCGTGTACCCGACATTGCTGCGTCTCTTCACGCCGTTGACGCTGCGCCAGTTTTTCGCTGGGATGGTCCAGGCCCAGATGGTGGCGTTTTCCACGTCGTCGAGTGCTGCCACGCTGCCGGTGACCATGAAGAGCGCCCAGAAGAATCTGGGTGTATCCGAGGAGGTGGCGTCGTTCGTACTCCCGCTCGGAGCCACGATCAACATGGACGGTACCGGGCTCTACCAGGCGGTGGCGGCCGTCTTTATCGCCCAGACGCTGGGGATCCCGCTTGACGTGCCGGCGCAGCTGACCATCGTGCTCATGGCGTTGCTCGCCTCGATCGGGACGGCGGCCGTGCCCAGTGCCGGCGTCGTGATGCTGGTCGTCATTCTCGAGGCAATCGGGGTGCCGGCGGCAGGCATCGCGTTGATCCTCGGGGTGGATCGGATTCTAGATATGTCGCGGACCGCGGCCAATGTGACCGGTGATGTGACGGTCGCGGCCATTGTGGCCGCCAGCGAAGGACAACTGGCCCCAGTCAGTCCCGAAGCCTGAAGCCCGAAGCCGAGGAGCGACGAAGGCGTATGAATCCCTCACGCGAGCACGCCTGGAGTCTTTTGACGGAATACACGAGCAATGACCGGCTGCTGAAGCATGGGCTCGCGGTCGAGGCCGCCGTGCGCGGGTACGCGCGGCACTTCGGGGAGGACGAAGAGGCGTGGGGCATCGTGGCCCTGCTACACGACTTCGACTACGAGCGCTGGCCCGATCGGGAGGACCACCCGTACCGTGGCTGCGAGATTCTGCGGGCGCAGGGGTATCCCGAGTATGTGATGCGGGCGATTCTGTCGCACGCGGACTACACCGGTGTGACGCGGGAGTCGCGGCTGGAGCACACGCTGTTCGCCTGTGACGAGATGGCCGGTTTTGTCACGGCGGCGGCTCTGGTGCGGCCGTCGCGCAGCGTGCTGGACCTCGAGGCGAAGTCGGTCAAGAAGCGGATGAAAGACAAGGCGTTCGCGCGCGCCGTGCCACGAGATGACCTGCGGCAGGGCGCCGAAGAGGTGGGAGTGTCGCTCGATGACCACATCACCAATGTGATCGCCTTTATGCGTCTGCGGGCCGACGACCTCGGCCTGCGAGGAAGTTTGTAGCCGTCGGCCGCCGTTCCACGGCCGGTCGAACCTGCATGCGCCCAACTCCGTATTGCCTGCTAGTGTGATGTCCACCTCCGGATCCGAAGACCAGCCGGTTGCCAGTCTCGACAACGTCTCCGTGCGTTTCGGCGCGCAGGAGGCGCTCCGGAACGTGTCGGCGAGCTTTGCGGCCGGCGCGGTCGGGCTGCTGGGGCCGAACGGTGCCGGTAAGAGCACTCTACTGAAGGTGCTGTTGGGTTTCGTGACACCGACTGCGGGGCGGATGGACGTGCTCGGTATCGACGTGGCCGCGCATCCCCAGCGCATCCGCGCCCGCCTCGGCTACATGCCGGAGTCTGACGGACACATTCCCGGGATGAACGCCGTATCCTTCGTCGCCTACTGTGGTCAGCTCGCCGGTCTGCCTCGTAGCGACGCGATGCAACGCGCGCACGAGGTGCTCTACTACGTGGGGTTGGGCGAGGCGCGCTACCGGAACACGGAGACCTACTCGACCGGGATGAAGCAGCGGATCAAACTCGCGCAGGCGCTGGTGCACGACCCTGACCTCCTGTTTCTCGATGAACCGACCAACGGCATGGACCCCAAGGGACGCGAGGAGATGCTGGAACTGGTCGTCGATCTGGCCACCCGCAAGAGCGTGAACCTGATCCTGTCGTCCCATCTCCTGCCCGACGTTGAGGCGACATGCGGCCGGGTCGTCGTCATGCACCAAGGCACGGTGGCCACGCAGGGATTGATCGCCGACCTGAAGGGACTGCGGCGTCAGGTCTTCGAAGTGCGCATCAAGGGTGATGTCGACACGTTCGTCGCGGCCCTCGAGGCAGAGGGGGCGGAGTGCCATGGGACGGGTGAGGACCTGCTGCGGGTGCTGGTGACACCCGATCAGGGGCCGCGTGATCTCTTCAGCCTCGCGGCTCGGCATCAGGTTCAGGTGCGGCATTTGCGCCCCAGTGTGCCCACCCTCGAAGATGTCTTCGCGGAAGCGATCGGAGAGGAATGACCCCCATCCACGATCAGAGCTACCGGCGCTACGCCGGTGTCCGTCAAGAGCCTGGGGCCGCCTGGCTGGTCATCGCGGCGACTGGGATTCGGACCGTGCTGACCAAGAAGTTCTTCTGGCTCGTGCTGTTGGCCGCGTGGGGGCAGCTCTTTGTCCGCGCCGTCATGTTCTATCTGTCCGCCAATTTTCCGGACCTGGACCTGCTGGCGCCGTCCGTCGAGACGTTTCGGCAGTTCTTCGAGATACAAGAGATCTTTGTCCTGTTCGTCA
>CAUZAY010000368.1:0-4064 GCA_963577695.1 Vicinamibacteria bacterium | reverse complement strand
GCGCCGGCCGCCTCGACCCACTCAAGCACGAGGAACGGTGGATCGTCCGACACGGCGACGACCTCGGGGACGCCCAGACCAGTCGCCCCTCGGAGCCACGCAAGACCGTCGGCCTCGGTGGTAAAGTGCAGCGGGGGTACCGACGCGCTGGTCTTGGCGAAGACCCGCCGGCCATCCTCGAGGTCCAATCTGAACGCGGTCGCGACGTCGCCGCCCCGCACGCTCGTCGTCCGCACGATACCGGCGTCAAGCGCAACCGCAATCTGCCGGAACACGTCCTCTGCCATCCAGTCCCCTGGGCCGAGTCTACGGCATCGAGCGGTGATGCGCTGGCCGCCAATGACGGAACCGAACGACAATAGCTGGCTCATGGCCGGTCCCCTGCACGACAGACTCCCCCGCCCCGGCGCGGACAGTGACGAACTTCTCGGGCGTTTCCTCGACTACGTGAAAAACCAAGGGCTGACGCTCTACCCCGCCCAGGAAGATGCGATTCTCGCGCTCTTCGACGGACACAACGTCATCCTGAACACGCCCACGGGCTCGGGCAAGTCGCTCGCCGCGTTCGCGCTCCACTTCGCGTCGATGGCGGCGGGGAGGCGTTCCGTGTACACGTGTCCCATCAAGGCGCTCGTCAACGAAAAATGGATGGCCCTCTGCCGCGAGTTCGGCCCCGAGCACGTCGGCCTCGCCACCGGAGATGCCACGGTCAACCGCGACGCGCCGGTCTTGTGCTGCACCGCGGAGATCCTCGCCAATATGGCGCTCCGCGATGGGGAACAGACGACAGTGGACGACGTCGTCATGGACGAATTCCACTGGTACGCGGACCGGGACCGGGGCACGGCGTGGCAAGTGCCCCTGCTGACCCTGCCGCAGACCCGTTTTCTGTTGATGTCCGCCACGCTGGGCGACGTCACCTTCTTTGAACAGGCGATCACGCAGAGAAACCACCGACAGACCGTCACGGTGAAGTCGGCCGAGCGCCCGGTGCCGCTCGAATACGCATACTCGGAGATCCCGCTGGCGCAGGCCGTTCAGGAACTCGCCGACGCGGACAGGGTCCCGGTGTATGTCGTCCACTTCACCCAGAAAGACGCGGCCGAGAGCGCCCAGAGCTTTACCAGCCTCAAGGTCTCGGGTCGCGACGAGAAGAACGCGGTCGGGGCGGCGATCGAGAGCGTGCGCTTCTCGAGCCCCTACGGTGCGCGCGTCCGCACCTGGCTCCGGCACGGGATCGGCATACACCACGCCGGACTGCTCCCCAATTACCGCATGCTCGTCGAGCAGCTCGCCCAGAAGGGACTCCTCAAGGTCATCTGCGGCACTGACACGCTCGGGGTCGGTATCAACGTGCCCATTCGCACGGTGCTCTTCAGCCGCCTGTGCAAGTTCGATGGCACGAAGACGGCCGTCCTCTCCGCCCGAGATTTTCATCAAATCGCCGGACGCGCCGGGCGGAAAGGGTTCGATGATCTGGGCTTCGTCACCGCCCAGGCCCCCGAGCACGCGATCGACAACGTGCGGCTGCAGGAAAAGGCGAACGCGGGCAAGAAGGTCGTCAAGCGCCGCCCCCCCGCGCACAACTTCGCCAACTGGGACCGCCAGACCTTCGAGCGCCTCATCACCGCATCCCCCGAGCGGCTCATCTCGCGCTTTGAGGTCTCGCACGGGATGCTCCTCAATGTCCTCTCGCGGCCTGACGACGGATGCCAGGCGATGCGCCGCCTCATCCGCGACAGCCACGAACCTGAATCGGCGAAAGGAGGGCACTTTCGGCGCGGGTGGCAGCTCTTCCGTTCACTCCTGGCTCGCGAGATCGTGGAGGTCGTGCCCCGCACGGACGTGGGCTCGCGGGTGCGGGTCAACGTCGAGCTGCAGGCAGACTTCTCGATGGACCAGGCGCTGTCGCTCTACCTGCACGAGACGATCCCACTGCTCGATTCGGCGTCGGACGCCCACGCCCTGGACCTCCTGACTCTGGTCGAGAGCATCCTCGAGAACCCGGGCGCCATCCTGCGCCGGCAACTCGACAAGCTCAAGGGGCAGGCAGTGGCGGAAATGAAAGCGGACGGGCTGGACTACGACCAGCGGATGGCGGAACTCGAGAAACTCGAGTACCCCAAGCCCCAGGCCGAGTTCGTCTACGCGACGTTCAACGACTTCGCCGACCGACACCCCTGGGTGGGGGAAGAGCACATTCGTCCCAAGTCGATCGCGCGCGAGATGTTCGAAGGGTTCCGGTCGTTCCCTGGCTACGTGCAGGACTACGGCCTCGAGCGTGTCGAGGGACTGCTATTGCGTCACCTCACGAGCGTCTACAAGGTCCTCCGCCAGACCGTGCCAGACGGTATGAAGTCCGACGCCGTCGTCGACATCGAGCTGTACCTCCGCGACATGGTCCGCCAGGTGGATTCCAGTCTGCTGGAGGAGTGGGAACGGATGCGCGACCCTGGCTACCAAGCCCCAGGGTCGTCCGAGATCGAGCCAGAGCCGCGGGGACAAGAGCCCGCTCCCGACGTCACGAAGGATACGCGGAGCTTCACCGCGGCCATCCGGACTCAGGTCTTCACCTTCCTGCGGGCCTGGTCGTTCGGCACCGACGAGGCCGCGCTCGAGGTACTCGACTCGGGCGTCGACGGCTCCGGGGCGCGGTGGACGCCCGAGCGCCTGGCCGACGCCCGCGACGCGTTCCGCGTCGAGCACCGGAATCTGCGGCTCGACCCGGAGGCCCGGAACCTCCGCCACACTCACGTCCACCCCTCCGACGACGGGACGATGTGGCGCGTCGAACAGATGCTCATAGACCTGGAGGGGCTCAACGACTGGGTTGCGGAACTCGACATACGCCTCGATGCATCACGCGAAGCCGGGCAACCGGTCACGATGCTGGTGCGCCTCGAGAGCCTCGTTCCCTGACCTCGCTCCGCAGATCCGGCTTGACCTGAGCCGTTCGTGCGGGCACTCTCGACACAAAGAGTCTCGGTCGTGATGAAGCGCGGGAGGACGAAGCACGTGCATGGACGACACATCGGCGGATGGATCACGGCGCTGCTGGCCATCGCCAGCCTCGCCGCCGGTGCGCAGGACGCGCCACCGGATACGCGGGTACTCGACGCGGCCAGCGCGGCGGACGGGGCGGGCGTGGAGGCCCTGCTGGCCCAGGGTGTCGATGCGAACGTGTCACAGGCAGATGGTGCAACGGCGCTGCACTGGGCCGCTCACTTTGACGCGACGTCGATGGCGACAGCGCTGATCCGCTCAGGCGCGGCCGTCGATCCGGCGAACGACTTTGGCGTCACGCCCCTCTGGCTGGCCTGCCTCAATGGCAGCGCGGACATGGTCGAGGTCCTGCTGACGGCGGGAGCCGACGCAAGTCACACACTCCCATCAGGCGAGACGGTGTTGATGACCGCGGCCCGCACCGGGTCCGCCGAGGCGGTTGGCCTCCTCGTGGCCCACGGCGCCATCGTCAACACGCAGGAACAGTCGCGAGGACAGACCGCACTGATGTGGGCGGTGGCGCAGCAGCACCCTGACGTCGTGGCGACACTGGTTGAACTCGGGGCCGATGTCCACGCGCGATCGAACCCCTTGCCCAGGCGAATCCACACGCGGACCGCGGGCTTCAACCCGGTGGGAGTCCTCGACATCGTGCAGGGCGGGTATACGCCGATGCTATTTGCCGCCCGACAGGGCAATCTGGACGCGGCGACATACCTGGTGGCGGGTGGTGGCGACGTGAATGACACCGCGCCCTCCGGCACCAGCGCGCTGGTCGTGGCGGCCCACGGTGGCCACACGGCGCTCGCGATCTACTTGCTCGAGCAAGGCGCGGACCCGAACGCGGCCGAAGCCGGGTACACCGCGCTGCACGCGGCCACTCTCCGCGGCGACGACACTCTGGCGACTGCGCTACTGGCGGCTGGCGCGGACCCCAACGCGGTGGTGGCGAGAGGCAGCCCAGGACGCCGAAACAGTCCGGACTATGTGTTGGAGCACGATGTCATCGGTGCGACAGCGTTCTGGCTGGCCGCGCAGTTCTCGGAACCCGGGCTCATGCG
>CAUZAY010000367.1:0-4065 GCA_963577695.1 Vicinamibacteria bacterium | reverse complement strand
GCTCAAATTTTTGAGCCCATCCGCGTCGATCTGGAGTCGGTAGAGCGGCAATTTGCCAATCACATCGAGTCTCGGGTCGAGCTGATCCCGGAGATCGGTCGCTACATCCAAAAGAGCGGAGGCAAGCGAGTCAGGCCGGCCGTGCTGCTGATGTGCGCCCGAATCGGCGGGTACCGGGGAGAGGCGGCCACGTTGTACGCCTCGGTCGTGGAGTTCATCCACACCGCCACGCTCGTGCACGACGACATGATCGACGATGCCGGCGTCCGCCGCGGTCGGGAGGCGGTCCACTCACGGTGGGGCAACGACATCACCGTGTTGCTCGGCGACTACCTGTACATCAAGTCGATGGGTATGGCGTTGACGGTCGATTCGCTGGAACTGGTGCGTCTGCTGTGTGATGTCACGCTCCGCATGATCGAAGGCGAACTCTATCAGCTCACCAAGACGGGCGTGGTGAATCTGACGGAAGAGGAGCATCTCGAGATCATCCGTCGAAAAACGGCCTACCTGTTCGGCGGCTGTGCTCAGATCGGGGGCATTTTGGGTGAGCTGCCGGCGCCGCAGCAGATCGCGTTGCGTGATTACGGCTTCAATTTGGGCATCGCGTTTCAACTCGTGGACGACCTGCTCGATTACACCGCTGACGAAGAAGTGCTCGGGAAGCCGGTGGGCGGAGATGTTCGCGAGGGCAAGATGACCTTGCCCGCCATCTACCTGCTGCAGCAGGACACCGGACGCGCTCGCACGCTGCTCGAGGACATGGTGCAGGACCGGACGTTCACGCCAGCCGCCTGGACCGCGCTGCGCGAGTTGATGACCAAGCACGGGGTGCTAGAGAAGGCCTACGAGCGGGCCGTCTCGTTCGCGGAGGCGGCCAAACGGCAGCTCGCCGGCTTCGAGCCCACACCGGAAGTTGACGCGTTGATGGCGTTGCCTGACTACGTGCTGTCGCGTGATCGCTAGCAGCCCGTGGTGAAAGTCCCGCGTCGCACCGAGGCCGGCGCTGGTCCGGCCGAACAAGGGGAGAAGAGGGAAAATACCGGCAGTATTCGACCGATGAACAACGCAGATCGGGCGGATTCAGCGCCGGTCGAATGCAGTGGAACTTTTGCCACGGGCTGCTAGTGCGCGGCGGAATCGCGAACTACGGGAGGACACCAGCAGGTTGCCGAAGCACGATAGCGGGTGGTTTCCGGGCGAGGCGTTCGTCTGGCCAGGCGCAAGGAGGGAGCAGCCAGGCGGGCTGTGACCGACGCAGGAACGCCGCCAGGCGGGCGCCTCGCTCGGAAACCTATCCCGGTGCCCACGACCGACCGGGTCGCTCAAGACCTCACTGAGCTACGGGCCGCAATTCGTCACCACGAGGAGCGGTACTACGTACTGCACGATCCAGAGATCTCGGACACGGAGTTCGACCAACTGCTGCACCGATTGACCGCGCTCGAAGCCGACCATCCAGAGTGGGTCACGCCGGATTCCCCGACCCAGCGAGTGGCCGGGCGCCCCGTCGACGGGTTCGACACGGTCCAGCACGACGTGCCGATGCTCAGCCTGGACAACGCTTACGACGAGGCGGAGTTGACGGCGTTTGATGAGCGTGTTCGGAAGGGACTGGAGCTCGAGGTCGACGCGCCGATCGCTTACGTCGCCGAGCTCAAGATCGACGGACTGAGCATTGCCCTGCACTATCGGGACGGGTTGCTGCGTCGAGGCGTGACGCGCGGAGACGGTGTGCGTGGCGAAGAGGTGACGTCCAATGTGCGGGCCATTCGCAGCATCCCGCTTGGCATGAAGGTCGCGGTGCCCGGCGACATCGAGGTGCGCGGCGAGATCTTTCTGCCCCGGGCGTCGTTCGACCGGATGAACGCCGCTCGCCTGGAGGTGGGTGACCCGCCATTCGCCAATCCCCGCAACGCGGCGGCCGGCACCATGCGCACGCTGGACCCGGCGCTGGTCGAGCGACGCGGGCTCGGTGCCTATCTGTATCAACTGGTCGAACCGGGAATGGGACCAGGAGCAGGACGGCTCGCTGACGAGCGGGTCGCGAAACCAGAGGAGCCGAGCCCCGAGGTCGGCCGCACCGTCCACGACCCCGGTCTGGCGGCGTTGCCCGGACATGCCGCTGTGCTGGAGCAGCTCGTCGCCTGGGGGTTGCCAGTCGATCGGCACTGGCGTCGCTGTTGTGGGATCGGCGAGGCAGTCGACTACTGCCGCACGTGGGCCGACCAGCGAAAGGCGCTTCCGTTCGGAATCGACGGGGTGGTGATCAAAGTCGACCGGCTGGTCGACCGGGTGCGGTTGGGCCAGACCGCGAAGTTCCCGCGGTGGGCGATCGCGTTCAAGTTTCCGGCTGAGCAGGCGACCACGCGGTTGCTGCAGATCGAGGTCAACGTGGGACGCACTGGCGCCGTGACCCCGTATGCGGTGCTGGAGCCGGTGCAGCTGGCGGGCACCACCGTGCGAATGGCCACATTGCACAATGCGGAGGATGTCGCCCGCAAAGATGTCCGGGCGGGCGACTACGTCCTCGTGGAAAAGGGCGGCGACATCATTCCGAAAGTGGTGAAGCCGATACTTGGACGGCGTCCCACCGGCGACGACGAGCCCCAGCCGTTCGTGATGCCCGCGGTCTGCCCGGCTTGCGACACCAGGCTGGAGCGAGGCGGCGACGAGGTGGTGTGGCGATGTCCGAACAACCACTGTTCCGCCAAGCTCCGTCGAGGCCTGCGGCATTTCGCGGGGCGCCGTGCGATGAACATCGAAGGACTGGGGGAAGCGCTGATCAACCAGCTGGTCGACCGGGAATTGGTGGTTGACGCGGCCGACCTGTTTGGCCTGACCAGCGACACCCTGGCGGGACTCGAGCGCATGGGGGCGAAGTCGGCGGCCAACCTCACCGCGGAAATCGAAGCCAGCAAGGGACGCGGTTTTGCCCAGGTACTGTTCGGTCTGGGCGTCAGGCATGTCGGCGAAGGCGCGGCTGAGTTGCTGGCCGGTCGCTTCGGCGGGCTGTCAGGGTTGTTGGCGGCGTCAGTCGACGACATGGAAGCGGTCGACGGCGTCGGACCGATTGTGGCCACGTCCGTTCGCAGTTTCCTCGACGCCCCCCGGAACCAAGCGTTGCTGCGCAGACTGGAGGACGCGGGCGTCCTCATGGTGGCTGATCGGGACGAGCCGGTCGACGCGCCAGAGCAGACGCTGGCTGGGCAAACGTTCGTCATCACCGGCACCCTGACCACCATGCCACGCGAGGCGGCCAAGCGCGCCATCGAGGCCCGTGGCGGGAAGGTGACTGGATCGGTCAGCGCGAAGACGCGGGGGCTGGTGATTGGGGGTGACCCAGGCTCGAAACTGGCGAAGGCGGAGGCCCTCGGGGTGCCGGTCCTCGACGAAGCGGCGTTCGGGAAGCTTCTCGGATCCTTATAATGGTCGGAGAGCAATGAACGAGCGGATTCTGGTGGTCGACGACGACGAGGGCGTGCGCGAGGCAATCAAGATGACCCTTGAGTACGACGGCTACAAGTGTCTGTTTGCTCGTAGCGGGCAGGAAGGGCTCGACCGGGTGGCCACCGACAGTCCGGAACTGGTCCTGCTGGATGTCAAGATGCCGGGGATGGACGGGCTGGAAGTTCTGCGTCGCATGAGGGAGCGGGGCGATGTGGCGCCGGTCATTGTCATCTCAGGCCACGGGACGATCAGCACCGCCGTGGAAGCCACCAAACAGGGCGCGTTCACCTTCCTCGAGAAGGGATTCGAAGGTGACGTCCTCAAGCTGAACATCCGGAACGCGCTAGAACAGCACCGACTCAAGACCGAGGTGATCTCGTATCGCGAGCTGGCCGAGATTCGCCATGAAATGGTCGGCGATGGTCCCGCGCTCCAGAAGGTGACTGACTCGATCGCACGAGCGGCTCCGACGAACAGTACGGTGTTGATCCAGGGCGAGAGCGGAGTGGGCAAAGAACTGGTGGCTCGCGCCATTCACCGGAACAGTCGCCGGGGCCGAGAGCGGTTCATTCAGGTGAACTGCGCGGCGCTCCCTGAGGAATTGATCGAGTCGGA
>CAUZAY010000366.1:0-4114 GCA_963577695.1 Vicinamibacteria bacterium | reverse complement strand
GATAGCCCAGGCCGCACCAGCCAACAATTCGACCGTCCGGCCCGCAGCCGCACGACCCTCTTGCGTAGTATGCGTCAGGAGATTATTACAGGGTGGGGGCAGTCAAGCAACGTCTGTCGACGGCACCGCGTCGGCGGCGGCCGGAAGCCGGACCATTCCAGGACAGGTCCGCGGTCGTGAAAACTCCCCGAAGTCACGCTACACTGGCTGAGGGATGAAAACCACTCGCACACAGAGGGCTCGACTTGTCGTCGGACTCGCCGGACTCGGCATCCTGGCCATCCTGGCCGGCCCGCCTGGGCACGCGCAGGAGCGTCCCATCGCGAGCCCGGCTGGACGCTCGGCCACCCAGATCGGCGGTGACGTCTACGACCCGGTGCGCGGGTTCGTTGGCGGCGCCTGGGTCGAGATTCGCCATGGTCGCCCCATCCGGCGCGGCCGAGATATCTTTGGCCTGGACGACTATCGCGAGTTCCTGAACGATGGCGCCCCGGTCTGGCGGGCCGGGGCCAATCAGACGACTCGATTGATCACCGAGGTCCCGCTGGTCTTCGGTAGCACGACCATCGACGCGGGCGAGTACACCCTGTTCATCGATCTGGCCGCCGACCCGTGGTCGTTCGTGCTGTCGAACTGGCCGGCCCAGGTCGGGTACGACGAAGGCAACCGCGAGGCGCTGTTTGGCGCCTTCGAGTACACCTCGGACCGAGATGTGCTGCGGATGCCGATGACGGTCGAGACGCTGCCGTGGTCGTTCGACCAGCTAGCGTGGCAGTTTCTGGATATCACCGAGACCGGGGGTACGTTGGGCCTGTTCTGGGACGCCACGCTCGCCTCGGTGCCATTCACGATCGCGGAGTAGCAGGGCCGCTCCCGCCCCACCGTAGTAGGCGCCAGACACGCGTCAGACACACTTTAACAGGAGGCAACCGTCCATGCGGTGGCAACGGGGCGCACGTAGTCGCAACCTCGACGATCACCGAGCCCGGCGCTCACCCCGGCGTCGTGCCGTGGGCGGAGGCCTGGGACTTGGAGGGACGCTGGCGATTCTCGCGACCAGCTGGTTTCTGGGGATCAACCCCATGACGTTTCTGGGCGGCGGGGTCGGCAGCACCGTGGGCGGCGGCGTAGGGAACTTCGCCGCGGACGAGTTTCGCACGACGCCTGAAGAGGAAGAGCTGGTCGACTTCATCTCCTTCGTGCTCGATGATCTGCAGGACACATGGCGCGGTTTGCTGCCGACGTATCGCGACGCCACCCTCATGCTGTTCCGCGACGCGACGCGCTCGGGATGCGGGGTCGGGCAACGCGAGATGGGACCGTTCTACTGCCCGGCGGATGAGCAGGTCTTCATCGACCTCTCGTTCTACGACGAGCTGCGGTCCCGGTTCGGAGCCCCGGGAGACTTCGCGCAGGCCTACGTCCTGGCCCACGAGATTGGCCACCATCTCCAAACCGTGACCGGCATCTCCGACGACGTACGCCAACGCCAGCAAGCGGACCCCGCGTCGCGCAACCAGCTCTCGGTCCGACAGGAACTGCAGGCCGACTGTTTTACCGGCGTCTGGGGCTACGCCACCGCCCAACGCGGCAACCTCGATCGGGAAGACGTCGAAGAGGGGCTGCGAGCCGCGTTTTCAGCAACCTGCTGGCCTAGCGTCTGACGAGACGAGGACTACTCGCCGAACGCCCAGAGCGCATCGACGGTGCGGCTGTAGATGCGGCTCTCGGCGATCGCCGGTGTTGCATACGACGGTGACCCGAGATCGTTGACGGTCACCGGGTCGAGCGAACCTCCGGCCGTGTCGTCGGCATCGGCGTCGACGACCGCCACCTTGCCCGACGCGCCCACGAAGTAGATCTTGCCGTCGGCGGCGACCGGCGACGCGTAGTAGTCGTCCACCGCACCACGCAGACGCTGTCGGTCGACGACCTCGCCGGTGTCGGGGCGAAACGACGTGAGGATGCCGCCGTCGTTGATCATGTAGAGCAGACCTTGATACAGCAGCGGAGACGGCAACTGCGGCACGGCCCGGTCATACCGCCACACGAGGCTCTCCGCAGTCATCTCGCCCGAGCCACCGAGACGCATCGCGACCATGCCGTTGACGCTCGCCATGGCGGCCCGGTAGTAGCTCCAGTCCGCCTCGTTCATCGCCCCGTCGCCATCGAGATCCAGGTAGAGGATGTAGCCGCGAGCCTGCGCCTGCGGGAATTCGTCTCGGGAAATCAGGCCATCGCCATCGCGGTCGTGCTCCGCCACCGTCTCGGCCCAGCCGTCGATCTCGAACTGTTCGCCGACCTGGTTGAAGGGGCTGGCGTAGCCCTGGACGAAGAGCGTGTCACCATCCAGCACCGGCGTGGCCTTCATTTCGAACGGAAGCCCGCCAACCCACCACTGCCGGTCACCGGTTGCGAGATCGTAGGCGGACAACATGAAGGACCCGGCCATGAGCACCTGGCGAGTGCCGTCGGCTGCCGTCCAGAGCACCGGAGAGGAATGGCCGCTCTTGGCCTCTGGCCGCTGGGTACGCCAGCGCTCGGCTCCGGTCGTGGCATCGAGCGCCAGTAAGAACAACCCTTGCTGCTGATCGCAGGCCAGGATGACCAACCCGTCCTCGACGATGGGTGACGCCCCCATGCCATACACGTTGGTGAACGGCCCAAGCGGTACTCGCCAGCGCTCGTGGCCGTCGGCGTCATAGGACACCAGGCCGTAGTCGCCGAAGAACACATAGACGTGACCGTCGGCATCGACGGCCGGGGTCGCCGACGCTGCGTGGTTGCGCGTGTCGAGTGCCTCGCTGCGCGGCGCGCTCACCGCCGAGCGCCACCGTTCGCGACCGGTCGCACGGTCCAGCCCGATGGTCAGCAGGCGCCCGGCGTCAACGCCGGTGACGAGCAAGTTTGAGCCGCTGATGACGGGCGACGAATACCCGGGAGGCAGCGGCGTGGTCCAGACGACGTTGGTGTCAGGATCGAAGCGGGTCGGCAGCGGCCCGGCGTCGTCGGCCACCCCCGACCCGTTCGGGCCCCGGAAGCGGCCCCACTCGCTCGGGGAGACAGGCGGACCCGGGCCAGTTGCGTCCCAGGCGCCGCCTGAGACACCGCACGCCACCGATATCAGCGCCAGGCCTGCCACGACGGCTCCCAGCGGGCGCCCCAGCGCCAAGCGACGCCGGGCGAGAGCCGGTCGGTCAGCGATCACGCCCCACGCAGATCGAGCCACCCACTGGCGACCATTACCAGGGCATCTCGCGCTCGGTGTAGCGTCGCCCCTGGTCGGCCACCTCGGGTCCGGGGTTCGCGCCGATCCGCACGCCCTCGTCAATCATGGCCTCGATGGTCTGGGCGTTCATTTGATTCAGAAACGCGATACCCGCCTGTCTGGTCGCGGCCAGAACCCTATTGCGGGCATTGTCGAGCACCGTCGGGTTGTCTCCGCGGCTCACATTGAACGACAAGCTCATATCGCCGGGGCCCCATTCAGCGAAACCGACGCCCGACACGCCGACACTAGCCTCGGCGTTCTCAAGCGCGTAGCGGTCCTCGATCTTCAGGCCCAGAAGCAGCTCGCCGTCGGGGTTGAGCGGCCAGGGGTCGGCCATCCGCTGATACTCGGCGTTCGTGACACCCCAGATACGCGCCGCAAACCCCTGTCCCCCGTTGCCCCGCAAGCCTTCGTCGATACCGTCGAACGGCGGCGCATGGGGATAACGAGCCGCCTGGACCATGACCTGGACCGCCCCGGGTGACTGCGCATGAGCCAGCAAGATGCCATGCACGCCGGAACCGAGCAGCTGCTCCACCATCCAGTAGTTCGCCCACATGACGTCCTGGTTGATCCCGCCAAACGGGAGTACCGCGATGACGGTCGGGGTGCGATGGCCACTCTTGGTCGGCCCGCCGTCGACCAGTCCCTGCATGAAGCCTCGGAGGGCCGTCATGTCGAACGGGCTGTGCTCGAGGTTGTAGGTGATGTAGTCAGCCCAGGTCTGGGCAAGCGCCTTGCCCTCGTCGTAGCCGCCCCCGTTGACCTGCGTGTAGTAGATCGGCTGGTCCTTCTCAAGCAGCTCGATCGACTTGTTGATACGGGTCGGCGTATAGCTCGGGT
>CAUZAY010000365.1:0-4117 GCA_963577695.1 Vicinamibacteria bacterium | reverse complement strand
ATGTCAGATCTCAACACGTCAGATTTCAACAAAGCTCTGGTCCGGCGTTTTCTCGACGAGGTGTACAACAACGCCAGACCAGCGGTGATCGACGAAGTGTTCGCCGACGACTATGTGGACCATACGGCGTCGACTGAGCAGGGACCGGGCCCCGCGGGGGCGCGGCAGATCTACGACGTCTTCCGCACAGCGTTCCCCGACATGCGGGTCGAAACACACGACCTGGTGGCAGAAGGCGACCTGGTGACATACCGGTCCACCCTGACGGGGACCAGCCAGGGCCCCCTGATGGGCGCCGAGCCGACCGGGAAACCTGTCCAGATCGCGTCGATGGTCTTCCTGCGAGTGTGTGACGGCCGGTTCGTCGAACGCTGGGAACAGATGGATCTACTGGGACTGATGTTGCAGCTGGGCATCGTGGCCGACTCGGAGTCGGGGGGTGGAGACACATGAGCGAACGTGACGACTATGTCGTCATCTCCACGGTTCAGGGTCAATTCGTTGAGGCACAGATCAAGGCGTTTCTCGAGGCCCACGATATTCCGTGCTTGCTACGGGGCGAATCGCTGCGTGTCACCCATGCCATCTCGGTCGACGGCATCGGCGCCGCCGAAGTGCTGGTACCGGCCAGTCAGGCCGACGCCGCCCGCGAGCTTCTGGCCCAAGCGGAACGTGGCGAACTCGCGATCGGGGAAGATGAGTCAGATGACCAGGGCGCCCCCGACTGACCCGACCCAGTCGACGCCCGCAACCCGTCGTCCGGGTTCCAAGCGTTCCGCACGACTGTCAGTTCCCAGGGCCCCATGAACGACTCCGTTCAGATCATTCCACTGACCCGACTCGCGCTGGCGTTCATCCCAGTGTGCGCGGTGCTGTTCATCATCCATCGGTGGTCACTGGGGATCAGGACCGGTCTGGTGGCGGTGTTCCGTATGGTCAGCCAGTTGCTGCTGGTGGGTTACGTCCTCACCTTCATCTTCGGGTCGCAGCGAGCGCTCGTCACCGTGTCAGTGGTGAGCGTGATGCTGGCCACCGCCGGGTGGATCGCCCTGAGGCCGCTTGGAAGCGAGCGCGTCAGGCGCTACCCCAGCGCGCTGGTGGCGATCACCGCGGGAGCGCTGACGGTGCTGTTCATGGCCACGCAAGTGGTACTCGATCTCCCGAACTGGTACACCCCCAGCATGGTCATCCCGCTCGCTGGCATCGTCCTGGCCAACTCGATGAACACCGTCAGTCTGGCCGCCGAACGGTTCCGGGCCGAGCGCGAGCGCGGCGCAAACTACCGCGAGGCCCGGCACACCGCCATGAGCATCTCGCTGATCCCGATGACCAACTCGCTGCTCGCCGTCGGCCTGGTGTCGCTGCCCGGCATGATGACCGGCCAGATTCTGTCCGGCGTCACCCCACTCATTGCCGTCCGGTATCAGATACTCGTCATGTGCATGATCTTCGGGTCGGCCGGACTGGCGACAAGCTGCTATCTGGTGTTACAACGGCCTCGCACCGACGACTGACGCAGAAGTGGAGTCGGCCACGATCTAAGGCCTCTGACCAGAATAAACTTACCAGCTGGGCCGCCGGGGCATCCCGCCCGTCTGCGTTGTTCGTCGCTTGCATACTCCCGGTATGCGCGCGCTTCTTGCGCCTTGCCGGACGGGCGCCGCGACGCCCCAAGATGGCAAGCTTATTCTGGTCAGAGGCCTAACCCATGTCATCCGACCTCTCACTCGCGGACGCGCGACGAGTCGCCCTCGCGGCCCAGGGCTTCGACCGTCCCCGTCCCCCGGGGCCGGGTCGGTGCGAGTCACCTGAGGCGGGTGATACACCAGCTTGGCCTGCTCCAGATCGACTACGTCAACGTGCTGGTGCCGGCGCAGTATCAGGTGCCGTTCTCTCGGCTCGGCGCCTACGACCGGGCCCAGCTCGACGAACTGGTCTATCGCCGGCGCGAATTCACCGAGCACTGGGCCCACGAAGCGTCCATCGTACCGGTGCACGCTTGGCCACTGCTGCGTTATCGACGACTCGCACATCGCGTGCGTCCTCGCGGTTTCGAACGCGCCCTGCAGCGGGAACCCGGCTATTCCCGACGTGTGCTGGCACAGATTCGAGCTCGGGGGGCGCTGACCGCCGCGCAACTGCCCTCGCCCACAACCGCTGAGCGGCGGCTACCGGGCTCCTGGCTCGGCACGATTCCTCGAGCCATGGCAGAGTGGCACTTCGGGCGCGGTCGGCTGGCCATCGCCGACCGGCGCCCAGACTTCCGTCGGGTCTTCGACCTGAGCGAGCGGGTCCTCTCTGAAGAAATCCGCAGCCGACGTGTGCCGACGTCCGTCGCGCACCGCACGCTGCTCCTTCAGGCCGCGCGTGCGCACGGAGTGGCGACCACCGGCGACCTGGCCGACTATTTCCGCATGCCGGTGGCCATGGTCAGGCCGCGGTTGCGGGAACTGGTCGATACCGGCGAGCTACGTTCCATCCGCGTGCACGGGTGGACGGAACCGGCCTTTCTGCACCCCGAGGCGCGGCGTCCGCGACGAATACACGCGACCGCCCTGCTGTCTCCGTTTGACCCCGTCGTCTGGCACCGGCCACACGCCGCGCGTCTGTTCGACTTCGCATATCGTCTCGAGATCTTCCTCCCGGCGCCGAAGCGGCGTTGGGGCTACTACGTCTTGCCGTTCCTGCTGAACGACCGGCTCACGGCCCGGGTCGACCTCAAAGCGGACCGCGCTGATCGACGGCTGCTGGTGCAGGCTGCTTATCTCGAACCAGACACGGATGGCGCTCAAGTCAGCGACGCGCTCGCGCGTGAGCTAGGTACCATGGCCGGCTGGCTGGGGCTGGAGTCAGTCTCGGTCGGGCGCCGGGGACCATTCGCCCGCGAACTCGCGGCCGCGGTCAGAATGCAGCGATGACCTCAACCGCCGACGACGCCGTTCGATTGCGAGCGGCAACCCAGGCCGATATCACCTCAGTCGTGGCGCTGTGCAAGGTTTCGCTCACGAAGACCTATGGAGCGTTCATGGACCCGGAGCGAATGCGGCCCTGGACGGACGGCACGGAAGTGGACGACTACGTCGCGCGCATGTGGCGCCGGATGACGGTGGCGACCCGTGACGAGCAGGTGGTAGGGGTAGTAGCGCTGGATGACGCGGTCATCGACCTGATTTGGGTCAAAGACGGGTTCAGAGGGCAAGGCATCGGGTCAGCGCTGATGGACCATGCCGAACAGACGCTCGGGGCCGACCACGACGAAGCCGAGTTGGAGTGTTTCGCACCCAACGTGGCCGGCCTTACCTTCTACCGGTCGCACGGCTACGCGGAAGTACGTCGCTACTATGAGGCGGCATCCGGCATCGACAAGGTCGTGCTGCGGAAGACACTGGGCTGCTAGCCAGCGCGAGCGAAACGTTGGGCGACCCGTTCCCGGGCCTTGGCGGCCACTTCCTCCCGGTCACGAGGCGCCGACGCCGTGACCAGCGAATCGAGCAGCCGCTGCGCCACGTCGGCGACGTCGTCCACCGCGCGGTCGAACGCCGCCTCGTTCGCCCTCGACGGACTGGTGAATCCACTGAGTTTGCGGACGAACTGAACGGAGGCGGCGCGAACCTCCTCGGGCGTGGCGGGCGGGTCGAAGTTGAACAGCGTCTTGATGTTCCGACACATACTGATCGTCCTTTCTTAGTCGGGGCTGGGCATTTCTTCGTCGGGGCTACGCCCAGAACCCACGCGGCTGGGTGTGTGTGTCCGGGGTCCGTGCTGGACGATAGTGGGCAGCAAGACCGGCGCGCGAGACAATGCACGCCGCTGGATACGCCGTTCTCCGTCGCGGCGGAGCGTGACTTCATCAAACGGTCCCCAATCGTGAGATCCTTCAACTTCGCGGTGTCACAGACGAACGACGAAATCATGACCGCAAGATGGCTGTCATGAACGCCTCGGCCGACGACCTTCGGTACCCCATCGGCACGTTCGGGTCTCCCGACCCGGTCACACCGGAACACGTGGAGGCGTGGACGGCGGATATCGAGCGCCTCCCGGTAGATCTGCGTGCCTCGGTGACCCGGCTGGACGACGCACAGTTCGACACGCCGTATCGTCCAGGAGGCTGGAC
>CAUZAY010000364.1:0-4122 GCA_963577695.1 Vicinamibacteria bacterium | reverse complement strand
ACAGCTTGTCGAACCGCGTTGGCGCATCTCCGCCTGTTTCGATGGCATCGACCAACCGAGCTATGCGCTTTCAGGATCGACCACCGACCCCTTGCCGGGATCCCACCAGCAAGAATTCGACTTGTATCGTGAGTCAGACTCGGGCGCGTTGAGCGTCAGTCTCTGAGCCTGAACGCGTACAAGGCGTTGCCGCTCCGGGGGTGGCGAATCTCCGGCGCGAGCGACGCCGGGGACAGCCGCGGGCTTCCGCCCCCAAGCCCCGTCGACACCACGACGTACTGTGTGCCTCCACTGCGAAAAGACACCGGAAATCCTTGCACGGACGTGCCGAGTCTCGTCTGCCACAGCGACTCGCCGGTCTCCACATCGACCGCTCGAAAACGGCGGTCGAGATCGCCCACGAAAGCGAGGCCCCCCGCCGTCGACAGCACACCGGTCAGGAAGGGCGCCCGTTGCTCGATGCTCCAGACCTCTTGCATCGTCCCGACGTCGTAGGCGGCGAGCTTGCCGAGGTTGCCGTTGGTCCCCGGCATCTCGAGAAACGGTCGCGAACTTATGCCGACGCCGCCGGACCCCTCCTCGAGCGCCACCTCGCGGCCGGTGATCTCCATGCAGGTCTGGGCCAGTGGAATCACGAGCAGCCCGGCCGGCGGGTGGTAGCTCATCGGGTGCCAGTTCTTGCCGCCAGCGGTGCTGGGGCACGCGGACATCGCCACGTCGACCGTGGCATCGCGGATGTCCTGCCGATAGGTGACCGCGCCGGTGTCCGGGTCGATCCGTTCGAACACGTTCTGATAGACCGTTTCCTGGTGCCCCAGAAACGCGCCGGTGCCGCGGTCCAGCTTCCACAGGATGCCGTGCTTCCCGATGCTGAACACCACGGAACGGCCGGCGACGTCGACCAGCACCCGTTCGTACACCTCGTCGAGATCGAGCGTTTCGCCGGGGACATGTTGAAAGTACCACTCGAGCGCGCCGTCATCCGGTCGAAGCGCGATGGTCGAGTTGGTGTAGAGCGCCGCATCCTCCACTGTCATGCCGCGACTCGCCGCCACCCACGGTTTGGCTTGCGCCACACCGAAATAGACCAGGTCCAGCCGCGGGTCGTAGCTGCCCGTAATCCAGGTGTCGCCGCCGCCGCGGATCGCATCCGGCAGGTTGGCCCATGTGTTGCCACCCGGCTCGTCCGCCCGCGCGACGGTGTTGAAGGTCCAGAGCGACTGCCCGGTGGCCGCGTCGATCGCACTGATGAAGCAGCCGGCTCGACTGAAGCGCTCACACCCGTTGAGCCCTTGCACGATCTTGCCGCGCACGACGATCGGACCGCTCGTGCTTTGGTGCCCTTGGGTGTTGTCGCCGAACCGTGTGGTCCAGATCAGCTCGCCAGTGGCCGCATCGAGCGCGACCATCCTCGCATCGGATGTGGCCAGGAACACCTTGTCGTCGTAGACGGCCAGATTGCGGCTCGTCCCCGAGTACGTCTGGCTCTCGATCCCGACTTCATGCTCCCAGATGAGGTCACCGGTGCGACCGTCGAGCGCCTGCACCACGTTGCCGTAATTGGTCACGTAGAGGACCCCGTCGTGCACGACCGGCGACGGCGCATTCCATCCGCCTTCGTTCATCGACCAGGTCCACGCCAGCTCGAGGTCTTGCACGTTGTCCCGGGTGATCTCGTTCAGCGGACTGTAGCTCCAGGCGGCGTAGTTGCCCCGGACCATCAGCCAGTCGTCTGGAGACGGCGCACTGAGCATCTCCTCGGTGACCGGTCTGTAGTTTGGGACCGTGCCGGTCACTCTGAGCCCGGCCGGCTCGTCTCGAGACGGTCCTGGTGGTCGCTGCGTCTGGCCTCCGCGTTGTGAGGCCTCGACCGCGGTGGGCGGTCGGCGTGTCGCCAGGGTGTCGATCGACGCCGTGGTGGTGGCCGTCAGCTCGAGGCCGCTCGCGACCGCACCGTTCGCCTGGAGCAGGTAGGCCACGATGTCCACGTAGTCCTGATCGTCGAGCCGACCTGGTCGGTCGGGTGGCATGGATACGCTGATCCTGTCGAACAGCGCGGCGGCGCTCAGATCGCCCCAGAAGTTCAGGAAATTCACCCCGGCCAGCGGTGGTGCCTCGAAGCTGCCCTGGAAGTCGGCACGGTGACAGCTCGCGCAGACGCGCTCGTAGACCTCGCCGCCGCGTGTGGCCTGCGCCGCCGTGAACCCATCGGTCTGGCCCGGTTCCTGCGCGGTCGGGCTCATCGACCACACCACCGCCAGGACGCCGGCTCCGAGCGTCGCCGGTCGTCGCCGTCGCCGCAGGTCGTTCGATCTCATCATCTTTCCGTAGCCTCTTCGCTCGCCTGGTCGTCGGCTCGCGACCCGGAGAGAATATTGAACATGCCGTCGTTGCCCTCGTGGCACGCGTACTCGTACACCTGCTCCGCGCCTCAGTTCACCCGCGTCGTATCCAGTGGACCGATTAGCTGCGCCGGATCTGCGCCGGGCTTGGGCCTGAACTTCTGCGCCCGGCCGCCCCAGACCTCCGCCGTATAGAGGTTGCCTTCGGAGTCGGTCGAGAAGGCGTGCACGCCCCACATCTGCCCGGGGCGATGACCGAAGGTGCCCCAGTTGAACAGCAACCGGCCCTCGAGATCGAACTTGAGGAATCGTCCGATGTTCCCGTCGTTGACCCACAAGTTTTGGTCCCGCGCCATGCCCATCGACAGCGGAAACCGGATGCCTGGCCACGTATCCAGATGCCCCCCGTTCGCGTCGAACACCTGGATCCGCTGGTTCCCTCGGTCCGAGACATAGACGCGCTCCTGGGCGTCGATGGCGATCCCGTGCACGGTGTTCATCTCGCCCGGCCCAGCGTCCGGGCCTCGACCCGGCGTGCCCCAGTGCATCAGATACTCGCCGTCCCCGTTGAACTTCACGACACGCGCATTGACGTAGCCATCGCTGACCACGAAGTCACCGTTCGGGAAGAACGCGATATCGGTGGGACGGTTGAATCGGTTGGGATCGTCGTTGTCGCCGGGCGTCTCGAACTCGCCGAGGCTCATGACCAGACGCTCACCGTCGTTGGTGAACTTGTAAATCATGTGCGCGCCGTCCTCGACGATCCAGACATGGCGCTCCGGGTCGTAGGGGCTGATCTTGACTGAGTGCGGTCGCACGAAGCGGTGATTGTGCTGCTCCCAGGAGTCGACCAGCTCCCCCTCGCGGTTGAAGATCATGAGCAGATGCTCCCACCGACCCTCCAGCCCGGTCTCGGCCCGGCTGACCGGACACGGACACCCATCCGGTCCGTTGTTCTCCAGGGCCGCGGGGCGAATGGGGATCTCGCCGGCCCCGACGGGTCTGCTCAACCGGGGGAGTTCACCGCTCTGGAAGACGAAGACGCGGTCGGGAGACTCGGCGAACACGGCCGCCGTGCGCCCCCACCCATAGTCCTCGTGCATCGGGCGCGGCCAGTCTGGGACCACCTCGTAGGCACCCGTTTCGAAGTTGCCGCCCTTCTCTTGCGCGTTCACTCCCGCGGTCGCAGCGGTCGCGACCACCACACTCACCATCCAGTTTCGGAGCTGCATGACGGTCTCCTTTTTCTTTGTCCGGGTGTCTGCGCCCCGGTCTTTTCGCATGAAGCATCGGTCGCCATCGCCCGTGAAGTCGTGGGCGCCACCGGCGAGGAGAGCGTCAGGGCAGCGCCAGGGCGACCCACTCGGGGATCTCGTCTCTGGTCCCCACGGCGACGGCGGCGAACCGGGTGGCGTGCGTCATGCGGGTCTCTCGGCTCAAGACCCTGATCCTACCGCTGGCTGGGCGGTACATGGCGCGGATTCGTGATTGCGCCCTTCGTCAGCAAAGACGACATCCAGTATTTAATGACCAGTTTCGGTGATCTACTCGGGATCACTTCCACAGCTATTCCCCTGATCTCCCCCCACGCACTGCACGATGCGAATCTTTTCGTCAGTGGAAGGTCGACCACGCCGCTCACCAGTTTGCCGAGCGTCCATTGTCGTAGCCGAACACCCTAGCGCCGGTGACGAGGCCTTGTCCCGCCATCCGTAGGTGTGGTGAACTGTCGCGGGAAGAGCTAAGCGTGGCCGGACTGCTCGGCCGAACTGACGAC
>CAUZAY010000363.1:0-4130 GCA_963577695.1 Vicinamibacteria bacterium | reverse complement strand
AAGGCGTTCGATACCGACCGGTTCTTCATCATCAGCCCGAACCTGCTTGGAGGGTGCCGAGGCACCACCGGACCTTCGTCCCGCAATCCCGTCACCGGTCGCCCGTACGGGTCCGACTTCCCGGTCATCACCGTGACGGACATGGTGAAGTCCCAACGGGCGCTGCTCGACGAGCTCGGTGTCACGCGACTGTTCGCCGTCGCTGGCGGATCGCTGGGCGGGATGCAGGCCCTCGAGTGGGCCGTGCAGTATCCCGACCAGGTCGACGCGATCATCCCGATCGCAAGCACCCATGCGCTGCATCCCCAAGGGGTCGCGTGGAACGCCATCGCCCGCAACGCGATCACGGCGGACCCTGACTGGCAGGACGGGAACTACTATGGGACGGGGCGCGCGCCTACCGCGGGGATGGGGGTGGCCCGGATGGTGGGACACATCACCTACCTGTCGGCGACATCGGTCAGGAATAAGTTCGGCCGGCGACTTCAGTCCGCAGATGACATCCGCTACACCCTCACCTCCCCCGAATTCGAGGTTGAGAGCTACCTGAAACACCAGGCCGACACGTTTGTGAAGCGCTTCGACGCCAACACTTATCTGTATACGTCACGGGCACTGTCCTACTTCGATCTGGCCCGGCAGTATGGGGCCGGCCAGCTCTCGCGGGGCGTCAGCGCCGTGTCCGCGCGCACGCTGCTCATCGCGTTCAGTTCCGACTGGCTCTATCCTCCCGAGGGCTCCGCAGAGCTGGCGGACGCACTTCGGGCCGCCGGGAAGGACGTCGAGTTCCACATCATCGATGCCCCCTATGGGCACGACTGTTTCCTACTGGAGGAAGCACGCCAGACACCCCTGATTCGGGCGTTCCTGGAGCAGTAGGCGCACAGCACGGCAGGAGGTCACCAGACATGGAGGAGTCTCGTCGGTTCGGGT
Source organism: Vicinamibacteria bacterium (assembly GCA_963577695.1). Classification (GTDB taxonomy): domain Bacteria; phylum Acidobacteriota; class Vicinamibacteria; order Vicinamibacterales; family UBA8438; genus UBA8438. The sequence continues at coordinate 3,197 of CAUZAY010000363.1, read as the reverse complement.
TCGAGACCCGGCAAGTGCATGCGGGTCAACGTCCCGATCCCAACACCGGGGCACGCGCGGTCCCCATCTTTCAGACGACCAGCTACGTGTTCGAGGACCCGGAGTCGGCTGCCGCCTACTTCAACCTGCAGGAGTACGGAAACACCTACTCGCGGATCATGAATCCGACGGTGGCCGTGTTCGAGGAGCGCGTGGCAAGTCTTGAGGGTGGCCTCGGCGCCGTAGCGTTCGCCAGCGGCATCGCCGCCCAAGCGGCCACCCTTTTTACGGTGCTCTCACCCGGGGACCACGTCGTGTCGTCGTCGGCGCTCTACGGCGGGACGGTCAATCAGCTCAAGCACCTGCTTGGCAAGATGTCGGTCGATCTGACGTGGGTTGACCCTGACGATCCGGACGCCTGGAAGGCGGCCGTGCGCGAAAACACCAAGGTGTTCTTTGGCGAGACGATCGGCAATCCCGGCGGGAACGTCCTGGACATCGAAGCGGTGGCCGCCATCGCACACGCTCACGACCTGCCGCTGCTCGTCGACAACACCTTCGCCACGCCCTTTCTCTGTCGACCACTGGAGTGGGGGGCGGACATCGTCCTGCACTCCGCCACGAAGTTCATTGGCGGCCACGGGACGAGCATTGGCGGCGTGGTGGTCGAGTCCGGTGAATTCAACTGGTCCAACGGTCGTTTTCCGGTCATCGCCGACCCGTCCCCCGCCTATCATGGTCTCGAGTTTCACGGCACGTTCGGCTCCCACGGCTTCCTGATGAAGCTCCGGGCCGAGACCCTGCGCGACCTCGGCGCCGCGATGAGTCCATTCAACGCGTTCCTGTTCTTGCAGGGCCTCGAGACGTTGTCGCTGCGAATGACGCGTCATGTCGACAACGCCGTTGCCGTCGCCACGTACCTCGAGTCACATGACCTCGCGTCGAGCGTGACCTATCCGGGCCTGCAGACCAGTCGATATCGCCCACTGGTCGACAAGTACCTGCCGACCGGCGCAAGCGCGGTGTTCTCCTTCGACTGTCGCGGCGGCCGCCGGGCCGGGGAGGAGTTCATCCGGGGGGTCACCCTGTGGTCGCACCTGGCCAACGTCGGCGACGCGAAAAGTCTGATCATCCACCCGGCCAGCACCACCCATCGTCAACTCAGCGACGACGAACTAGAGGCGGCCGGGGTGCGGCCCGGCACCATAAGGTTGTCGGTCGGTATCGAGGAGATCGACGACCTGATCTGGGATCTCGAACAAGGCTTTGGAAAGGTGTCATCCACATGAATCCACCGTTTGATGTGACGCGCTATCAGGACCCGGCGACGATTCAACGCGTCCTGCACACGGCGAAGACCATTGCCATCGTCGGGCTGTCGAAGAACCCGCTGCGTGCCAGCTACTTTGTCGGCTTCTACTGCAGTCGACATGGCTACCGCGTCATCCCGGTCAATCCACGCGAGTCAGCGATTCTCGGACAGTCGAGCTATAAGTCTCTCTCCGACGTGCCGGATCCAATCGACCTCGTCGCCGTCTTTCGCGCGCCGGACGCGCTGCCCGAGATTGCCAGGGAGGCGGTGGCGGTTGGCGCCAAGACGCTCTGGTGTCAGTTCGGCGTTGTCAATGAAGAGGGTGGACGAATCGCGGAGGAGGGTGGTCTGTCGGTGGTCATGGACCGCTGCGTCAAGATCGAGCACGCCCGGTACGAGGGCCGCATGCACTGGCTGGGGTTCAACACCCACCGCATTACGTCGGTGCGCGGCGGTCTGCAATAGTGTTCACATCTCTGCGACAACGCGTGGCGGTGCGTGTGTGCCGGTTGCTGTCGTGACGGTGCCGCCACCTGGATCCGTGACCGAACATACATGAGCGCACTCACAGCGATCAGTCTCGTGGGGGCCGGTTTCGGGACCTGGCTCGGTCTCCCCCTGCTGTGGTCGACCGGAGCGTCGGCCAGGACGGGCCGCCTGCTTGGCGGGTTGCTCACGATGTCGGCGGTGGTGACAGCCGTCGTCGTGTTCGATCACGCGAACTATCTCGGTCCGACGCGCTGGCTCGAGCCCGTCGATTACAACCTGACGCTGGTCGTGGGGCCGCTGCTGCTGTTCTATGTGCGGAGGAACCTGATTCGCGTCACCGGCATCTCTCCGAAGCTCCAGACCCGGTGGGCGTGGTCGGCGGCGTACGCCTGTTAGAGCCGCCGGGCGAGCGCTGTCACGTTGAACCACGCCTGACCGGCGCGGGTGACGAACATGTCGCTGTCCCGATCCTGCAGGACCGATATACAGAGTTCTTCGAGGCAGGCGCCTTCTGGTTTCAGCTCGAAGCCGTTCACGCGTGGCAGGTCCGCGGGAACCACCCAGAGGTCGTTCGGATCCGCCAGTGTCCGCTCCACCTCGATGACCTGGTCGTCGTAGAGCACGGTCACGGGTTCGGCGGAGGCCCGAGACGCGGCCATGGCGGCGACGGTCCCAACAAGAAGCGCGACGATCGCAATCATCGGTGTGCGACGTAGCATGTCTGTATTTCTTCGGGTCTGACGACGATGGCGTTACGAACTGTGACTACGACTGACCGCCGATGCGATACAGGTGATCGTGGCTACGGATGAATAGCGACCCGTCGGCCACCGCCGGCGAGGCCAGCGTCGTGCCGTCGAGCTCATTGGTCGCGATCAACTGAAACTCGGTGCCCGGCGTGATCACGCTAGTCTCGCCTTCCTCGCTCTGGAAGTAAATGCGACCATCGGCCCATACGGGCGAGGCTGAGAAGTTGCCGCCCAACCGATGCTGCCAGTGAATCGCGCCCGTGGCCGCGTCCACACAGGTGGCGACCCCGAGGTCGGACACCACATACAGCTCGTCCCCGACGAGCAGGGGCGACGGGGTCAAGGGCGCCCCCCGTCGAAGGGTCCAGGCGGTATGCGTACGGGTGACGTCGCCTTGACCGTCAGCCCGCACCGCGATCAGCGACGGCACCTGGAACCCGGTGGCGATGTAGACCATGCCGTGCCCATACACCGGCGCCGGTACGTTGGAGAATCCGTCGCCGTAGGACACCTCCCACAACTCGTCGCCTGACACGGGGTCATAGGCGGTGGCGCGGAACGCGCCGATGCTGAAGAGCTGGTCGCGGTCGCCCACGCGGATCAGGAGTGGCGTCGAATACGCCTGCGAGATCGGTTGACGCCGAGGCGTACGCCAGCGCTCTTCCCCG
>CAUZAY010000362.1:0-4133 GCA_963577695.1 Vicinamibacteria bacterium | reverse complement strand
CACTTTCGCAGATCATTTCCCATCAGCCAGCTGACCTCACCAACCTCTTCCCGTAGCCGCTACAAAAATCTTTGAAGAGTCTCAACTGAATCGCTAGGCTACGTGGGTTATGGCGCCGCCTGACTTCGCGAAGTTTCTTGACTCGTTCGATTCAGACGAGAAAACACGCGGGACTCAATGGGAGCACGTCTGCAAGTGGTTTCTTGAAACAGACCCCGTCTACCGTGCGCAGCTGAAAAAAGTCTGGCTGTGGGACAAGTGGCCCCGGACGCTGGGGGCCGGATGCGGGTATTGACCTTGTGGCCCAGGCCAAGGCGTATGCCCCGGACGGGAAATACCTACCGAAGCCGAACAGAGCACCAGACGCGACCAGCACTTACGTGACTTCGCCTTTACTGGGGGAAGGCGACATCAGGCATCCCAGACTGACGCCGGCATTTTACAGCCACGTCAGGGGTCATCCCGGACGATGGATTCCAGAATCGCTGGTTGGCGTAGGAGAGACGTTGCGCTGGCCTGAAGATAGCGGTAAGGTGGGAGCCGTGAAGATGTGGTGGCAGGGTGTTGCCGGCGTGGTCGTCACGACGCTGGTCATGGTGCCGGCCTTGGCCGCCACGTGCGCAGTCGCGTGTCTCCGCCCGAGTGCGGGGCCAGACCCTAGTGCGGTCGGTTCCGCGGCACACGCGCATCACGGTTCCAACCCGGACCAACGTGAGATGCGGGTGCGAGCCGAACTCGGTGTTACCACGGGCCACAACTGCCTGAACCACGACGGGGCCACCGACCGATGGGGCACGGTGCCACAATCCGCCGGAGCCGACCGCCAGGTCGAATCCGCATCGTCGCAGGCACTCCAGTTCCCGCAGGCCGACAGCGGATTGGTCGCGCGCTACATCCGCTCAGCACACGGCCCGCCGGGTACTGCCGGTAAGGTTAGACCACTCGTTCTGCGCATCTGAGCCTCCCTTTCTCCGGCGGATTCGCCGCGAGTCTCATCGTTTTTCGTTTACTCAAATAGTTCGGAGAGCAACTGCCGGCATTTCGCTCGCCGCCGGTGAAAGGAAGGCTTTATGGCTGCATTCTCGATTCGCCCTCGAAGACCGGGTGATGCGGGCTGGTTGGCTGCGAGCAGCCAACCGCTTGAAGTGACCCGACCGTCGCGACGCACCTTCGTTAAGGGGTTGGCGATGGGCGGCGCGGTTGCCGGACTCGGGCTGTGGCGGCCCGCCGCGTCGGCCCAGACCGACGCGGGGCAACAGCTGGTGTCGCTTACCGGGACGGAGTTCGACCTGACCATTGGCGAGACGCTGATGGATTTCACCGGGTCACCTCGGCTGGCTGTGACCGTGAACGGGTCGCTCCCGGCCCCCACGCTGCGCTGGAAGGAGGGCGACACCGTCACCCTGCGCGTGGCCAACACGCTCGGAGAGGGCACGTCGATTCACTGGCACGGCATTCTGCTGCCGGCCAACATGGACGGTGTGCCCGGGCTGAGCTTCAACGGCATTCCACCGGGGGAAACCTACGTCTACCGGTTCACCGTGCGGCAAGGCGGCACCTACTGGTATCACAGCCACTCGGGGTTCCAGGAGCAGCGCGGCTTATATGGCGCGCTCATCATCGAGCCGCTTGAGCCGGAGCCCTTCGGCTACGACCGTGACTACGTCGTCATGCTGTCCGACTGGACGGATGAAGACCCTGACCGGGTGTTCGCAAAGCTCAAGAAACAGGCGCACTACTATAACTACAACCGGCGAACACTCGGTGACTTCGCGCGCGATGTTCGGGAGCGAGGGCTTGGGGTGACCCTGTCAGACCGTCTCGCTTGGGGCGAGATGCGGATGACCCCGACTGACCTGGCGGACGTCACGGGAACGACCTACACCTATCTGATGAACGGCCACTCGCCGGCCGCCAACTGGACGGGCCTCTTCAGGCGGGGCGAACGTGTGCGGCTGCGGTTCGTGAACGGAGGGGCGGCAAGCTACTTCGATGTTCGGATTCCAGGTCTGCCGATGACGGTGGTGGCTGCCGACGGACAGCTCGTGCATCCGGTCACGGTGGATGAATTCCGTATCGCAGCAGGAGAGACCTTCGATGTGCTTGTCGAGCCGTCAGGACAAGAGGCGTTCACCATCTGGGCACAGTCGATGGACCGGACTGGCTACGCCCGAGGCACCCTGGCCCTTCGTGATGGGCTGAGTGCGCCTGTTCCCGACTTGGACCCCGTGCCGCTGCTCACGATGGCCGACATGGGACACGAGGGGATGGCGCACCAGGGGCACGGCGGCATGATGGACGATGCCACCATGCAGACGCATCCGGAGAGTGAGCGGGGCAACCCGCTGATGGACATGCAAGTGATGTCCGCCTCGGCCCGTCTCGACGACCCCGGCATTGGGCTGCGCACTAACGCTCGACGAGCGCTGACCTACGCCAACCTTCGGTCGTTGTTCCCCGACCCAGACGGTCGAGAGCCAGGCCGGACGGTCGAGCTGCATCTGACGGGGCACATGGAGCGGTTCGTGTGGTCGTTCGACGGAGTCAAGTTCTCCGACGCCGAGCCGCTCCGACTCACCTATGGGGAGCGTCTGCGTATCGTCCTTGTGAACGACACGATGATGGCCCATCCGATTCATCTGCACGGGATGTGGAGCGACGTCGAGGATGACGCGGGCCAGTTCCAACTGCGTAAGCACGTGGTCGATATGCCACCGGGCACCAAGCGCAGCTTCCGCGTGCGGGCCGACGCACTCGGTCGATGGGCCTTCCACTGTCATCTGCTCTATCACATGGCGGCTGGCATGTTCCGGGAAGTACGGGTGGACGTATGAGGACGCGAGCCAGGTGGAGCGTCGTGGTCGGCTGGGCAGTCCTCGGCGCCTGCTGGGGTGCGTCGGCGGCGTGGGCGCAACCGGCCGGCCAGGAAAACGAACAGGGGTCGTCCCAGCCATGGACGCCTATTCCACCGGTCACCGACGCTGATAGGGTCGCGGCGTTTCCTGATGTCGATGTCAGCGCCGTTCACGACACCGTCAACTACTTCGTGCTCTTCGACCAACTGGAATGGCAGGGGGACGGGAGCACCGGAGGGATGAACTGGGACTCGAAAGGGTGGATAGGCGGTGACCGGGACCGTCTGTGGTTCCGGACTGAGGGCGACGCTGAGAGCGGGTCACTAGGCGACGCCGAGGCTCACCTGGCATATGGGCGGGCGGTCGCTCGGTGGTGGGACGTGCTGGTTGGTCTTCGTCAGGACCTCCGGGACGGACCGGGGAAGTCGTGGCTGGCGCTCGGCGTCCAGGGGTTGGCCCCGTACTGGTTCGAAGTGGAGGCGACCGTCTACCTTGGTGCTAGCGGCCGGACGGCGGCTCGATTCGAGGCCGAGTACGAACTGCTGTTCACCAACCGGCTGGTCCTCCAGCCACTCGTCGAGCTCAACCTGTATGGAAAGACCGGCGCGGAACGCAGAGTCGGTGCGGGCGTTAGCGCATTCGATATTGGGCTGCGACTCCGATACGAGTTTCGTCGGGAGTTGGCGCCCTATATCGGTGTTACCTGGAGCAACGCGTTCGGTGAAACCGCGGACTTCGCTGAAGCCGTGGGGGAGACGCCGGATAGCCGCAGGCTTGTGGCTGGAGTGAGGTTGTGGTTTTGACGCGGATTTCACGCCGGTCGACCGGCGGGTTTGTCAGCCCGTGACGGCGGCCAAGAGCTGGCTCGTCCAGGAAGGGAAGACGCGCAGCAACAGTGACGCAACGACGACGATGGTTCCCAGAATTAGGAACAGTTGATTGAGCCGCTGGCCCACGAAGCGGCAGCCACTCGTCGCGCACTGTTGCCGGCGGCGTGCCAGAGGATGCTGCGGAGGCGGTGCGGTGGTACCGATTGGCGGCAGACCAAGGATATGCCGCCGCGCAGTACAACCTCGGGACCATGTATGTCCGTGGCCGCGGCGTGCCAGAGGATGTTGTGACCGCTCACATGTGGGTCAGTCTCGCTGCGTCACGGTCAACGAGTGATGTTGCTCTGGACCGAGCGGCCCAAACCCTCGACCTGATCGCGGAAGAGTTGACCGCAAGTCAACGCGCCGAAGCCCAACGCCTCGCCCGTGAATGGGACGAAGCAAATCC
>CAUZAY010000361.1:0-4135 GCA_963577695.1 Vicinamibacteria bacterium | reverse complement strand
ACCGCACGTCGACGTGGGTCGCTTTCGGCGTCCATGGCCCTGAGGCGGCCGCCTTGGTCCGCACCGTGGTGCAACCAGGAACTGGGAGCGAGACCGGTCTGGTGGACGCGGCCGAGCTGATCGCGCTTCCAGAATGTCACCATCGGGCGGGTCAATTTACCGGCGAACCGGTCGTCGTGGCCCGAAGCGGCGAGATTGGGGAGGTTGGTTTCGTGCTCTATACCGCATCGGCGAGTGGGCCGGCGCTACGAGCAACGCTGATGAGAGAGGGCGCCGTCGAGTTGGATGCGTCGACCTTCGACCTGCTCCGGATCGAAGCCGGTCGGCCGGTGTTTCCGGCTGATCTGGATTCCGAAACCATTCCACTGGAGGCCGGTCTCGAAGACCGTGCGATCAGCATGACCAAGGGCTGCTACGTCGGCCAGGAAGTGATCGTGCGGATTCTTCATCGTGGGAAGGGCCGCGTGGCGCGCCGTCTGGTGGGACTCCGCTTCGAACCGGACGCCAATCCCCCGGTCCCTGGAGCGGCACTGAGTATCGTTGCCGATGAGTCGGGCGTCGGGGTCGTCACGAGCGCCGCCCGGTCACCGGCGCTGGGGCGGTCGATCGCGCTTGGCTACGTGAAGCGCGAACTCGCCGGCTTGGACACCACGCTCGTGGTCCAGGACGGTGCGGGTTGGAACTCGGCCACCGTGACGGCCAAACCGTTTCTTCCGCTGGAAGGAGCCGGCCGGTAGCGCACGCCAATCGTTCGTCGGTGTCCTTGCTCGGCGGCACCGTGGCGTCGTGCCGCCTATTGTTGTGAACTTCCACGGGCCAGCAAGGCGACGAGTTCCCGGTCCGCCGGCGGGAATCTGAGCGCACCAAGTTCGCTCCGCGAGACCCATCGCATCCGTTGTCCCAGCATCGGTGTTGGTTCTCCTCCGAGCACGCACCGGTGAAAATGCAGTTCAACTATCCGATCGGGGTACACGAATCGAGTTGCAAGCAGTTCGCCTCCCACCTCGACCACCACCCCCAGCTCCTCCCGCATCTCCCGTTCGAGACATTGCTCGTGGGTTTCTCCCGGTTCCGCCTTTCCGCCGGGGAACTCCCAGTATCCGCCCAGGTGGGTGCCGGATGGACGTTCCGTCACCAGAACCCGGTCCGCTTGTTCGACCACCGCGGCCACCACGACGACCACTCCAGTTTCCTGCTCGGTGGTCATCCGCTTCCATGCTCCAGGTCCGGGTCGAACGGGTACGCCTCGCAAATAGGGCTCATCGGACAGACGGGACATCGCGGGCGCCGGGCCACACAGACCGTTGCCCCGATGTCCATCAACGCCTGATTGAAATCAAAGACATGCCGTCGCGGGAGGAGGGCGGCGGAGAGTGACCATAGGTATTTCTTGAGTGGCGTGGAGGTGCGATCTCCGCGACCGACAAAGACACGAAACAGGACTCGGGCCACGTTCGTGTCGACGATCGGTGCGCGGTGGCCGAACGCGAAGCTCTGGATCGCGCCGGCCGTGTAGGCGCCGATGCCCTTGAACGAACGGAGAGTCCGCTCGTCCGACGGCAGCTCGCCGTCGTAGCGACTCATGACTTCGCGAGCGATCGAATGCAGTCGGCGCGGTCGGGCGTTGTACCCAAGTGGGCGCCACGCCTTGTCCACGGCCGCCGGCCGGGCTGCGGCCAGTGTTTCCAGCGAGGGGTACTTTCGAATCCACTCTTCGTATTTCGGTAACACGCGGTCGACCTGCGTCTGTTGCAGCATCATCTCAGACACAAGGATGTGATACGGGTCTCTGGTGTGCCGCCAGGGCAGGTCCCGGGCGTTCTTCCGATACCACCCGAGCAGACGCCGGCGAAACCTGCGTCGCATCGCCGGCTCCGGCAGTCTGTACGTCGTTAAAGGTCTTCCAGCGCGGGAGGGGGGCATGACCGGAGCACTATAATCGACCGGTGAAGATTTACACCCGGACTGGCGATGCCGGCGAGACCGGTCTGCTCGACGGGACACGTGTTTCGAAGGCGGAGCCGCGTGTGGACGCCTATGGCGAAGTCGACGAGCTCAACGCGTATCTGGGAGCCGCGGTCAGCGCGGGGATCGATCCCGATCTGGCCGAGATGCTCGTGGAGATCCAGCATTGTCTGTTTTCGCTGGGAGCATCGCTCGCCGATCCATCGACACGCGCCGCCGGCCATGCGAAGGTGACGGCAACACAGGCGGACGTGGAGCGGCTCGAGGGCTGGATCGACAGCCTTGAAACCGAACTTGCCCCGCTGCGTCAGTTCATCCTGCCCGGCGGGCATCCGACGGCGGCTTCCCTGCACCTGGCTCGGGCGGTCTGCCGACGCGCCGAGCGACGGGTGGCTGGGCTGGGGGCTTCGGCGGTCGATGCGACGGTGATTGCGTACGTGAACCGGTTATCCGACCTGCTGTTCGTGCTCGCGCGTGTCGTCAATGTGCGGGCGGGCGTGGCGGAGCAGGAGTGGTAGTCTCTCCAACCCGCGTCCGCACTAGTCTCCAGAGATGCTCTCTTTGGAGCCGTCGTCGCGGTGTTCCATGTCGCCCTTGACCGCGTCGAACACTCGGCGCGCCAATTCCTGGGAGACGCGCTCCCGGACGCTGCCGCATTCGACCAACGTGTCGCCGTCAGCGCGAATCAACACATCCCATCGGTCATGAGCGATACCCTCCGGACGGTCGATGAACGAGCCCGAGTCTCCAGGGTCGTCCGCCGCAAAGCGCCGGGCCGAATACGAGGCGAGCGGTGTGCCGTTGATGAGCACTCGCACCAGCCGGATGTGCTCTTTCAAAATGGTTACGCTACGCCAATAGAAATGCACGTCGTCCGCCACGAACAATTCAAGACCGTCCTGCGTGGGTATCTCGGCGAGGACCGACCGGCCGGCGGCCAGGAGTGCGTCGTGCTCACGTTCGCGCATTCGTCGATGAAATCTGAGGGTCGACGCCAGGCCGAGGGCGAAGAGGAAGAGGCCGAGCGCGATGAGACCGGCGATGAGGTCGCGCATGCTTCGATACTAGTGTCCCGTCTCAGAAGTTCGTTGTCTAATTCGCGGGCGGGGCATCCCGCCTGCCGGCGTTGCTCCTCGGTCACAAATGCCCAATTTGCTCCCTCCTCGCGCCTTGGCAACCGGGCGCCGCGCCGGCGACTTAACCAACGAACTCCTGAGACGGGACACTAGACGTGTCGCCGGGCCGCGTCAGGGAGAATTCCTTGTAGGGTCCGATTGGACGCACACGAAGCGACGCCGGAGTATACAGGCAGAACGGGGCCGGAGAACAACGCGGTCGCGCTTTCTGACTGGCCGTCGGCGGTGATTGGATCGAGCGTCGGTCACCCGCTACGATCAAGAACGTCGCCAGGAGCCACCATGCAGTCCGTGATCGTGCACTATCAGGAAATCGCTCTCAAAGGACGCAACCGCCCCTGGTTCGTCGAGCGGCTCGTCAGCAACGTGCGGGCGGCGACGGCTGACCTGGGCGTTCGCAAGATCCGGTCCCTCATGGGGCGAATCGAGGTCCAATACGATTCGGACGACAACTGGGAGGAGATTCGCGAACGGCTGGGCCGTCTGCCAGGCATCGCCAATTTCTCGAAGGCGGTCAGGACGAGATGCGACTTCGACGCGATCGCCGAAACCGTGTTGGCCGAGTTGGCCGATGTGCAGGTGGAGAGCTTCAGGGTGACGGCCCAGCGAGCCGACAAACGGTTTCCGCTGACGTCTCCCGAAATCGAACGCCAGCTCGGCGGACGAATCAAGGCCGCCCAGGGATGGCGAGTGGATCTCGTGCGACCGGAGTTGACCGTTCGGGTGGAAACCTTGACCGACGAGGCGTTCTGTTACCTCCACAAGGAACCTGGCGCGGGTGGGCTTCCCAGCGGAGTGAGCGGTCGCGTTGCGTGTCTACTCTCGGGCGGGATCGATTCACCGGTGGCCGCCTACCGAATGGTCAAACGGGGGTGTCGGGTGCGGCTGGTCCACTTCCACAGCTACCCCATCTTGTCCCACACGTCACAGGACAAAGTGGCGGAGATTGCCGAGCGGTTGACCCGCTCTCAGCTCGACACTCGGCTCTACCTGGTGGCGTTCGGCGACATACAACGCCAGGTGGTCCTGGCGGT
>CAUZAY010000360.1:0-4161 GCA_963577695.1 Vicinamibacteria bacterium | reverse complement strand
CGCGGTGGCCTGTCCGCCCGGCCAGGTGTGGTCAGGCGAGCACGGGCACTGTCACTAGTTGCCCGTCCGCATCGCCTTGGCTTGGTTGGTCCGCCAATCTGGGTGAGGGGGTTCGATGAATATCGTTCAGGCTGCTCGAGCCACGGGCCGTAGCCGGCGGACGGGGCGGGCATACGCCGTCGTCGCCGCGGTCGCCATCGTGACTCTCGTCATGGTGTGGACCCCGTCGACCGCGGCGGGTTAAGCCGCACCGTCCCGGGGCGCGTCCGCGCCGACGCCGACCGTTCAACTCTACATGCCGGACGGTCAGCTCAAGTCCCACTCGCTGAGGGTCTACGTGACGCGTGAACTGGAAGAGGAGCAAACCCCCAGTTGCGACTGCTCCGGAGCCGGGCTGCCACCGACGGGACGGCAGGCGAGGACGCGCTGCGGACACCTATCATCGTGTCGTCAGGTCAGGTATGGTCTGAGGCCGTCAACGGAGAGCAGGTCCCGCGTTCCGGAACGCTGCTGCTGTTCGACATCAACGCCGTGGACTTTCGCTACAGGCGATGCTTCGGGTGATCCCGGTCGTATCGTGGACCGAGGATGGCGTCTCCCGGACCGTCGTTGGCGAGCATGCGGTCACGATTGGCGACGTCGTGGCCGCACTAGCATGGACGTTCGCGGTCGTCGGACTGACGCTTCTGCTTCTCTACGGATTAGCGAAGCGAAGTGGAACCAACCCGCTCCTGTTGTTTGCCGGCGTCCACGGCCACCTGTCGTTGGCTCAGAGTTAGATCGCCTGCTGGACGATCGCGGTCGGCGGGGTGGTTCTCGGCTACGGCTTGATCAGGCTGCAGATTCCAGACATTCCGGAATCGCTGCTTGGTCTGATGGGGGCATCGCTGGCCACCGGCGGGGCCGGGTTCTTAAAGGATGGACCAAACAAGGCGAAAGCGGAGAAGGCAGGCGCCGTGTCCGTGCAGAGAACCTTGGCGTGGTCGGACATTGTCCGAACCTACAAGTCCGGCCAGCCGCCGGAGTTATCGCTGGCGAAGGCTCAGATGTTGTTCTGGACCGTGCTCCTGCTCGTGTTGTTCGTCTTGAGAGCATTCTGGAGGATGCCATCTGGGAGGTCCCCTGGCCGCTGGTCTTCTTGATGGGCTTTAGCCAGGCCGGCTACCTCGCGCCAAAATTGACGGAAGGGTCGGCGGCCGCGCCGGCACCCGCGGCACCGCGGCCGTGACCCGCTCGGTCGGGCACCCTCATCCGCCGAGCTCGTCCTGAATACCCAGCACCCGTGCGAGATCGCCGCGGAGTTCCTCTTCCATCCCCGGCGACAGTTTGTCGCCGTTGCGCGTCAGATGGAACACGTCAATCGCGCGGTCGCCTTCGGTGGAAATGAGAACCAGTTCGATATCGCATCCATGTTCGGACATGATGCGGCTGATGCCGTAGAGCAGCCCCCACTGGTTGGCGCCGCCGATCTCGAGCACCGTGTAGCGGTCTGAATAGTGGTGGTCGAAATGCACGAGCTTGTGCACACGCATCTTGTCGCGGCGTAACCGTGCCGCCGCTTCGCGTCCCTTGAGCATCGCCGGGAGGTCGACATCGCCGGTGACGACATCCTGGAGCACGCGCGTCAACTCGGATTGCCCCGCCTCGTTCAAGGCCAGGAACTGGTCGGCGTCGACGAACCGGAACAGATCGAGCACCACGTTCTGGGCGTTGCTCATCGCCTGTCCCCGCAGGATGTCCATGCCGAAGTGGGACAGGACGCCGCAGACGTTGGAGAAGATCCGCGGGCGGTCCTTTGTCACCACGCTCAGCTCCCACACATCGTCCTGCTTGTCGAGCGTCATCCGGAGTTCGTCCGGTTCCAGGTTGCGCGAGAGGCGGATGTGGTCGTACACCGTTTGTGGCTCGACCAGACGCAGATAACGCTGGGGGAGCCCTTCGAGAAACGCCGTGACTTGTTGTTCCGAGATTTCAGGCGGTCGCCGGGTCCGCAGCTCTGACACGTTCGACTGGCCGGTCTCGATCACTTCGTCGCCATAGCCAAGCGTGAGGTGGTTGTAGGTGTCGACATACAGACGCCACAGTAGCTCTTCCTTCCACGGCGTGAGCACTTCCGGGCTGACGGCCTGGACGTCGGCCAGCGTCAACAGACACAGCATCTTCAGTCGGTCCTCGGTCCCCACGAGACGTGCGAATTGGCGCGCCACCTCGGGGTCCTCACTGTCCCGCCGAAAGGCGGCGACTGACATTTCCAGGTGATGTCGGATCAGGAATTCCACCGTGTGGATGGAGTCGGGGGCGATACGCAGCCGCCGCAGCGGTCCTCTGACCATCCGCACGCTTTCCTCGGCGTGATTCTTGTTCGACCATTTGCCGACGTCATGGAACAGGAGGGCCAGGACGATCAGCTCAGGTTCGTCGAGTTCTGCCAGGATGCTCGAGAATCGTCGCCGGGCCTTGACATCAGGATCCGCCAGGGTCGAGAGACTTCGGATGGTCAGGAGCGTGTGCTCGTCGACCGTGTACTTGTGATAGAAGTCGCGAAGGACCCTGCAGTAGATCTTCCGGAATTCCGGGAACATCCGACCCAGGAGACCGGTCTGGTGCAGTTCGGACAGTCGCTCGTAGAGGCCCGGCGCCGGGGTCAAGAAGTGAAGGAACGTGTCCCGCTCGGCCGTGCCCGGAAAGAACTCCTCCGAAGTGTAGCGGTCTCCGTGGCGTTCCACGAACGCCAGGCTCTCCGGCGACACCGCGCAGCCGTGGTCAATCGCCGCCTGGAACAGACCGAGCCAGGTGCGTGGCTGGAGCGACGCTCTGACGCTGTCAATGAGACTGATGCCATTGGTGTCACGCCGCAAGTTGTCGCCGGCCGGCGCTTCCGGCACCGGCTCGGGGGGCGGCTTCGCTTCCCGCACCGCCGCGGCGAGGATGCGGCTGACGATGCGCGCATGATGGAAGTACACGCTCATGAGCGCTTCGACCTGCCCGCTCGTTTCAGAGCCAGGCGACCCGAAGCGTTTCGCCACCGCTTCCTGATGCTCGTGACTCAGTCCGTTGAGATTACGTGTGTTCGCCAGATGTACGAGCGAGCGGATTCGAAGAAAGAACTCTTCGGCTTCATCGAGCGCCTCATCCAGGCGGCCGGCCGTCATCGGCACCGCTCGCGCGGCGTTGGGCTGGGTAAGGCCGACGAATGTGCGAATAGCCGAGACGTCACGAAGCGCGCCTGGGGCTTCCTTCACATCAGGTTCGAGCTGATAGATGGTGGCGTTGAATTGACGATGGCGGTCGGCGACCAGGCCAAGCAGTGCGTCTATCGTCGGCTGGCGCCACACGGACTGGGTGCCATGGACGAGGGAAGTGAAGCGGGCGAATAGCCCGGTGTCCCCAGCCAGGAAGCGGGAATCCACGAGCGCGGCCAGAAACTCGGGATTGTCCCGCGGTACCTCTTCCAGTTCGTCCAGTTGTCGAACCTGCTGGCCGATCGCGAGCCCAAGGTCCCACAGGGGGTGCAGCAGGGCCGTCACGAAACGCTCCTCGGCGGTGGCGATCTCGCCGTCGAAGAGGAACAAGAGGTCGATGTCAGAGTGGAGGCACAGGTGTCGGCGTCCATAACCGCCAATGGCTACGAGCGCCACCGGGGTCTGGGTCTGGGTTGCCGCCTGGCGGTGCAGCAGTTGCAGGATTTCGTCGACTCGGGTCGAAAACTGGGCGGCCGCGCGGGCGCCGCCCCGAGCCGCTTGGATCTCATCCCGATACGTCGCTCGTGCCGCCCGTAGCGAGTCGACGGGAGCCGCACCCGCCAGCGTCGACGCATCGGTGTTGTGCGTAGTCTGCGCCATGGAGAGACTCTACGGCGCCACGACGGATGCACTGATCAGGGCGACCAGACCCGTTGCCGCCGCGACTCGCCACAGACCACGCCACATCGCTGCCATGTGCCCTCCATCGGACCACCAACAGTCCGAGTGATCGAGCGATCTTACCAGAGGATTGGCGGGGGGGACGGAGGGGCGCGCCCGGCGTCGAATGGCGGTGACGCCGGGCGCGTGTCAGAGCCCTAGGTTTTCGGGCGGGGCATCCCATCTGGCGTTGTTGCTTCCTCAGTCACAGGCCGCCTGCCTGCTCCCTCGTCGTGCCTGGCCACCTGGGCGCCGCGCT
>CAUZAY010000359.1:0-4199 GCA_963577695.1 Vicinamibacteria bacterium | reverse complement strand
GCCGCCAGCGCCAGAACGAGACTCTCAGCCAGCAACTGTCTCGCAATTGCCAGACGACCGGCGCCGAGCGCGCGGCGAACGGCGAGCTCTTGACGTCGTCGGGAGGCGCGAGCGAGCAACAAGTTACCGACGTTGGCACACGCCACCAGCAGCAGACAGGCGACGGCGCCAAGCAGCGTGGCCAGCAGTACCCGAGAGTCGGCCACAAGCAGACGATGAAGGGGGTGCTACGAGCGCCGGCGCGGGACCGTCCAGCGCGAGGTCGCGGCTCAGCTGCGACGCGATGACCGTCACCTCGGTCGCGGCCTGGTCCACCGAGACACCGTTGGCCAGCCGACCGAGACGCGGAGGCAGGCCGGGAAACGCGGGCAGCCACGCGTCAGTCCGTGCGGGGTACTCGAAGCCCGCGGGCACTACGCCGACAATGACGGTACCCGCCTCACCGCCCTCGAAACCCATCCGTTGACCGAGAACACCCGGGTCTGCTCCGTATCGGCGTTCCCAGAGGCCATGGCTGATGGCGACTTCGGATGATGGTTGTCCCTCGGGTCTGCTGGCTGGGGCACACCCCAGGAGGAGCTCCACGCCCAGTACCTCGAAGAAATTCTCCGAGACCCGCGCGGTTCGAAGCAGCGCGGGCCGTTCGTCGCTCGTCAAGAACACCGGGTAGCCAACGCGAGCCACGGACGCCAACTGCTCGAAGCTCACGCTGCGCGTCTGCCAGTCAGCCAGCGGTCCACGTACGTCGAGACTGACCAGGCGGTCAGGTTCGGCATAGGGCAACGGTCTCAGCAGGACCGTGTCCACCAGGCTGAACATCGCCGTGCTGGCTCCGATACCGAGCATCAGCGTGGCCACGATCAGCAGCGAGACGCCGGGACTACGTCCGAGGTTTCGCAGGGCGTGACGCAGGTCGAGCCACATGGTGAATGCCTCAAGCCTCAGACCCGCGTGGCGGGGTCCGCGGTCGCCGAGGGCCTCCGCTGTGGCGTCGACCGACCGATGGCGGAAGCATACCGTAGCGAATGCACCACCACCAGGCTTGCCCGACCGGCGCTCAGCGCGACCTGGTTCGGTTCGCCGCTGACGCTACGGCATCCGCAATGGACCCTGGTTCGACCAGGGTGCTCGGGTCGATACGCACGACCGTCCCGCCTACGAAGGCCTGAATCTGAACCCGAGGCTGAAGCTGGCGCCGCTCAGGCTGTCACCGAGGTCGAAGTCGTCGCCGGTCGCTCGATACCCGACACCTACGTTGACCCCAAACCAGTCGGTGACTCGAGTGAGCAGGCTGACATGCGGTTCGTCGACCGCGAACTCATCGTAGTAGCCCCCGAAACCGCCGCCGCGGCCGGCACCGAGATCACCGTCGTCAGGACGGCCAGAGCCAGTGTCTGGCGGCGCGCCGCCCGGAACGCTGCCGTCATTGTTCCTCCTCGTTGCGCGGGAGGCTCACGTTGACCGCGGTCGTTTCACCCGGGCGCACCTGTATGTCCGTGATGTAGCGCTCATAGCCCTCTCGACTGACTTCGATGCGATGTTGTCCGGGGCCGAGTTCCAACTCGAGCCGGGCTGAGTCGGGACTGCGCCATTCCTCGCCGTCCACCAGAATGACCGCGTCAGTTGGTTGCACCCGGATGGCCAGGCGGCCGAAGTCGGTGGCCTCGCGTGGGGCCGATGGTGCGCCTGGGTCCCCAGGGAACGGCGCGGCGGCCTGGCCAGGAGGTGTTGGTGGCGCGGCCGGCGGCGTTGGGGGCGGCGCAGTCGTCTCGCCGGGTCCCAGCGGCTCCATGTCGTGCTCGATCCGGTACGTGGACCCCGCAGTCAGATACATCTGCTCCTGAATGCTTCGGAACCCCTCGAGGCGCAGCTCGACGTCATGCTGACCCGCGGGCAGATGGAGCCGCTGGAAGAACCCGTCGTAGCTATCGACGATGCCGGCGTAGTAGCCGTCGACGTAGACCTCGGTGGCTTCAGGTTTGACCTGGAGACGGAGCGAGCCACGGTCGTAGCCGCCGTAGGCCCCGTAGTACGGATGCCCTCCCCAGCCTCCATAGCCGTAGGGCCCGTAGCCGTAGCCATATGGCCCGTAGCCGTAGGAGCCGTACACAGAGGGCCGATAGAGATAGGGCCGGTATCCGTAGCCGGGTCCATACCTGGCACTTGTACGCAAGACCGGCCGCGAGCGCGGGGCACGGCGGACTGCGCGTCGTCGTTGGGCGTCGGCCTCGTCCGGCCACGTAAACAGCACGAGGGCGGCCACGACGCACACCCACGATGTCGGTCGTTTCAGAATAGACACCGGTCTCTCCTCTTCCCAGGCGCGGGTGCTCCAGGGTGATGCAAGGGGTGTTCCATCTCGTGACGCCGTCGATGGAACGGTCTCAGTGCGGTTTCCCGGCGCCCTCTGGTCGCCTTCGCTGTCCCCTGCCGTTGGCGATTTGTCCACTCCGGGGCACAGGTGATGGGACACCGAGCCGCCCCTGAACAACGACCCAATGACTCATGGACCAATAGACCCATGGTCCCATGGGCTTCTGAGTCGTTCTACCGGTACTATGACCGGAGCGCGTCGACCGCGCGGTGGAGGTCACTGGATGAACGGTCCTGGTCCCGGAGGGGCTCGTTGGTGGAGCCTTCATTACCTGTATTCATTGTTCTTCCGCGTCAGCTTCAAGGAGTTCGTGTACTGATCGGCGCGACGACCTCGGCCGTCTCCTCCGGGGTGTGGCGAACGGCGGCCGGGGTGCTGCTGGTCGGCATGTTGCTGACATCCATCGCCAGCACCGTGTGGTCCGTGGTGCCGGCGGTCGCGGCGTCCGTCTTCGCGTGGGCCGCCTTGGCGCTGCTGTGGCCGCGTCTCGGCCGCCAGCAGCGCATACAGGCCGTGACGTTGTCTTCGGTCGGCATCCTGGCTCTGATCTGGGGTGTCAGCCACGGGGCGGGGTTGAGCATCGAGCGCGTGCTGGGACAGAACCAACCGATCCTGTCGATGCTGGCATCCATCACGTGGCTTCGGGTGTTGAACCCACCCGTCAAAGACGACGAGCCTGAGCTGCCTCGCGGGCGGGGCACCTATTTGCGCAGCATGGTGGGCGTGCACGCGTTCGGCGCCGTGATCAACATCTCTGCCGTGGTCATCATGGCGGACCGCCTCGCCCGGTCCGCCCCCCTGACGATGAGTCAGGGCCAACTCCTCAGCCGGACGTTCACCACGGTGGCGTGCTATTCGCCGTTCATCGGTGGCGTCGCCCTCGCGCTGGCCTATACCCCGGGCTCGAGCCCCGGCCTGCTGATGGTGTTCGGGTTTCCGCTGTCGCTTGCCGCCATGGCTCTGCTTGCCTGGTACGCGCTGTCCGGTCGCGTTGACGACCTGGACAACTTTCGCGGGTATCCGATCCATCTCGAGAACCTGTGGCTGCCCATGGCGCTCGCCGCCGTCGTGTTGTTGGGGTACGGCGTGACGACGGGCTATTCGGTCCTGACGCTCATCACGATGCTGACCCCGGTGGTCGCGGTCGTGGCCCTCCTGGCCCAGGGCGGGGTCCCTCGTGCGCGTGCTTCGTTTTCCGACTATGTGTTCACGCGTTTGCCAGAGATGGGCGGTGAACTCGCGCTGTTTCTCGGTGCCGGCGTGCTGGGCGCGGGGCTCGTTGCGGTGTTCGCCGCGGCGGAGGGGTGGACCCCATTCACCCAATTCGACGCCGTCAGTGCGAGCCTGTTGCTGCTCGCCTTCGTGGTGACGTCGCTGATCTGTATTCACGCCGTGGTCGTCGTCAGTGTCGCGGTGCCGCTGGTCTACACGGTGAGTCCCGATCCGACCTTCCTGGCTCTGGCTCTGGCGATGGGTTGGGGTCTGGGCTGCGCGGTCAATCCGATGTCTGGGACCAACCTGATTCTCGGGAGCCGCTACGGCCTGAGCAATTGGGCGATCGGGCGAAGCAACGTGCCCTTCAGCGCGACGCTGTATGTCCTGGCGGTCGGGCTGCTGTTCCTCTACGAACGTACCGTCATGTGACGCCTCAGTCGACGCGCTCCAGCGGTTTGAGGTCCCCCAGCATTGTCGGGATCAGTTCTGAGACGGTGGGATGAATGTGGACCGCTCTTTGAATGACGGTGTATGGCGCCTTCGCGTACATGATGTCGAGTATGGAGTGCACGACCTCATCGCCGCCGACCCCGAGGACGGCGGTGCCGAG
>CAUZAY010000358.1:0-4207 GCA_963577695.1 Vicinamibacteria bacterium | reverse complement strand
ATGTGACGATTCTCAACGAGATGGTGCACAACGCCCGTATCATCCCGATCGGCGACACCTCCAAACCGCCGTTTCCGCAGTTCAGTGGTACGTCCCGGGGGCATTGGGACGGTGAGACGCTGGTCATCGAGACCGACCAGTTCCAGGGCGGAATGCGCGGGCTCACCGACGCCAGCGTCCACTTGGTCGAGCGGCTCACCCGCCTGGATCGCGACACGGTCGCCTACGAGTACACGTACACCGATCCGACGGAGTACACCGCGCCCTACACCGTGATGATGCCGTTCCGGCGCACCGACGGCTCCCTCTTCGAGTACGCGTGCCACGAGGGCAACATCGGGCTCCACGGTATTCTCGCCGGCGCCCGCAACCTCGAAAAAGAGGGGCGCGAGCTACGGCCGTAGCCCGAGGATACCCGGGTGGACGCACGAGGATGTCCTGCGGGAACGAGCGGGATGGCGGCGCGCGCTACACGCGAGCGGCGAGCGCGGTCTTCACGCGCTCCGGCGTCAACGGAATCTGTCGGATGCGGGCACCGGTCGCGTCGAAGACGGCGTTGGCGAGCGCCGCGGTCACGGCGGTCTCGCCGGCCCCCATCGCCTCACCCTCGGTACGGTTGAGCAACACGGTGTCGATCCGGGGACTGGGGGCGCCAACGTAGAGCGGCCGATAGCTCCGCCAGTCGATGGACGTGATCCGCTCGTCGTCCCAGGTGACCTCTTCCAGCAGGGTTCGGCTGACGCCGTGCAGCGCGCCGCCTTCGAGCTGGTTCCGCAGACCATCCGGGTTCGAAATCGGGCCCCCGTGAACCTGCGTCGGGGTCGCGACAAGCAGCAGTACTCCAGCCAGACACACCGAGCGGGCTCGCGTTGTCATTCCAGTCTTCCTCTGGTTGGCATCGCGCGCCCCGGTCGACGCTGAGCTCGTACGCGCGGAACTCCTCTGGGCCCAGGGCGTCGGGCGATTGCTCGAAGTGGCGAGCCTGGCACAGTCGTTGTTCTGCTCAGGGTCCGTAGAGCCGTTACTGGGGGAACCCCTCGAGCGCCGGCGTGGCATTCGGCGCCAGCGGCGTCCGTGCGGTGTTCAACACCATCGCAATCAGCGTGTAATAGCCGCTGAGCCCCACCATGTCGACAACCCCTTGCTCGCCGAACTCGGCGACGGCTCTGGCGTAGGCGGCATCGCTCACCCTCCCGTCCCGATGCAGCGCGGTGCAGAAGTCGTACAGCGCTTCCTCGTCATCGGCCATCCCTTCCGGGCGCCGCCCGTCGGCGACAGCCGCCGCGATATCGGCACTCAGACCGCCCTCCATCGCCAGGCGATAGTGCGCGGACCATTCGTAATTCTGTGTCCACTCGCGTGCCGTGATCAGGATGACGAACTCGGACAAACGAGGCGGCAGCGAGCTGTTGAACCGCAGGTAGTCGCTCACGCCCCGCAACCGGTTGAGCAGCTCCGGGCTCCGAAGGACCACGGCCCACGGACCTGTCGGCTCCCCACGCTCGGCTCTGAACTCCGCCACCGCCGCCTTCTGCGCCTCAGTCATCTCCTGGTCTGGAATGGGCGGCATTCGATTCTGGGCCTGGACACCGATCGAGAGCAGTGACATGAGCATGACGAGTCGGGCGACGCGCGCAACTCGGCCACCGTCTAAGCAAGGCGTGTATCTGGACATAGAAACCCTCTCTCCAATCACCGTGTCCCGCACATCGGCCTACGGCAGGGCCAGCGCGACCCATTCACCTCCACCGCTCTGAGAGCCGACCGGCACCACGATGTACTGCTTGCCGTCGTGCAGGTAGGTCATGGGCGACCCGGTGCTGCCGGCCGGGAGTGTGGTTTCCCAGACGACCTCACCCGACACCTTGTCGTAGGCGCGGAAGCCCTTGCCAGCGCCGGGACCACCGCCGGGCGGGGTTCTGATCATGCTCGGGTCCCCTTCGCTGACGAACAAGAGGCTCTTGGTCAGCACGGTCATCGCGCGTCCCGGTTGGCCCAGCCTGGCCAGATCCAGGTCCGCGATGGCCGGGTGGTCGCGCGGGCCGTCGCCGTTGGGCACCATCCAGATGTGTTCGCCGGTGTTCATATCGATCGCGGTGATCCGCCCGTAGGGCGGCTTGAGCAACGGTAGTCCCTGCGGCCCCGGGATCATCTCGCGGAGGCCCCGCGTGTAGCGGACATTCATCGTGTCCGGGTTCCCCGGCCTCAGGTCCGCTCCGAACGTGCCGGTGACCGACGGGACATACAGCACGCCGGTCTCCGGGTCGAACCCGGCGCCGCCCCACTCGGCCCCGCCCACGACGCCGGGGACCTGCAAGGTGCCCTTGCGGTCACCGTCGCCGTCCCCTCGAATCGAGGGGGGCGTGAAGATCTCTCCCATCGCGTACGCCGCCGCAATCTCGGTGGCCTCGGCCCGCAGCTCGGGGGTGAAGTCGGTCAACGAGTCGACCGAGATACCGTGCACGTCGAATGGCGCCGGTTTGGTCGGAAACGGTTGCGTCGGGGAGATCCACTCCCCGGGCGTCTGGGACCCCGGGACGGAGCGCTCCACGATCGGCCAGACCGGCTCGCCGGTGACGCGGTCGAACACGTAGGCCATCGCCTGCTTGGTCAACTGCACGACCGCTTTGATCGGGCGGCCGTCCACGGTGATGTCCATCAGGATCGGCGCCACGTTGTTGTCGTAGTCCCACAGGTCGTGGTGGACCATCTGGAAGTGCCAGACCCGCTCCCCCGTGTCGGCGCGCACACAGACCAGGCTGTTGGCATACAGATTGTTTCCTGGGCGATGTCCGCCATACATGTCATTCGTGGGTGCGCCCGTCGGGAGATACACGAGCCCGAGTTCCTCGTCGGCGCTGATCATCGTCCACACATTCGACGTCCCCGAGTATTCCCACGAGTCGTCCAGCCAGGTCTCGACACCCGGCTCGCCAGGCTTCGGAATCGGACTCCAGGTCCATCTGAGCTCACCGGTCCGCACGTCATACGCGCGCACATAGCCCGGCCGCTGCTCCTTGACCGGTGGGTGGTCGTCCATCAGCGACCCGACGATCACCACGTCGCGCACCACCAGCGGCGGCGAGATCAGGCGATGGTCGATCAGCTCGGTCGTGTCGGCGTACACACGCAGATCCACCTTGCCGCTATCGCCGAACTCTGGAATCAGCCGGCCGGTGTCGAGGTCGGTGGCCAGGAGATATGGGGTGTGCACGGAGAGAATGCGACGCGCGGAGCCGCCGTCGTCTTCCCAGTAGCCAACCCCGCGATTGGCGGTGCCTCGCGGTGTCTCATCGCCGAGGTACGGCAGGTCTTGGACCCAGATGGTCTGGCCCGTCGCCGGGTCGAACGCTTCGACGAGCCCGATCCCATTCGAGGCATACAACACACCGTCGATCATCGACGGCGTCGACCGCAGGTTGTTCGAATAGCGAAGCTCCGGCCACCGGGCAAGCAGCGACGCGTCCACCGGGGGCCGGCGCCAGGCGATGGCGAGGTCGTTTGTCGTGTTCGCGTTGATCTGGTCGAGCGGCGCGTACCGGGTGTAGCCGCTGTCGCCGCCGTGCACACGCCACTCGCCGGTGGTGCCGTTCTGGGCGCCCGCGAGACCGGCCCCGCCCGAGATCACGAAGACCACCGCAACCCAGGCGGGGCGTGCAATGTGCGATCGGCGAGATCTCTGTTGTGGCATCAGTCAACCGTCGTTGCGCCAAGTCGACGCGCTCGCCGCCACGCCGCGGATCGGCGCGGTACCCGGGCCGCTTCGTGGGACGCGTCTGCCCGGACACCGCGTGCGCGCACTGGCTGTCGACTTGCTGGTATTGCTCCGCCATTCTAGCTCACGTTGGCAGGCAAGCCTGGTGTACAAGAGGCGTCTGAGCAGCCGGAATAATGGACATCCGGAGCACAGTAAGGAGCGTCACATGGCAAGACCGACCAAGCGAGCACGCACCGGCAACGAGATCGGGCGCCGCGCCATGCTCGAACGCATCTAAGTCTCGGCAAAGACAGCCCAGCGAGGCGACCGGTTCAGTCCGCGGCTGATGGCCCCGTCGCCATCCCACAAGTCGGCGGGCTCCACCACAAGTATCAACGCGTCGCGGCGTGACGGATCCAGTACTGGCGACCCACAGGCCCGGCACCCGCCACGACCGACGCGTCTTCATTGAAAACGCGACTAGTATCAACTCACGAATGGCACCTCAGA
>CAUZAY010000357.1:0-4230 GCA_963577695.1 Vicinamibacteria bacterium | reverse complement strand
TGTTCCAGGTCGAGGTGCCGGCCGACTTCGCTGACCAGGAGCTGGTCTGGACGTTGACGACGCACGGGGTCACACATCGGGCCTACGCCTCTCTCCGGACGGACTATCTGGTCGACAAGCAGACGATCGGCACCGAGGTGGGTGCCAACCGCGGCGGCGTCAGCCAGGACTGGCAGTGGAATGAGCCACCGGAGGTGACACTGGGCGTCGACCAACCGCGCCGGGTGCGGGTCGGTGATCCTCTGCCGTTGGTGGTCTTTGCCAGCGATGCGGACGGGATTCCATCCTCCACCAAGGCTGGTGTCACCCTTCGTCCCAGCGCGCCGCGGGGGCGAAGTGAACGTCATCCCGCCTACCGGCCGCCTCGACAGGTAGTGCCCGGCAACCCGAACGGTTTACGGCTGTCGTGGTTCGTCTATCGTGGCGCCGGCGCGGTGACATTCGAGCCGGTGCAGATGAAGGTGTGGCAGGACACCCGGCCTTACGCGAACTCACCCTGGTCGCCCCCGTTCGAGATTCCGCCGGTGCCGCCGGATGGCAAATGGGAAGCGGTCGCGACGTTCGACGAGCCGGGGACCTACGTGCTCCGGGCCCTCGCCAGCGACGGCGCCCTGTTTACCGCGGAGGATGTCGTCGTCACCGTCACACCCTGACCCCCCTGCCGATCCCTGGCACGAACGCCGCCGCGTGACCTATCCCAACATCACCACGCAGACTGCTGAAAAGGCCAGGCGACGCGGTTTCCTGGCAAGCCGTTCGTCTGGCTAGGCGCGAGGAGGGAGCAGGCAGGCGGCCTGTGACCGACGAAGCAACGCCGCCAGGCGGACGGATCGCCAGGAAACCTAGGGGACTCGCTCATATTTGCGGATTACCCGGCGGTCGAGGCCCATCAAGAGGAAGGTCCGGCCGGGAATGTCGTAGTCCCAACGCAGGGTGTGGTCAGCGTCTTCGAAAATCAGATGGTCGCCCTCGCGGGTGATCGCGAAAGTACGTTGCGGAATGACGGTCACCCGCAGCGGCGCATCGTCGGCGGTCGGTCCACGCCGGTCTGCCGATCGGTCGTACCCGTAGGTCCAGGTGGTCGGCCCCCAGGTGTAGGTGCCGTAGCCGGCCGTCGACTCGAAGCCATCGTGGCCGTCGCGGTGTCGCGTCGCCATCACGAGGCCGTCGTGCACCATCCACCGGCCTTCCATCTCCGGCGGTCGTAGCACCCGGTCTCCGACGTGCCACTCAACGAGTTCCCAGGTGCCTTCGACCACGGCACGCACCTCATCGGGTACCTGTCCGGTTTGAGCCGCGGTCGACGGAGGAGATGCGATCAGGAGAGCCACGCCAAGGAGCCACACGTGCGGTTGTCGGGTCATCCGGTCTCTTCCTCCATTCGGTATCCGCAGAGCACGGCCATGATACTGCGCGTGGGCGTGTCAGCCGGGCCGCGCACTGGGTCACTGTCTGGATTTACGTGAGACAGTCCGTATAATCGCCATCGGAGGCAGACCATGACCAAACGATGGCCCGTCGATCGCCGCAGGTTCTTGTCCGGTACCGCCGGAGCGATGGGCGCGGCGTTTTTTGGACGTTTCCCGCTCGGTGCGATGACGGAACAAGGGGCGCCGCCCGCGGTGCAAGGCTGGGATGTGGGACGCGTGCGGCATCTGCTGCCGACGGTCAGCGACTCGCGGATGCTGCTCAAGGTGTC
This sequence comes from Vicinamibacteria bacterium, assembly GCA_963577695.1. GTDB lineage: Bacteria > Acidobacteriota > Vicinamibacteria > Vicinamibacterales > UBA8438 > UBA8438. The sequence goes on along the minus strand of CAUZAY010000357.1, from coordinate 2,531 downwards.
GTTCGACCGGGCGCTGTCGGCCGCGCCCACGCTTCGTGTCGGTGGCGCCGCGGTCGTCGGTCGAATGAACGACACGGCGGGTGAGCACTGGCAGTTCTATGCGACCGATCTCGAGCCGGCGCGCCGCTATACGCTCTCGCTGCAGGCGGCTGACGGTCGCGCGCTCTGCGAACCGTGGCCGTTGTCCACATTCCCCTCGCCCGACGCGCGGCCAGAACGGTTCCGTATCCTGTTCTTTACCTGCGCCGGGGGGCCAGGCGGGTCCTACGACGGGATCGGCCGACGCGCGGGCTTCCTGCCCACGGTCATTCGCAATCGCCTGCTTCGTCGGGCGCTCTCTTTCGCGCCTGATGCGGCGGTGGCCAACGGTGATCACATCTACTGGGACCTGCACACGTGGCAAGGTGAGAACGCCGGGCAGTTGAGCCCCAGTGGGCGGCGGTCCAATTTCGACTATGCCGACACGGTCTTCGGCACGAGCAACGAGACGGCAATGAAGGCGGCGGCCGGGCCCCAGATTGTGCCCGTGTATGGCAGCGATTTTCGGTCGACCCCGGTGTTCTTCCTGCAGGACGACCACGACCACTGGGAGAACGATGCGGTGACCGACGACATTGCCAGCTTTCCGATCCCGTGGTTTCAGCTCCAACTGGCCCGTGCGACCCAACAACTGTATTACCCCGAGTTTCTGCCGGATGCCAACCGGCCGGCCGGGCTGCCCTGGTCGTCCGCCACCGGCCGAGGGGACCTCTCGGAGAGTTTCGGCACCCTACGATACGGAAACCTGGCCGAGATCCTGCTCTATGACGTCCGACGCACCATGAGCTTGGCCGGCCCGAACGCTGTCTTTGTCGATGCCCAGGTGGAGCGCTGGTTGATGGACCGGACGGGCGCGTCTGGTGTCAGCCACCTGGTGCATGCCCCGTCGAATCCGTTCGGGTGGAGCGCGGGCAAGTGGGGCGAGTGGTACCCCGATATCCTCGACCGGGAGAACGCCGCCCTCACCACGGCGGTCGCGAAGCCCTATTGGCAAGAAGGCTGGTTGAAACAGCACGACCGGCTGGCGCAGGCGATCGGTGGCCAGCCGGAGCGAGCGCCGGTGATCATCAGCGGGGACCTGCACGCGGTTGGGGTGGGGCGGATGCATCGGGCGGGACAGGTCAATCTCAGCGCGCGGCCGATCACGACCGTGCTGAGCGGCCCGATTGGCACGTCCATCAGGGGCTTTCCGTCGGTCGTCCGGGGCATCGGCGCGACGACGCCCGCGCACCTCGACGTCGAGGAGTCGGTCGCCCCCGTGGAGGACCACGGCTTTACGCTGGTTGACTTTCTGCCGGACCGAATGGTGCTGCAGCAGTTCAAGTGGGATGTCGACCGGGAACCGGTCAACGCCATCGACCGTCTGGAACCGTTCTATCGCACCGAACTGCCCAGACCCGCATGAGACGCTGACTGCCGCGATGCCAACCACACTGACGATCCGCTCCCTCACGGCCAGACCGGTCCTCCTGACACTCGAGCGACCGGTTGTCGCGCGTATCGCCACGATCACCGAGTGGCCGCTGATCCTGATCGACCTGCTGACCGAGGAAGGGATTGTGGGTCGTAGCTATCTCGAGCCGTATACACCGAAGACGATGCGGTATCTCGTGCCGGCGCTCAACGATCTGGGTGACCTGCTCAAGGGCCAGCCGGTGGCGCCGGTCGACCTGTACCACACGGCCAGACAATCGCTCCAGTTCGTCGGGTATGAAGGGGTCGCGGCCATTGCCGTGTCTGGTTTGGACATGGCGGCGTGGGACGCCGTGGCCAAGGCGGCCGACCAGCCGTTATGTCGGCTCCTCGGCGGTTCGCTCGGGCCCGTGCGTGCCTACAACAGCAACGGACTCTGGCTGCATGCACCGTCGGTCGTGGCGGAGGAAGCCGCGGTGCTCCGTGATGAAGGGGGCTTCACCGGGCTGAAGCTGCGGCTGGGCCGCGAACGGATCGCCGACGACCTCGCGACGCTCGACGCGGTGCGGGCCACGGTGGGCGACAACATGCACCTGATGGTCGACTTCAATCAGGGGCTCGATCTGGCGGAAGCCATGGAGCGCTGTCGCCGAATCGACGACCTGGGACTCACCTGGATCGAGGAGCCGATCGTGTATGACGACCTCGATGGATATCGAAAGCTGACCGCCGATCTGACGACGCCGATCCAGATCGGGGAGAACTTCTACGGGCCTCGCGCCCTCCACCGAGCGCTGCAGATGGGCGCCTGCGACTTCGTCATGCCCGACTTCATGCGTATCGGCGGCGTGACAGGGTGGATGCGCGCGGCCGCCATTGCGGGCGCCGCGGGGATACCGATATCGACGCATCTCTACCCGGAAGTCGCGGCGCACGTGATGCGGGTTACGGACACCGCGCACTGGCTGGAATGGCAGAGTTGGGCCGACCCGATTCTGCGGCAGCCATTTGCGGTTCGGGACGGGCAGCTTCACATTCCTGACCGCCCAGGGGTCGGCATCGAGTGGAATGAAGACGCC
>CAUZAY010000356.1:0-4296 GCA_963577695.1 Vicinamibacteria bacterium | reverse complement strand
GCTCCAATCCTCGTTTCTTGCGAAAGGACCTCATGCCCCCGATCACCGATAGTCCGGTGAGCATCCGCCAGCAGACCCTTAGCGAATCAGACGCCGCCATCGCCGGCGTGCTCCGTGACGAGACGACCCGACAGAACTCCGGCCTCGAGTTGATCGCTTCGGAGAACTTCGTGAGCCAGGCAGTCCTGGAAGCCGCGGGTTCGGTGCTGACCAACAAGTACGCGGAGGGGTATCCAGGACGGCGGTACTACGGCGGCTGTGAGTTCGTCGACATCGCCGAGTCGCTAGCGATTCAACGGGCCCTCGCCCTGTTCGGCGCCGACCATGCGAACGTGCAGCCGCATTCCGGCGCACAAGCGAACATGGCCGCCTATTTCGCGCTCATTAGCGCCGGCGACACGGTAATGGGGATGGACCTGGCGCACGGTGGTCACCTCACGCACGGCCATCCGCTCAATTTCTCAGGCCAGCTGTACACCATCGTGCCATATGGCGTGCGCCGCGATGACCAGCGCATCGACTACGACGACCTGGAACGACTGGCGCGGGAACACACGCCGAAGATGATCATGGTCGGTGCCAGCGCCTATCCACGAATCATCGACTTCGCCCGCATCCGCCGTGTGGCAGACGAGGTGGACGCAGTGATGGTGACGGACATGGCCCACATCGCCGGTCTCGTGGCCACTGGGGTCCATCCGAGTCCGGTCCCGCACTCCGACATCGTGACGACCACGACGCACAAGACCTTGCGCGGCCCACGTGGGGGTCTCGTGCTCTGCCGCGAGGCGCACGCCAAGGCGGTCAATCGAGCGTTGTTCCCCGGTGTCCAGGGGGGCCCACTCATGCACGTGATCGCGGCCAAAGCAGTCTGTTTCAAAGAGGCGGCGGAACCGGCGTTCAGCGACTATCAGCGACAGACGGTGGCAAATGCCGCACGGCTCGGGACGGCGCTCGCCGACGCCGGCTTCCGACTGGTCAGCGGCGGCACGGACAATCACCTCCTGCTCGTCGACGTGTTCTCGAAAGGCATCACCGGCAAGGTGGCGGAGGCGGCACTCGGCACGGCCGGTATCACCGTCAACAAGAACGCCATCCCATTCGACGAGAACCCGCCGATGGTGGCCAGTGGAATCCGGATCGGCACCCCGGCCATCACGACGCGCGGGATGGGGGAACCGGAGATGGACCAGATCGCCGACTTCATCGCCCGGGTCCTGGCCGACCCGGAAGACGACGCAGTGGGGACCATGGTCCGGTCCGAAGTCCAGGCCATGTGCGACCGGTTTCCGCTGTATCCAGACGTCGCAGGACACTAGCAGCTTCTCCACTGACCACACCGGCGGCCGAACTTCACACCCCCATGGACAGCGCGGAGCACAACGACGAGTCCAGAGAAGAAGCCTTGTCACTCGCGGAGCGGGTCGACGCGGCGTTCGCGGCCGACGGCGCACTGGTTGATGCGCTGCCGGCGTTCGAAGCACGCGACTCTCAACGCCAGATGGCGGTCGGCGTGGCCGAGGTGTTTGAAAGCGGGGGCGTCCTGCTGGCCGAGGCTGGAACCGGAATCGGCAAGACGCTGGCCTATCTGGTGCCGGCCATCCTCAGCCGACACCGGGTCCTCCTCTCCACCGGGACCAAACAGCTCCAGGATCAGATCTTCTACAAGGATCTGCCGGCCCTCCGTGGGGCACTGGACGTGGACTTCACGGCCACCTACATGAAAGGGCGTGGCAACTACCTGTGCCTCCATCGGTTCGACGCCTATCGCACCGGTGACGAACTGCGCACCGCGACAGACGAAGGGTATGTCGAGGACATCGCCGAATGGGCGCGGCAGACCGACACAGGCGACCGCACCGAGATCGAAGACCTGCCGGACGACCTCCCATTCTGGAGTGAGATCTCAGCCACATCCGAAAACTGTGTCGGGACAGATTGCCCACAATACGACGAGTGCTTCGTGACGCGGATGCGACGGAAGGCGACCGAATCGGATCTTGTCATCGTGAACCACCACCTGCTGTGCGCCGACGCCGCAGTGCGACAGTCAGCCTACGGCGAGGTCATTCCGGCCTGCCACTACGCGGTCATCGATGAGGCACACCAGCTGGAGGATGTCGCGACGCAGTATTTCGGGGTGTCGGTCAGCACCTACCGGCTCGAACGACTGGTCGGCGATGCCAGGCGGTATCTCGACCGAGATCTGGGTGAGTCACCCGACCTCGCGGACCACACCCGGGCCGGACTCGATCGGATCGAACGACTGAGCGGGCAGTTCTTCGCCGCCGTCCAGACACATCTCCCACCGGCCGACCGGACGCGCCTCGACGGCGATGTGCTGGCTCCGGTGATGGAGCCGGGCCGACAGCTGGCCAGCTCCGTCCGCGCGCTCGAAGCAACGCTCGGCCCGCTCGCGGACCTCTCCGAAGACCTTCGTGCTTTGGGTTGTCGCGCGCGCGAACTGAGCGACCAGATTGACTTCGTGCTCGACACGTCAGACGTCGGTTTTGTGTATTTCCTCGAGCGGCGAAGACGCGGCCTGTTCCTGCGGGCGTCGCCGGTCGACGTCTCGTCGATCATTCGCGAGCTGCTGCTCGACCGGATGCAGGCGACGGTGCTGACATCGGCCACGCTCGCGGTGGATGGGTCGTTCGAGTATCAGCGGTCGCGGCTCGGCGTTCTCGACGCGGCCGAGCTCCGGCTCGCCTCGGAGTTCGACTACGCGAATCAGACCGTGCTGTATCTGCCCGCAGGAATGCCAGAGCCCCGAGCCAAAGAATTCAGTCGGGCCGCGGCTGAGCGCATCAGCGCCCTGCTGGAGGCCACGCGTGGCCGCGCCTTCGTCTTGTTCACGAGCTACGCGAATCTGCACCAGGTCCACCGCCTGATCGCAGCGAACAGCCCGTTTCCCTTGCTGGTGCAAGGCACGGCCCCGCGATCGGTGCTCTTGCGCAATTTCCGTGCGACCCCGCACGCGGTACTCCTGGCCACGTCGAGCTTTTGGCAGGGCGTCGACGTGGCCGGCGACACGCTGAGCTGCGTGATTATCGACAAGTTGCCGTTCACGCCGCCCGGCGACCCGATCACTGCCGCCCGCATGGACGCCATTGCTCGGGACGGCGGCAGCCCGTTCGCGGACTACCAGGTGCCTTTGGCCATCCTCACCCTCCTTCAGGGCATCGGTCGCTTGATTCGGCACCGGCAGGACCGTGGTGTGCTGTCGATCCTCGACTCCCGGATGCTCACCAAAGGCTACGGCCGGCGCTTTCTGGCGTCGCTCCCACCGTCCCCAATCGTCCGCGAGATTGGCGATGTGGAGCGGTTTCTGACCAGAAAAGGCATGTAGACTGGCACTGTGCGGCACGGTTCACACACGCCCTGGGCACGGCTGGTCGTGTGCGCGCTCTTGGCCTCGTCGGCTCTGAGCGCTCACGCCCAGGATAGCGGCGCAGTACGAGGCGTCGTCACCACGCCGACGGGAGAGCCGGTGCCCGAGGTTGCGGTGACACTAGTCGCTCTCGGCCTCACCACGGCCCGCCACAACGTGACGACGGACGATTACGGCCGCTTCGAGCAGACGGATCTTCCGCCAGGCCACTACCGCGTAAGCGCTGACACGGACGACCTCGGCAGTCAGATTTTTCGCGTCCTGGTGCACGCCGGGGGCGCGGCCGACGTCCATTTCGTTCTGGAAGCAGGACGCGCCGCTGCTCCCTGGTTGCGTACGCCGGGGGACGACCGCGCGACGGCGGCGGCGGCGTTCGCGTCCGGAGTCCAGGCGAACCGCGCGGGCGACATCGAGCAGGCGATCGCCTATTTCGAAGCGGCGCTGGAAGTGATGCCGTCTTGTGTCGAGTGCTCTTTCAACATCGGGGTGGCCCACAGTCGCGAGGGTCGATTCAACGACGCGGTGGCCGCGTTTCGTGGCGCGCTCGACATCCGATCCGACTACGCCGCCGCCTACTACGGGCTGGCGGACGTCTATTCCAAACAGAATCGCCCGGAAGACGCGGCCGCCGCGCGTGGAGCGGCCAACCGGATCGCGGTCCGCTCGCTCAAGGCGAACCGGGCGCGAGCGCAAGACGCTTTGACCCGCGGCGAAGCGTTCCTGAGTTCAGGCAATGTCGATGACGCGGTGAGACAGTTCGACGCCGCGTTGGCGGCGGACGCTACGCTCGTCGACGCCCACTACTGGCTGGGCCGGGCCGGGGACGTCGCCGGAGACGCCGCGGCCGCCACCCGGTCGTTGACCCGCTACGTCGGAGCGTCGCCGGACGGCGAGGTCGTGGAAGA
>CAUZAY010000355.1:0-4303 GCA_963577695.1 Vicinamibacteria bacterium | reverse complement strand
CGCAAAATTTCTTCCATGACCGCTCTCCACGACATCGACGACCGCCCTACTCTGGATCGAGCCTTGGCCAGCGACCGAGCCATCCTCTACAAGCACAGCACGCGGTGCCCCGTCTCGTCCTACGTCATCGACGAGATCCACCAATTTGCCGACACGCACCCAGACTGGAGCATCTATATTCTCAAGGTGGTGGAGCGACGCGCGTTGTCAAACGCCGTCGCCGACGAACTTGGCGTCACCCATCAATCGCCGCAGGCGTTCGTCATCAAGCAGGGCGCATGTGTGTGGCATGCGTCGCATTCCGACATCACGGCCGAGCGGCTCGACGCGCAGGCGACCTGAATTCAGACCCCAGGGGCACAGTTCACCAGGACACACCATGTCAGACGAGAACCCCAGCGTACCGGCCGATACGACGCCACCCACCGGGACCACGACGGCACGTTTCTTTGTCGGCCAACTGGTTCAGCACAAGAAGTTCGACTACCGCGGGGTGGTGTTCGACGCCGATGCCACGTTTCGTGGCACCGACGAGTGGTACGAGGAGGTGGCCAAGTCACGGCCACCCCGAGACCAGCCGTGGTACCACGTGTTGGTCCATCGCGGCGAGCGCACGACCTACGTGGCCGAGCGACATCTCGCAGCCGACGACCGAGGACCGATCGAGCATCCGCTGATCGGACAATTCTTTGACCGGTTCCGCGATGGTCGCTACGGCCTGAAGGGCGGGGTGCAGTAGACGGGGAGCCGTAGGACACGGACCACAAGAGGTGTCCTACCGGGAGGTCCAGATCGTGGTCTTGATCGCGAAGATATTGTCGCCGCTCGCCGTCAACGACTCGAACAGGTCACCGAAGCCCACGTGCGCGCCCTGCGCCTCCCGGCTCTCCCGGTTCTGCTGCCACACCACGAACAGGGTGCTTCCCGGTCGCCACTCCCACCGCAGCACGACATTGCTCCGGAACGAGCGGATGTTGAAGTCTCGATTCGACAGCCCGAACGTATCCGCGCCGTCGGTCACCTCATAGCTGCCGTCCTCCAGACGCACAATGCTGGTACCGTCCAGTCCATAGACCCGCAGGTCTCGCGCGCCAGGCAGGAGCGTTTCTCCGAACGCCAGATACCGACCGCTCGCGGCGAACGGCTCGGCGTACACGTCGAGCGTCAGGTCCGGCTTGAACGTGTAGCTGGCCCGTAACCGCGTCGAGAGAGTCGTCCGGTCGGGAAACCCGAACACATAGCGGTTCCCGAACGTGTCGGCCCGACCACCTGGCAGCGTCGTCAGATACTGCCGATTGATCGGCCCGCTGAATGTGCCCCGGGTGCCGCGCTCGTTGCGATAGTCGGGCTGGACGGACAGCTCGAGCGACGGTGTCGGCCGCGCCGACAACGCGGCACCGACCCGCCAGGTGTAATCGCCGATCTCGTTCGACTGGTAGTTGGCCTGCCCGCTCCACTGGGTTTGCGAGCCGGCGCGATTGCGCAACGACCAGCTCGCGCCCCATCCGAGCGGCACCCCCATGACCGGCCCCCCGCGCGTGAGCTGCGCATCGAACCCTCGCAGGTAACGGGTCAGGCTCACTCGAGTCGACCAGAAGTTCAGAAAGGTCGCGCTGGCGTTGACACCCACGTTGTACCGGTTTCCGAGGGTCCGGTCGTAGTACGAGTAGTGGGTGATGTTGGGGCCGATCGAATAGGCGCGCAGGAAGCGCCCCGGCACCGTCTCTCGGTAGTTCAGCTGCGCCCGCCAGGTATAGTCGCCGGCGAAATTCAAACGACCGAAGTCACTCGGCTCGAATTCCGGCGACTCGATCATGGCGCTGGCGTTCCAGATCCAGTGCCGTCCGGACAGTTTGTTGATGCGAGCGGTGACCTGCCCGCCGTCGAGGGCCTCACGGGTGGGATCCAGGAGTGGAACCGGGAGGTCGACCCGCTGGAACAAATGTGAGTTCCGGGTCTGAAACCCTGTGATCGCGTCAGGCTCCCCATCGATGTGGGTGAACCCAACGTTGAAGGCGGCTTCGTATCCCTGGTCGGCAAAACGGATCCTCGTATCCGCCCCGGCGGTCACCGCGTTGCGGCTGAGCACCGACGCCAGCGGGTCCTCCGGCGACATGCCGCGGTGCACCATCGTCAGATGGCCACCGACCGTCGAGCCCTGGTCACCGACCTCCTGGATGACCCGCGCCACCCCCCAGCCGGACCGCGGGGCCACCTGGGTTCGGCCGAACGCCCCGTTGGTTGACGTACGGGCCGACTCGGCGTCGGTCACGGCCGCGAGGAGCCCGAGGGAGGTCCCCGAAGACAACCGGCCCGTCAATTTAGCTGCGGCGAGGATGGTCGCGGTGTCCGGGCGGTCGACATAGTCTCCCGCCGCCGACCCGGTGGGACGCGCTCCGATCCTCCGCGAGTAGTAGTAGTTCCCGGTGCCGGCGGTCAGAACGTCGTTGCCTTCCAGGAAAAACGGACGTCGCTCAGAAAAAATCGTTTCGAAGACGGTCAGGTTCACTTCGGCCGGGTCCGCCTCGATCTGGCCGAAGTCTGGATTGAACGCCACATCCAGCGTGAGATTGGGCCCCACGCCGTACTTCACGTCGGCCCCGCCCCGACCGCCGAGGTTCTTGCCGTCATCGAACGGGTCGTTGGGGTCGCGGTCGCCGGTGACCCGCGCCGACCCGGACACATACGGCAACAGCTCGAGCCGCAGCCGAGGCTCGACGTCCACAAGGCCGCGCAGGTCGCCAAAGCGTGACGCCCATCCGCTCTCGGTGCGCCGCACCAGCGCCCAGTAGTTCTCCTCGTTGAGCGCAGGAATGTCGCGCTTGATGTTCAACCCGAACACTTGTTCGGACCGAGCATTGAACCGCAACTGGGAGAACGGCAACCAGAGCTCGGCGGTCCACCCGTCGTCGGTTCTCACGGTGCGGGCCTGCCAGACCGGGTCGTACTCGGAGTCTCGATTCCCCTCGTCATCGCGAGAGTGATAGTGGTCGAGCCGCACGCCGGCTGCCGTCACCCCGAACATGTAGGCGGTGCGGCGGTCGAGATAGGTGTCCAGTTCGATCTGGATCGACTCGGCCAGACCGCCGTCATCGCGCCGGCCCAGCGGCGCCTGCACCGGAGCCGTGCTGAACATCCGGGCGCCCACATACAGCGCGCCGTCGTCGTAGGCGAACCGCACCTCCATCCGGTCGGTCGGCGGCTCGCCCTCGTCCGGCTCAGCCTGTACGAAATCGGTCACGGCCGGCGCGGTGCGCCAGATCGGTTCGTCCAACGTGCCGTCGATCCGGATAGCCCCTTCCGCTACCCGCGTGGCGCGCGCTTCCAGCCGGTCGTCTGACTGTCCGTGAGCAAGAGCTGGGAGCACCAGCATCACGGTCGCGATGAGTCCAAGTGGACACCGGCGCCCGCAGCGAGGCTTTCGTGGGGCTGACACACTGCGACAGGTCATCTGTTGGGGGTCGTAGGATCGACAGGGCGCGTGGCGCGTGGACGGCAGCCCGCGATTTTACCCGTTCACTGCACCGAAACAAAGAGGAGCGGACGAGGCGGGCAGGCGGGAGAGTCAGGGACCGGGTGACTCGGGCGGATTGAGCTGCTCCCCCGACGCCGCGTCCACCTGCTTGAGGAAGAACGCGAGGAACCGCGCCATCCGTTCGAGCCCGGGCACTGAGATCACCTCGGCCACCTCGCCACTGGTGTGGTACAGCGGCGGCGCCTGCATTGTGGTGACGATCGCCACGCCGAGGCTACGATAGCCACCCCCTTCGCCGCTGGCCATCGTCGACGGGCCGGACACGAAGTTGGTGCCGTAGCGCTCCACGCCCCGCCGGAACAGATCCTCCAGGAACGGCGCCTCGTTCGACACACCGGCCACGATCGGCGCCTCCCCCGCATCGGCCACGAAGTCGCGATACCCGTCGGCGGCGACGCTGCGCGCCGGCGACAGATTCCGCTGCGCCACATGCTCAATATTCAGCGCGAGCACCGCCGATTCGGCAAACGTCGGGTTCATGGCGACGAAGTTGCGCGGCCCGTTCATCCCCGGTGAGTGGTGACCGGCGCTGGCCACGAAGACGAGCGTGCGCCGGGGCGGCTCCGCCTCGGTCGCGAAGTGCCTCGCCAACCCCACCAGCACCGCGAGCCCGTCGCCGTTGTCGCCGGCCCCGTCGAACCAGGCGTCTGCGTGCGCGTTGATGATGACCGTCTCCTCCGGTCGCACGGCCCCCGGGATGACCGCGATGGCGTTGTGCGCCGACAACCCTGACCGCCGGGTGGCCTCGAGCGACAGCCGGGTCCGCAG
>CAUZAY010000354.1:0-4303 GCA_963577695.1 Vicinamibacteria bacterium | reverse complement strand
GCGATCATCGCCCGTTTCCTCGAACAGGCCGGGACGCCTCAGATCGTCTCCGCCTGTCTGGGGGTGGCCGGACCGGTGCGGAATAACGCCTCACAACTGACCAACGTCCCGTGGCGCATCGATGGCGTCGACCTGGCGGAACGATTTGGTCTTTCGACCCTGCAGGTCCTCAACGACCTTGAGGCGATGGCCTACGCGGTCCCCTGGCTCGCCCCGTCCGAGCTGGCCATCATCCAACCCGGCACGCCGGTCGAGGGAGGCACGGTCGCAGTGATCGCCCCTGGCACGGGCCTTGGCGAGGCCTGTCTTCAGACGGTCGACGACCGCCGCCGGGCGATGCCATCGGAAGCCGGACACACCGACTTCGCAGCCCGGACGCCGCGTGAGCTCGAACTCGTGGCCAGCCTGACCGCGTCCCAAGGCCGCGTGGCACTCGAAGACGTGGTCTCGGGGCCTGGACTCGTCACGCTTCACCGGTTCACGCACCTGACAACCCCGTGCACACAAGGCCCGTTGCCCGATGATCCGGCCCGACAGCCATCCGCCGTGACCGCGTCGGCGCTGAACGGCAGGTGTGGTCCCTGTCAGGAAGCCCTCGACCTGTTCGTGGCCGCGCTCGGGGCGGAGGCCGGAAACCTCGCTCTGCGCACGCTACCAACCGGCGGGCTCTACGTGGGCGGCGGTATTGGGTCTCGTATTGTGCCGGCCCTCCGATCCCCCGGTTTTCTCGACGCCCTGTCGAGCAAGGGTCCCATGCGCTCGCTGGTCAAGCAGATCCCGGTATTCGTGATTCTCGAGCCGAAAGTCGCGCTCATCGGTGCCGCGGTCCAGGCTGTCGAGATTCATACCGCACGGTCTTGATCAAACGGCGGAGCACGCAGCTCCGCTCGACTGACCATCCTGCTCCCTCGGCTCGATTCACCTGGAATTTGTGAGGAATTTCACACAAGAGGTCTGGTCTCGGGAATAGTCGGCCCGTTCCGCGCGTTCTATCGATGACCGCGGTCGTTCGTTCAAACAGGCGTGACGCGGGCGGACATGGGGACACTTGGGACCGAGGAGCAACGCCGCCCGACGGGACGCCCCACCACGGAGGCACCGCATTGAGCGCACAATCACGGCTTTCGTACTTGCAGCGTGTCGGGCTGCTCTCGGGGCTCAGGGAGACGGTCAACGTCATCCTGAAGGATCTCCGCGAGCGCAACCTGATGGAGACACAGGGCCGCATCATTCGCCTCAAAAATCCCGCGGTTCTTCAACCCGCCGTGTGCTAGTGTCCCGTCTCGGAAGTTCGTTGCATAAGTCGGTGGCGCGGCGCGCGGCTGAACAGGCGTGAGGAGGGAGCAAATTGGTGATTTGTGACCGACGAGCCACGCATTCAGGCGGGATGCAACCGGACGAGTCGCGACCCTACTGTCACGGAGCCACCCCGACGGTTACACTGAGTTCGTGACCGATCAAGACTGTCGCCGACCACACACCGCGAGACGCCGTTGGGGAGCCTTGGCGGCCTTCGTCGCGTTAAGCACGACCGTCCTCGCCGTCCCCGCTCTGACCCAATCGGTCGAGCCGATCGTCTACACCGTCAGATTCCCTGAACCGCACACGCACTACGCGGTGGTCGACGCCAGGATCCCGACGGGCGGGCGGGATCGGATCGAACTGATGATGGCCGTGTGGACTCCCGGCTCGTATCTGGTCCGCGAATTCGCGCGACACATCGAAGGGCTGTCGGCCCGCTCACCAGAAGGCGCACCGCTGGCCATCCAAAAATCTCGCAAGAACCGCTGGACAGTCGAAACCGGCGGCGCCCCGCGCATCGAGCTCTCTTATCGTGTGTACGGCCGGGAGATGTCGGTGCGCACCAACTGGGTCGAGTCCGATTTCGCCATGCTGAACGGCGCACCGACATTCCTGACTCTGGCCGACGACGTGAACAGACCGCACGACGTCACTCTGGAGATGCCCGAGGGATGGACACAGAGTCTGACGGGTCTGGCCCGACGGACCGACCGAGGTCCACACGCCTATCGCGCCGCCGACTTCGACACGCTCGTGGACTCTCCAATCGTGGCGGGCAATCCCACCATCTACGAGTTCACCGTCGAGGGGACACCTCATGTATTGGTGAATGTGGGCGAGTCCGGGGTCTGGAACGGCCCGGGATCAGCGACGGACGTCGAGAAGATTGCCGCGGAGTTACTGCGACTGTGGGGCGAGACGCCATACGACCGGTATTTCTTCCTCAACATGATCACCGAGGCCGGCGGCGGACTCGAGCATCGTAACTCGACCCTGTTGATGACGAGCCGCTGGGCCACGAGCGCCAGACCAAGCTATCTGCGCTGGCTGGCGCTGGTGAGTCACGAACAATTTCACGCCTGGAACGTCAAACGACTTCGCCCCATCGAGCTAGGTCCGTTCGACTATGAGAACGAAGTCCACACTGAAAGCCTCTGGGTGGTCGAGGGCATCACGTCGTACTACGCCGACCTGATCGTGCGCCGCGCGGACCTGTCGACCACCGAGGAATATCTCGAAGCACTGTCGCGGCAGATTCGTGGTCTGCAGACCACTCCTGGGCGTCAGGTGCAGCCGGTCGCGCTTGCTTCCTACGACGCCTGGATCAAGTACTACCGCGCGGACGAGAACTCGCCAAACACGTCGGTCAGTTACTACACGAAAGGGGCGGTCATCGGGTTTCTACTCGACATGCGGATCCGGGCGGCGACCGGGGGCCGGAATTCTCTCGATGATCTGATGCGCCTGGCCTACGAACGTTTTTCAGGCCCGCGAGGCTATACGCCGGAGGAGTTTCGCACCATGGCCGGCGAGGTCGCCGGCGGGGATCTGTCGGCCTGGTTCGCGCGAGCGCTCGATTCCACCGAGGAACTCGACTATGCCGAAGCGCTGGAGTGGCTGGGACTCGAATTCCCGGAAGACGCCGATGAGCCTGAAGACGATGAAGAGGGCTGGATCGGTTTGGTGACCCGCGTCGCCGACGGCCGCCGGTTGGTTGCGCAGGTGCGGCGCGATACCCCAGGGTACGTGGCCGGTTTCAACGTCGGGGACGAGATTCTGGGCATCAACGACTACCGCGTGTTACCCGCCGAGTGGAACGACCGCGTGTCGCAGACGCCGCCAGGCACGGACATCTCGGTGCTGGTGTCCCGCCGCGGCGCACTCATGCGTCTGGCGGTCGCGGTCGATTCGCGACCGTCCGAGCACTGGGATCTGACCCCGGTGGCAGAGGCCTCGGCGGTGCAGGAACGGCAACGCGAGTCCTGGCTCACCGGGCGATGATGGGGGACCATGGCGACCGAGGGCGGGTCGCCACCGAACTGGTCGGGGTGACCCCAGGCCGCTACGACACGGCGGCAGGGGCCGGACGGAGTGCCGCGATTGATACCTGGGCGGCGGTGCGTTCCGCCACGTCCCGGAATGCCCGTGAGGCGGAGGAGTCTGGTTCGGCGAGCACGATCGGGTTCCCGCTGTCGCCTCCCTCACGTATCGGCTGGTAAATGGGAATGCGTCCCAGGAACGGCACGCCCATGTCCTCGGCCGTCGATTCGCCGCCGCCCTTCCCGAAGATATCGCTCTCGTGGTTGCAGCTCGGACACACGAAGTGACTCATGTTTTCGACAATCCCGAGCGTTGGCACGTTCAGCTTTCTATACATCCCCACGGCACGGCGTGAATCGGCGACGGACACGGTCTGAGGCGTGGTGACGACTACCGCCCCCGACACCGGCACCGTCTGACTGAGGCTGAGGGCCACGTCACCGGTGCCCGGCGGCATATCGACCACCAGGTAGTCCAGTTCCTCCCATCGGACTTCCCGGAAAAACTGTTGGACGACCCCGTGCAACATCGGTCCACGCCAGATGATCGGGGTGTCGTCCTCAGTCATGAACCCCATCGACACGACCCGAATGCCATGCCGCTCGGCCGGAATGATTTTCTTCCCATCGGTCTCGAGCTGGGTGCGTACGCCAAGCATGATTGGAATATTGGGTCCATACACGTCGGCATCGATCATCCCGACGCGCCCGCCATACTGCGACAGGGCCACCGCCAGATTCACGGCCACGGTGCTCTTGCCAACGCCGCCCTTGCCGGCGCCGACCGCGATGATGTTTTTCACCCCGGGGATTGGGGCCCGCCCAGCGTCCGGCGACGCGACAGCGCGCACATTGGCGGTCATGTTGACGCTAACGCCGGTGACCCCGTCGAGCGCGGACACGGCCGCCACCGCCTGATCGTGCATCTGCTCCTTCACCGGACAGGCCGGGGTCGTCAGTTC
>CAUZAY010000353.1:0-4355 GCA_963577695.1 Vicinamibacteria bacterium | reverse complement strand
GAGCAAGGCGAGAAGAGGGAAAATACCGGCAGTATTTGACCGATGAACAACGCAGATCGGCGGGATTCAGCGCTCGTCGAATGCAGCGGCACTTTCACCACGGGCTGCTAGCCCGCCGACGAGAGAAAGGCACGCCAGCATGGAGCACCTGAAAGAGAAAATTCGACGCGTTCCTGATTTTCCGAAGCCGGGCATCCTCTTCTACGACATCACGACGCTGCTCCGCGACCCGGTCGGACTCGGCGAGGCGCTCGATGCTCTCGCCAACCCGTTTCGAGACGAAGACATCGATCTGGTCGTCGGCATCGAGAGTCGCGGCTTCATTTTGGGGGCCGCCGTGGCCGACCGTCTGAAAAAGGGATTCGTCCCGGTCCGCAAGCCCGGCAAGCTCCCGGCTCGCACCATTCAGCAGTCCTACGATCTGGAATACGGCTCCGACACACTCGAGATGCACCACGACGCGATCGAGCCGGGACAGCGCATTCTGATCGTGGACGATCTCCTCGCCACCGGCGGCACCGCGCGGGCCTGCGTGGACCTGGTGACTGGAGCCGGCGGTACCGTGGCCAGCCTCGCCTTTCTGGTCGAGCTGCAGGTCTTGAACGGCCGCGCACGACTGGGCGACGTCCCGATGTTCGTCGCGCTGCAATACTCGAGTTGAACGGTCTGGGCATGCTCATCATCGCGGTCGCCGCGGGGTTTGTCACCGTCGCCCTGGTCTGCGCGATCAGCGGGCGGATCATCGCCCAGGTACTGCGCGAGCGGCGCCGAGATGCGCAGGTTCTCGGACTGCTCGCAACCTTTGGTCGCGTCGTCGAGCGAGCGCGCACCGACCCCCAGACGCTCCTGACCTGGTTTCCCATCGCCGTGGCCGCGCGGCGCGCGTTTCCCGACGCGTTCGACACGCTGGACGGCGACGCGGCGCACCCCTTCCCGTTCAGCTCGGCCCAGCTCGAGTCGGCCCACGCGACCTGGACCGCCGATTGGCTGGCCTGGGAAGGGGCGCACGACGCCGACTACCGGCGGCGCGGCGCCGTGCTCGAGACGAACGCCGCCGGAGCGGACCTCGACGCGACCAGATCGGGTCTCGAGTTGCTGGAACGGGAGAGACTGGAAACCTACCAGCGGCGATACGAAACGTATGTCAAGGTCTCGAAGGCCCTGGCGGCGCTGACCGACCCGCCGGCTAGCGGTTAGTGCCCTGCAGCAGCACCATCAGCCCGCCGGCTCTGCGCTCGCGGCCTCATCTGGACCTTGCACCTGAAACGTCTTGGTTGTGGCTCGGCCGAACCATCCGCGCGTGAGTTGCACGGTGATGTGGAGATCCCGCGAACTCATGCCCGCGCCGCCGTTCACCCACTGGGCGGTGACCCGCAGGTCGTACTGTTTCGAGTCTCGTCCCAACACGCGCTTCGTTCGAGACTGGTCGACAAGCTCACGCAGGGCCTCGTAGGCCAGACTGCGCAATTCCTCAATCGCGTCGTCAAGCACGTCCTGACGCAGGTGCACCTGCCACACAAACTGTCCGATCATCGGCCAACGCCAGTCTCCCACACCGTCTACGCTCGGTGATAGGATCCACACGGTTGTTTCTGGTCGGAGTCGCACGCGTCGCGGCACGGCGGAGCAATCACGCAACGACGCATCGCAATATCTTCCAAAGGAGAATAACCGTGGCGATCTATAGCTGTCCCAAGTGCGGCATGAGCGTGGGCACGATGACGTGCGGCACGTGTAACAAAGAGCTGGTCCACGACACGTTGCAACTCGACGGCGGCAAGTCGGTCGACATCGCCAAGTGTCCCGATGGTCACGGCAAAATCAAGTCGCCGCAATGCTGTGGTGAAGACATGAGTTGCAGTGTGTAGCATTTCCCGGTCTCACCTTGGGCGACCCGTGTGATTCTCCCTGGGAGTCGGCGGGCCGCCGAAGTGTACGGCGGGGGAGGCGCGCCGCACACCCCGCCGGTACCGCGCCAGTGCCCCAGAGGACCGCCAGCCGATGACCAGTCCCGACCTCGCCGGCTTTATCCAAGGACTCATCCGCCGCAATCCTGGAGAACCTGAGTTCCACCAGGCGGTGGAGGAGGTCGTCACCTCTCTCCTCCCGTTCTTGGACGCCCATCCGCACTACGCCGACGCGGGCATTCTGGAGCGCATGACCGAACCGGACCGCGTCATCATTTTTCGGGTCTGCTGGCTCGACGATGAGAACCGCGTCCGCACCAACCGCGCCTACCGGGTGCAGTTCAACAATTCCATCGGCCCCTACAAGGGCGGCTTGCGCTTCCATCGCGATGTGACGTTGTCTGTGCTCAAGTTCCTCGGCTTCGAGCAGACGTTCAAGAACAGTCTCACCGGTCTGCCGATGGGCGGCGCCAAGGGCGGATCGGACTTCAACCCCAAGGGGAAGAGCGACGCGGAGGTCATGCGGTTCTGCCAGTCGATGATGACCGAGCTTGCCCGCCACATCGGCGAAGACGTCGACATTCCCGCGGGCGATATCGGTGTCGGAGCCCGGGAGATTTCCTACCTGTTCGGGCAGTACAAGCGGATCAACAATCGTTTTACCGGTACCCTCACCGGCAAGGGCCTCGCCTTCGGCGGCAGCCTGGTGCGAACCGAGGCGACTGGATATGGATGCGTCTATTTCGTCGACAGCATGCTGACGCACGCGGGTGACGCGCTGGAAGGTAAGACGGTCGTCGTGTCCGGCTCCGGCAATGTCGCGATCTATGCGGTCGAGAAGGCGACCGACCTCGGCGCCAAGGTGGTGACGCTGTCTGATTCCGGCGGGTACATTCACGACCCGGACGGCGTGACGACGGAGCGGCTCGATTTTGTCAAGGAATTGAAAGAGGTGCGACGCGGCCGCATCTCCGAATATGCGGAGCGGTTCGGATGCGCGTACCACGAAGGGGAGCGCCCCTGGAACGTGCCCTGCGACGTCGCCTTGCCGTGCGCCACCCAGAATGAGCTCGATGAGAGCGCGGCCAGAGCCTTGATCGCCAACGGCGTGCGCGCCCTCGGCGAGGGCGCCAACATGCCGTGCAGCTTGGCCGCGACCAAGGCCTTCCTCGCGGCCGGCGTCTTGTTCGGACCTGCCAAGGCCGCCAACGCCGGCGGCGTCGCGGTGTCTGGCCTCGAGCAAAGCCAGAACGCCCTGCGCTTGAGCTGGTCGCACGACGAAGTGCATGCGCGTCTGCGTCAGATCATGTCCGACATTCACGAAAAATGCTGTAAATACGGGGACGACGGCCACGGTGGGGTCAACTACGTCAACGGTGCCAACATCGGTGGCTTTGTGAAGGTGGCCGACGCCATGCTCGCCTACGGCGCGGTGTGATCCGGTGCATCCCCCAGTGGCACCGCGTCGCGCGTCGACACCCTGCGTCCAGCGGTGAATAATATTCAACCAATAGGTTGAATATTACACAGGCCCAATCCGCAAAAACACTGGACCACACACTCGTCGCCCTCGCCGACCCCAAGCGTCGTGCGATGCTCCGCCGTCTTGCCCAAGGCGAGGCGCGAGTCACCGAACTGGCCGCACCGTTCGACGTCTCGCTCAACGCGGTCTCCAAACACATCAAACTGCTGGAGCGAGCGGGACTGGTCCAGCGGCGCCGAGTGGGCCGCGAGCACTTGCTCCGGTTTCGGCCAAAACCGCTCAGCCGAGTGCAGCAATGGATTACAAGGCAGGAGGCATGCTGGCAATCGAGTCTCGAGGCGATAGACGAGATGCTGCACAAAGAGGACACGTCTGCGAGCACATAGCTGGAGGACCAATCAGTGGCAGAAAAAATCGAAGTCAAGGTATCCCACCGATTCACGGCTTCCGCCGAGCGTGTGTACGATGCGTGGTTCGATCCGGACAAGGTGCAAGTCTGGCTGCAGACGGCCGGGCAGAGCATGGGACTTGCCGGAGACATCAGACAGGTCGAAATCGACGCAAGCGTTGGCGGAGCGTTCCTCTTCTCGGACACGCGCGACGGGGTCGAGACCAAGCACTGGGGCACATATCTGGAGTTGGATCGACCGCACCGTATCGTCTTTACCTGGATTCTCGACGAGGCTGAAGAGTCGGATCCGGGTCGGGTGAGCCTGAGCCCAGGCGACGGCGCCACGCACCACCGGTCTCCTGCCAAGGTTCCTGACGACGGTCGACGTGACGCATCTCAGCGTTACGGATGCTGACAAGCAGTGCAACTGGGATACGGACCTCGCGGTCGACCTCGATGTCGTCGACGTCGGATTCCTGCGAGGAAACATCTTCGCGAATGTCAAAACGATGGTCGGGAGCGAACGCAGAGGCGTCGACCCCAACCAAAGCGGCTATCCGTTGGACGTCACGGT
>CAUZAY010000352.1:0-4367 GCA_963577695.1 Vicinamibacteria bacterium | reverse complement strand
CATAACGGTTCACGGCGTCCACGGCGGCGCCGGCCGCGATGAGCGCCTGCACGACGTCTCCGTCGTCTCGCTGAATGGCCCACTGCAGCACGGTGGTCCCGTCCGGTTCGGCGGCGTTCACGTCGGCACCATTGCTGAGGAGCCGCGCCACGGCCTCGTGGGCCGACGCGCGCCCCGCCTGTTTGACCGCCTCGATCAGATCCTGACCGGCGGGCTGGGCGGTGGAGATGGCTGCGCCGAGAGCCAGACCGGTCGACCAGACGCACACGATTGTCCGGAGCCCGTGCGGGCGTCCATTCTTCATTCGACTCATCCTGTGGCGACGCTGTCGTTTAGGACCACACTATACAACGCCCGGCGTTGACAAGACGTGACACGAAGCGTATTAAAGAGGTTCCGATGAATTACAAGTGGGCGTTCACTGTGTCGGCGCTTCTCATGGCGCCAGGGTTCTTCGGCCCGGTGAGGGCCGAGGCAGGCCAGACCGCGGCTGCTCCGGCACTCATGACCGACGTCACGGTGCAAGCCGTGCTCGACCAGTATTGCGTCACCTGTCACAACCAGCGGGTCGTCGAGGGGACTGGCACCGCGCCCTCGCCGCTCGTCGGGCAACTTCGGTCTGTCGGTCTGGCGTTGGACGCCCTCGACCTCTCCGCCGTCGGCACTCATGCTGGCGCGTGGGAAGCCGTGGTCAAGAAGCTGCGCGTCGGGGCCATGCCCCCGACCGGACGTCCGCGCCCGGATGATGCCACCGTCGACGGGGTGGCGACCTGGCTGGAGAGCGCGCTCGACCGCGCCGCCGCCGAGGCTCCCGACCCGGGTCGACGCTCCGCGCTCCATCGCTTGAGCCGCACGGAGTATCAGAACGCGGTGCGCGATCTGCTGGCGCTCGACGACCTGCCGAAGGAGCTCGACATCGCGGTGATGCTACCCGCCGACAATGCGACCAGCGGATTCGACAACCTGGCCGATCTACTGTTTGTCTCGCCGACGCTCATGGAGCGATATCTGGCCGCGGCACGGAAGATCAGCCGGCTGGCGGTCGGTGACCCGACGATGCTGCCGATCGTCGACACCTACCAGCTCGATCGGGACCTGGTGCAGGATGGCCATGTGCCGGGGCTGCCGCTCGGCACCCGCGGCGGGATCCGGGTGCGGAGTCATCTGCCGCTCGATGGCGAGTATCTGATCACCGTCCAGTTTACGCGTGCGGCGCGCGAGCCCCACGACGTCGAGATCAGTGTGGATGGCGAGCGGGTGAATCTGTTTACGGTGGGCGAGACCCCGCCGGAGCGCACGGCCAGCGGTGTCTTTGCCTTCGATGCCGACCCCGATGTCGAGGTACGCGTGCCGCTTCGAGCCGGTCCACGTGACCTGGCCGTGTCGTTTCTCCCCAAGAGCGGCGCACTGGCCGAGGGGTCGGTGCGCGCCTACCGGTCGCGAAGCCGTCAGCCGTCCATCGCCAGTCTGATCGTCAGCGGGCCGTTCGGCGCCGACGGCGCCGGTGATACCCCGAGCCGCCGGCGCATCTTCGGGTGCCACCCGGGTGCCGAGGCGTCAGACACCGACCAGGCGTCGTGCGCCCGGACCATTCTGTCCGCACTGGCGCGACGCGCGTATCGCCGTCCCGTGACGGAGGACGACCTCGGCCGGCTGTTGCAGTTCTACGAGCGGGGCCTGACCGAGGGCGGATTCGAGCGTGGTATTCAGCGGTCTATCGAGCGTTTGCTCGTGAGTCCCGAATTTCTCTTCCGTATCGAACGCGAGCCTGACGTGGTCTCGGCGGATGGCGTCTATCCGATCAACGACCTGGAGCTTGCCTCCCGGTTGTCGTTCTTCCTGTGGAGCAGCATCCCAGACGACCAGTTACTCGATGTGGCGGCCCGAGGTGAGTTACACGATCCGGCCGTGCTCGACCGTGAAGTGCGCCGCATGCTGGCCGACCCGCGGTCATCAGCGTTGGTCACGAATTTTGCCGAGCAGTGGCTGTTTCTGCGTGACGTGGATGCGAAGGAGCCTGATGCCGGCTTCTTCCCCGGCTTCGACGAAAATTTGCGACAGGCGTTTCGGACCGAAACCGCGCTGTTCGTCGACAGCGTGTTGCGCGATGACCGCAGCGTCCTTGATCTCCTGACGGCGAACCACACGTTCGTCAACGAACGGCTGGCCAAACACTACGGGATTCCCCACGTCTACGGCAGTCACTTTCGGCGGGTCGACCTGGAGGACGGTCGTCGCCGCGGGCTGCTGGGGCAGGGCAGCATTTTGACTCTGACCTCCTATGGCACGCGGACGTCGCCGGTGCTCCGGGGCAAGTGGATTCTTGAGAACCTGCTGTCATCGCCGCCGCCCCCACCGCCGCCCGACGTCCCGTCGCTGGACGAGACGAGCGAGGACGGCAAGCCCCGGTCCATGCGGGAAGCGATGGAACAGCACCGGGCGAATCCGGTGTGCGCCAGCTGCCATTCACAAATGGACCCGCTGGGGTTCGCGCTGGAGAATTTCGACGCCATCGGTCGCTGGCGTGACCGAGGCGAATCGAACCTGCCGATCGACGCCTCCGGTCTACTTCCAAACGGGGTTCGCTTTGACGGCCCAGCCGGTCTGCGAGCCGAGCTGGTGAAGTCGCCCGAACTGTTCATGACCACCGTGACCGAGAAACTGCTGACCTACGCGCTTGGACGCGGGGTCGAGCATTTCGATGCGCCGACCATCCGCGCCATCGTGCGGGACGCGGCGCGCGATGACTACCGATTCGCGTCCGTCGTGGTCGGCATCGTCAACAGCACTCCGTTCCAGATGAGGAAGGCTCAGTAAATGTTCATCACCAAAATGGCGTTGCCCCGGCGGACGTTCCTGCGCGGCATGGGCGCGAGCTTGGCGCTACCGTTGCTCGAGGCGATGGTCCCGGCCGCGACCGCGCTCGCCCAGACCGCCGCCACCCCGGCCACCCGCCTGGGCTTCGTCTACATCCCCAATGGCGTGATCCAGGACAGTTGGGTGCCGACCACCACCGGGGCCGGCTTCGAGTTTTCTCCGACCCTGAGCCCGCTGGCGTCCTACCGTGACCAGTTGCTGGTGCTGAGTGGGCTCGCCCACCGGCAGGCGGACTCATTCGGCGATGGGAACGGTGATCACCCCCGTGCGACCGCGGTCTGGTTGAGCGGTGTTCACGCGTGGGAGCGCCGGGGCCGCATCGGGCCCACGGCGATCAAGTTGGGGACGACCGCGGATCAGATTGCCGCCCAGGCCTTGGGACAGTTGACGCCGCTGCCATCGCTCGAGCTCGTGCTTGAGAAACCGACCGCCATCTCGTGCGACTCCGGCGATTGTTTCTACTCGAACACGATCTCCTGGCGCGACCCCACCACCCCGCTGGAGATGGAGCCGCATCCCCGCGTGGTGTTTGAACGTCTGTTTGGTGATGGTGGGAGCGCGGCGGACCGCCAGGCACAAGTACGGCAGACCGGCAGCATTCTCGATTCCGTGACCCAGGAGGCGCTGAGCCTCGAACGCACGCTTGGCGCGGCAGACCGGAACAAGTTGAGCGAGTATCTCGACTCCGTGCGCGATCTCGAACAGCGCATCGGTCGCTCGGAAGCTCGGGGCGACCAGGCGGAGATCGAGCTACCGGACCGGCCGATCGATATCCCGGATGATTTTGACGAATACGCCAAGCAGATGTTCGATCTCATGGCGCTCGCCTACCAGGCTGACGTGACTCGCGTCGGAACGATGATGATGGCGCGCGAGACCAGTCCGCGCAGCTTCCCGCAGATCGGCGTGCCGGACCAGCACCATACCGTGTCGCATCACCGTAACGATTCGGACTTCATCGCCCGCAAGGCCAAGATCGATACCTATCACGTCACCTTGCTCGGGCACTTCCTCGAGAAACTGCGGAACACGCCCGACGGCGACGGTAATCTGCTCGACCACTCGATGATCGTCTACGGCGGTGGCATCGGGAACGGCAACCTCCACGAGCATACGAACCTGCCCTGTCTGGTGGCTGGTGGCGGGGGTGGCCGACTCCAGGGGGGGCGGCACCTCGCGTACCCCGAAGACACGCCGATGGCGAACCTGCTGCTGAGTGTGCTCGACAAGGCCGGGGTGCGTTCAGAGGAGCTCGGCGACAGCACCGGATTGCTCAACACGGGGACCCTCGCCAATCTGTAGGTTTCCTGGCGATCCGTCCGCCTGACGGCGTTGCTGCGTCGGTCGCCCCCGCCCGGCCGGGAGGGGCGCCCGCCTGCTCCCTCCTTGCGCCTGGCCAGACGAACGCCTCGCCCGGAAACCCCCGTCATCGATTTCCCACCCGCGTATCTACGGTCCGCTGCGGTTAAACCTCCTCCGTTCTATTCGGT
>CAUZAY010000351.1:0-4385 GCA_963577695.1 Vicinamibacteria bacterium | reverse complement strand
CGGGCTCCCAAAACACCCAGGCGACGAGCACAACGGCGACAAGGACGACGAGGTTGACCAGCGTCATACCGACCTCCGCCACCGCTTGACGGTCGATACTGAGACCCGCAGCTGCGCAGCCGCCTCACGAGTGGACAGGTGAGCCACCCCGGCCAGCCTGGCTGTTGGCACGACCGCCCTCGGCCTGCCGAGCCGCGTGCCGTTCGCCCGGACCCGAGCTAAACCGGCCCGGACCCGTTCAGCGATTCTCGACCGCTCAAACTCGGCTAGCGCGGCCAGAATATGCAGCTGCAGCCGGCCGGCCGGGGTCGTGCAATCGATGCCCTCGCCGAGGCTGACGAACGCCACGCCCAGCGCCTGCAGCTCGTCCAGGAGCGTCACCAGATGCCGTAGATTGCGTCCCAGGCGGTCCAGCCGCCAGCACACTACGACGCCAAAGCGCCGCCTCCGAGCGTCCCGCAGAAGGCCATCCAGAGCCGTCCTGCGATCCTGTGAGCCACTCACGCCGTGGTCGACATATTCAGTGGCTTGCCAACCTGAGAACGGCGGAGCAAAACTAGACCACAGCGCGGCGGTGTAGCGCCGCCGGAGGGCGGCGGAAAACCAGACCGCTCTCGTGGTCCGCCGAGCATCCTGACGGTGTTTTGTGGAACACAGGAGGGATGTATCGAGTGGAGTTCTATGCGGAAGTGCGGCGTAGTGTCTATGTGGAGGGGCTGAGCGAGCGCGCGGCGGCCCGGCGCTTCGGGCTGGCCCGCGAGACGGTGCGCAAGATGCTGCGCTACAGCGTGCCGCCTGGGTACCGGCGCGCGCACCCGGTCCGGTGTCCGAAGCTGGACGGCTTTACCGGGGTGATTGATCAGATCCTCGGCGACGATCAGCAGCGCCCGAAGAAACAACGCCACACGGCCAAGCGCATCTGGGAACGATTGCGGGCGGAGCACGCCTTCACGGGCGGCTACACGATCGTCAAAGACTACGTGCGCGCGAAGACGCTGGGCGGGCAGGAGATGTTCGTGCCGTTGGTGCATCCGCCGGGCGACGCCCAGGCCGACTTCGGCGAAGCGCTGGTGGTGATCGCGGGCGTCGAGTGCAAGGCGCACTACCTGGTCGTCGATCTCCCGCACAGCGATGACGGGTTCGTGAAGGCGTTTCCAGCCGAGACGACGGAGGCGTTCTGCGACGGGCACAACGCCGCGTTCAGCTACTTCGGCGGCGTGCCGCGTGCCATCGTCTACGACAACACCAAGCTCGCGGTGGCGCGGATTCTCGGGGACGGCACGCGCCAGCGGACGCGGGTCTTCAGCGAGCTCCAGTCGCACTACTTGTTCGACGCCCGCTTCGGGCGGCCGGGCAAGGGCAACGATAAAGACAAGGTGGAAGGGCTGGTCGGCTACGCCCGCCGCAACTTCTTCGTGCCGGTCCCCCGGTTCCCCAGTTGGGAGGCGTTGAACGCCGACGTCGCGCGCCAGTGCCGCGCGCGGCGCGGGCACCGGTTGCGGCGGCACACCGAGACGATCGGGGAGCGCTTCGCGCGCGACCGCGACGCGTTGCTGCCGTTGCCGCCCGTCCCGTATGACGCCTGCGACCGGCGCACGACGCGGGTCACGTCGTTGTCGCTCGTGCGCTACCGCCTCAACGACTACTCGGTGCCGACCGCGTACGGCCACCGCGAGGTGGTGGTGCAAGCCTACGTGGACGACGTCGTGATCGTGTGCGGCAGCGACGAGATCGCCCGCCATCGGCGCAGCTATGAGCGTGAAGCGTTGATCTTCGATCCGTTGCACTACTTGGCCTTGTTGGAGCGCAAGACCGGCGCGTTCGATCAAGCGGCGCCCCTCGCCGGGTGGGCGCTGCCGGCGGCGTTTCTCGGGCTGCGGCGGCGGTTGGAGGCGCGGCTGGGCAAGGCGGGCACGCGCGAGTACGTGCAGGTGTTGCGGCTCCTCGAGGACTTTCGACTCGACCACGTCAGCGGCGCCGTCGGCGACGCCCTCGCCTTGGGCGCGATCGGCTTCGACGCCGTCAAGCATCTCGTGCTGTGCCGCCTCGACCACCGGCCGCCCCGGCTCGATCTGGCGCAGTATCCACATCTGCCGGCCGCCCGCGTGGCGATGACGGCGGCGACGGATTACCTGGCGCTGCTGGGAGCGGGCGCCGAGTGATGGCGCAACCGACCGTGCTGCTCGCCGCACAGCTCAAGGCGCTGCGACTGCCGACCTTTTTGCGCGAGTACGACAAAGTGGCGCGGCAGTGCGCACAAGAAGGGCTGGACTGCCCGCGCTATCTGTTACGCCTCTGCGAGCTGGAGCTGCTCGATCGCGAGCAACGCGCCACCGAGCGGCGCATCAAGGCCGCCAAGTTCCCGGTCTTGAAGAGTCTCGAGACCTTTGAGTTCCGCGCGATCCCGTCGGTGAACAAGAGCCTGGTGCTGGAACTGGCCCGATCGGAGTATCTCACCCGCCGAGAGAACGTGTTGGCCTTGGGCAACTCTGGCACGGGCAAGACCCATCTGGCGCTCGCGTTGGGGCTGGCGGCCTGTCAGCAGGGCGCTCGGGTGCGCTTCACCACCGCCGCCGCCCTGGTCAACGAACTGCTCGAGGCCAGAGATGACAAACACTTGCTGCGCGTGCAGAAGCAGCTCGCCAAGCAGGATCTGTTGATCGTCGACGAGCTCGGCTACGTGCCGTTATCGAAGACCGGCGCCGAGCTGTTGTTCGAGGTCTTCTCGCAGCGCTACGAGCAGGCGTCGACGCTGGTGACCTCGAATCTGCCGTTCAACGAATGGACGGAGATCTTCGGCTCTGACCGGCTGACCGGCGCCCTGCTCGACCGGCTGACCCATCACGTCCACATCCTGGAGCTGAACGGCGAAAGCTATCGTCTCGCCCACAGCAAGAAAGCCCGGCGTCCTGCCGACGCCCCCGCGTCCTGAGACCACCCGCCCGCGACGCGGCCGGCTGTGCGGACGGGCTTCCGCTCCGTCTGAGCCCGCCCTCCGGGCGCGCCCAGACTCCGCTCCGGCCCGCCCGCACGGCCGCTTTCAGACACGCCGCCCCACCTGCTGGGTGGTCTGGTTTTCCTCCGCCACCGTGGTCTAATTTTGCTCCGCCCTTGACAGCCGGACGCGCTGCAGATCGCGGCGGCGCTTGCGGCCGGGTGCTCCGCCCTCGTCACCAACGACCGTCGACTGCCGGAGGTGCCTGGCCTCCGCGTGATCCAGCTCTCGTCCTACCTGACGTGATGTTGGGTTAGTGTAGGACCCTGATCAACAGCTGTGGCTTCCATGCGTTCGGCACCACGCGGATGACTTCGTGTCTCACCGACAACGGACACGTGGGGGGGCCGTCGCCGCAATGAGTCGACCCTGAGATGCCGTTGAACCCAGGCACCACGCTCGGCGTTTACGAGGTCCTCGCGAAGATCGGCGAGGGCGGCATGGGCGAGGTCTATCAGGCCCGCGACACGACGCTCGAGCGAGATGTTGCGCTGAAGGTGCTTCCCGAGGCGTTCACGGCCGACGCCGAGCGTCTGGCCAGATTCGAGCGCGAAGCGAAGGTATTGGCCTCGCTGAACCATCCCAATATTGGTGGCATCTACGGTTTCGAGTCGACCGGTGACACCCGCGCGCTGGTGCTGGAGCTCATCGAAGGGCCGACGCTAGCGGATCGCATTGCCCAGGGGCCGATTTCCCTCGCCGAAACGCTCCCCATCGCCAGGCAGATCGGCGAGGCGCTGGAGGCGGCGCACGAGCAGGGCGTCATCCACCGCGACCTGAAGCCGGCCAATATCAAGGTCAAGGCCGATGGCACGGTGAAGGTGCTGGACTTCGGGTTGGCAAAAGCGTTCCAGCCTGCCGGAGCGGAGTCGAACCTGTCGGTGTCGCCGACCATCTCGCTGACGGTGGCGGCGACACAGCTGGGGATGGTGCTTGGCACGGCGGCCTACATGGCGCCGGAACAGGCCAAGGGCAGGGCCGTGGACAAACGGGTGGACGTGTGGGCCTTCGGGGCGGTGCTTTACGAGATGCTGGCCGGCGCGCGTGTGTTCGCGGCCGCTGACGTCTCAGACACCTTGGCCTACGTGCTGACCAAGGACATCGACTGGGAGCCTCTCCCCACCAACACCCCGGCGTCACTCCGTCGTCTGCTGCGACGGTGCCTCGAGCGGGACCCGAAGCGTCGCCTTCGAGACATCGGCGACGCTCGCCTGGAACTCGACGAGCTGCTCGCGGCTCCCCTGAGCGAGCCGAGCAACATGGCGGCGGTCGCCTCGCCCAGGTTGCGGCCGTGGCAGCGACCCCTCCCGGCTGTCGTCGCGCTGGCGCTGATCGCCGTCGTCGCATGGCTTGCGGGCTCCACTCTGGTTCGCGAGCCTGTCAGTTCCGG
>CAUZAY010000350.1:0-4415 GCA_963577695.1 Vicinamibacteria bacterium | reverse complement strand
CGGCGCTGACGGTATCACCGTCCATCTGCGAGGCGACCGCCGTCACATGCAGGACCGCGACCTGCGGATGTTGCGTGATGTGGTGTCCACCCGGCTGAATGTG
Source organism: Vicinamibacteria bacterium (assembly GCA_963577695.1). Lineage (GTDB taxonomy): Bacteria > Acidobacteriota > Vicinamibacteria > Vicinamibacterales > UBA8438 > UBA8438. The sequence goes on along the minus strand of CAUZAY010000350.1, from coordinate 4,312 downwards.
GAAATGGCGGCCACCGACGAGATGGTGATCATCGCGTCGTCCCTGAAGCCGGACCAAGTGACCCTGGTGCCGGAAGAGCCGGGCGAAGTGACGACAACCGGCGGACTCGACGTGTCGGCGAACCAGACCGCCATCAGTGCGGCTGTGCGTCGGCTGCAGGACACGGGGATCCTCGCAAGCCTGTTCATCGACGCCGACCCCGGCCAGGTATCGCTGGCCCGGCAGACCGGCGCCACCGCGATCGAAATCAATACTGGGCCGTATGCCGACGCGCCCGTCTCGCGGCGAGCCGGGGAGATTGTCAAGATCCAGCAAGCCGCGCGCCAGGCACGCACCGACGGACTCGAAGTGCTGGGTGGTCACGGCCTAACGTATGTCAACGTCGGGCTGGTAGCCGCCATCCCCGAGATCGTCGAGCTCAACATTGGCCATAGCATCATCTCCCGGGCGGTGTTGGTTGGCCTGGAACGGGCGGTACGGGAAATGATCGCGCTCGTACGCTGACGCCGCGCTGTCAGGACGAGTCGGGGTGCCACCACACGCCAGACTTTCGGGCTCGCCGCGGGGTGGTAGCCGCGGCGGTAGAACTGCTGCAGACTGCTATGATCGACGAGAACGCAGAGTCGTACTCCGGTACCGCCATGACACGTATCGAACCGTTGCCGCTCGTCGTCTCGCTCGGGGTCGCGTGCGGGTTGATGGGGTGGGTCGTCTGGTCCCAGCGCCCGGTCGAGCCGGTGACCGTCGCCGACGCGTCGGCGCCGGTGGAGTCGGGGCCCGCCGTGCCGGCCGTGCCGCCGGTCGACGAGACCCGGGCCGCGGAGCTGCGTCAGGCCGCCGAACAATCACCGGCCGACACCCAAGTCCGTGTGGACCTCGGCAACCTCTATTTCTATGCCCAACGGTTCGAGGAAGCGGTCCCCTGGTATGAAGCGGTGCTGGAGCTGGCGCCCGACGAGGTCGACGTCAGCACCGACCTGGCCCTGGCCTACTACTATCTGGAGGACACCGAACGCGCGCTCGCCCAGTTTGATCGGTCGCTCGAGATAGATCCGGCGCACCCAAAGACGTTTCTCAGTCTGGGCATGGTCCGCGCATTCGGCAATCGCGACCTCGACGGCGCCATGGCCGCCTGGGAAGAGGTCCTGCGGGTGGCTCCCGGCAGTGCCGAAGCGCTCGCGGCGACCGAGGCGCTCGAGAGTCTCCGAGCGGTTCATTAGTAGACTGAGCCACCGATGGTGTTTGGTTGGGTGATCCGGTTTCTTGTCACAGTGGTCCTGCTGCGGCTGGCTTGGAAGTTTCTGGCTGGACTCGCCCAGGGCGCGACGACCCGGCCTCAGGTACCGCCCACGAAGGCGGTCTCGCTGGTGCGCGATCCGGCCTGCGGCACCTATATCGATCGGAGCCGGGCCATCACTCTGCGCCACAAGGGTAAAACCCATCACTTCTGCTCTGAGGATTGCCGGGCCGGCTTTCAGCAGGGTCAACGCGCAACCGCCAAAGGCACATGATGCAGGTCGAGGAACGTCTTCGGGCCGACATCGTCGAGATCGGTCGGCGTGTCTACGCACGTGGGTTCGTGGCGTCGAACGATGGCAACATCAGCGTCCGGCTCGACGACGACCGGCTGCTGATGACGCCCACCGGCGTGTCGAAGGGGTTCATGACCCCGGACATGATGGTCACGACCGACTTGGCCGGCCGGAAACTGACCGGTGATCGCGAGGCCTCGTCCGAGATCCTGATGCATCTGGCGGTCTATGAACACAGACCGGAGATCAACGCCGTTGTGCATGCGCATCCACCCACGGCGACCGGGTTCGCGGTGGCTGGGATTCCGCTGGACCGAGCGGTTCTGGCCGAAGTGGTCACCACGCTCGGGAGCATTCCGATCGCCGACTACGGGACACCTTCGACGGCTGAACTGGCCGACGCCGTGCGGCGCTACATCAGTGCCCACGACGGGTTGCTGCTGGCCAATCATGGGGCATTGACGGTGGCCCGGGAGTTGTTCGCGGCTTACTACAAGATGGAGACGGTCGAGCATTTCGCCCGTATCAGTCTGGTGGCGAGGCAACTGGGCGGGGAGCGCGTGCTATCACGTGAAGAGGTGAATCGTCTCCAGAGCCTGCGCGATCGATACGGGATTGCGGCGCCGGCGCCGTTGTGCCCACCGGATCAGGAGGTCGGGGATGAGGTCAGTTGCCAGGCCGTGGACGCGCCGTCGAGTCCCGGTGCCCGCTTGGTGACCCCGGCGCCGGGGCCGAGCGCCGCGCCGCTAGGTCTGGATGATGAAGTTCGACTAACATACCGCGAACTGACGGCGTTGATTGCGGATGCTGTCAACCAGCTGCGTTAGTGTCCTGGACGGGAATGCTGTTGCGTGGTGGGTGTGCGGGATACCACAGGAGGTAGATCATGGGCGAGGCGCTCGGCATGGTGGAGACAAAGGGGCTTGTCGCGATGATCGAAGCGTCGGATGCCATGGTGAAGGCCGCCAACGTCACGCTGATCGGCTGGGAGAAGATCGGTGCGGGGTTCGTGACGACCATCGTGCGAGGCGAGGTGGCGGCGGTGAAGGCGGCGACTGATGCGGGCGCCGCGGCGGCGCGGCGAGTTGGCGAACTGGTCTCCGTGCATGTCATTCCGCGTCCCCACGCCGATCTCGAAGACGTGCTGCCCATCGGCAAGAGCGCCGGCAAGTGACGCCGTCCGAATGGTCGTTCTCGACCAGCCGCGGCGTCCCGCACACATGCCCGCTGGGCTCCCTCGATATCTCCGAGCGGCACGCGCCGGGACCTGACCCACGAACCACTGAGAGACGTGACCCGCCATGATTCTGGGCAAAGTCGTGGGCACCATCGTTGCCACTCGGAAGGACGAGCGGCTGGTCGGGAGCACGCTGTTGCTCGTCCAGCCCGTCCTACCGGACGGTGAGGCGCGGGGCGGCCCGATCGTCGCCGTTGATACCGTGGATGCTGGCGCGGCGGAAACGGTGTTGGTGGTGAGCGGGAGTTCCGCGAGAATGGCGGCCGGCCAGGCCGATCGCCCGATCGATGCGGCGATCATCGGCATCGTTGATGTGGTCTCGACCAACGAGGCGTCCTGAGCCCGCCCCATGCACCTTGCTCAAGTAATCGGTACCGTCGTCGCCACGATCAAGGACCCCGGCCTGGCCGGGCGCACGTTCCTGGTGTTGCAGCCGTTATCACCCGAGCGCGAGTCGGTTGGCGTCCCGTTGGTGGCCGTAGACTCGGTCGGCGCGGGTCGCGGTGAGGAGGTGTTCTTCGTCCGCGGGCGCGAGGCCTCGTTCCCGTTCCTTCCGGCCGCGGTGCCCACCGACGCGAGCGTCATCGGTATCTGCGACCACTGGAGCCTGGACGCTAGCGGCTCCAGACCCCCGCGCCGAAAGCCCCGTCGTCGGTCCAGCCGCGCCACTGTGAAGGGCCAGAGCTGATGCGATTGGCTCGCATCGTCGGCACGGTCGTCGCCACCCGAAAGAACCCCAAGCTCGAGGGGGCGAAGCTGTTACTCGCCCGTCCTGTGGACCAGGCGGGCGAGCCCACGGGCGCTGCGCAGCTGGCGATCGACGCGATCGGTGCCGGTATCGGCGAATTGGTGCTGCTCGTGCTCGAGGGGCGCGCGGCCGGGAGCGCACTCGGGCGGCGCGCCGCGCCGGTGGACGCGGCCATCGTAGGTATCGTCGATCCATCCGGTGCGGATTGACACACCCCGGTGCTGGCCCGCCGACCCGCCCAACCGCCCAACCGCCATGACCGATACCAAGCCAGCCGTTCTGGTCACGCGCCGGATGCCCTCAGCGGTCCTCGACCAGCTCGCGGCGTCATGCCTGGTCGATCTCCACCCAGGGACCGACGATTTGGCACATGAGGAGGTGTGTGCGCGGCTTCGTGGGAAACAGGGACTCGTCTGCATGTTCAACGACCGCATTGATGCTGCCGCCATCGCCGCGGGCGACTCGCTCCGCGTGATCGCCACCGTGGCCGTCGGCTTTGACAACATCGACGTGGTAGCGGCGGCCGCGCGCGGCATCGTCGTCACCAACACCCCCGATATCCTCACCGGCGCGACCGCCGAGTTGACGTGGGCGTTGATTCTCTCGGTCACGCGGCGGATCGGCGAGGCCGACCGGGCCGTCCGGAGAGGCGGCTGGACCGGCTGGACATTCGATTTCATGTTAGGGAGCGAGCTTCAGGGCAAGCAGCTCGGCATCGTCGGCGCGGGTCGCATCGGGCGGGCCGTGGCCGCGGTCGCGCCCGCATTCGGCATGCAGGTCGTGTTCGCGGCCAAG
>CAUZAY010000349.1:0-4504 GCA_963577695.1 Vicinamibacteria bacterium | reverse complement strand
AGGTGGCGGCCGACCCGAAAGAGATTCTGCACGGGGCCGTGCACCGCGAGAAACCGTTGCGCGTGCGCGGCGGACTTAAAACGCCGCATCTGGCGTTCCCGCTGCCGGGTTGGTTGGTGAGAGGCTTCGGCCCGGTTGTTCGCGTACCGGTCCGTGCAGTGGACGACGGACGGCATCACGGTGCGGCAGGCGGCTGGGTAGCTGAGCAGCTTGTCGGTGATCACTCGTCGGGGGACACAGTCTTGTCCTTTCAACAACTTCCGGAAGAACCGGGCGGCGGCCCGCTGATTGCGCCGCGCCTGTACAAGGATGTCGATCACGTCTCCGTCCTCGTCCACGGCACGCCACAGGTACTGCTGCCGCCCCTGGATCTTGACGAATGCCTCGTCCAGATACCAGGTGTCGCCCATGCGGCCTCGGCGGCGCCGCAATCGTCGAGCGTAATCGAGTCCGAAGGTCAGGCACCATTGCCGGATCGTTTCGTACGTGACCGTGATCCCGCGCTCCGCGAGGAGATCTTCGACGTCCCGAAAACTGAGGCCGAATCGGTGGTACACCCACACGGCGTGGGCGATGATCTCGGGTGGAAAGCGGTATCCTCGGTAGCTCGGCATACCGATACTGTGCCAAGTCCGCCCTCAAGTTGACAGAACCCGCGCAACGGTTTCTCGCGGTGCACGGCCCCGTGCAGAATCTCTTTCGGGTCGGCCGCCACCTTCTACGATCGGCCCACCACCGGCTACTGCGACGGCGGGCGTTTGAGGTCTGGAACGCGGCGACCTGCGCCTGCTGAACGGGCGCCGGAGTTCAGCTACAGGGCAGGAGAATGCGCTGTTTCTTCAAGTTGACAGAGTCGCGACGAGAGATCCTCCGGGACCCGCTGTCGCTCATTTCGCCAGCGGATCGGGCCGCACTTGATACTTGATCAGCTTTCCGCGGGTCCCCTTGCCCCCTTCGATGTGCCAGGGTGCATAGTGGGCGGTGCTTGACCACATACCGCGCCCCTTCCATCCGCCGAGCGGATCGTCGATGCGCCCGATCAGCTTCTTGGTGAACATTGCGCCCATCGGATAGGGCACCCGTAGCGTGACCCAGGTCTCTTCCTCGCCCAGCCAGGCAATCAGCGCGTCGGCGTTCTCCGGGTAGGTAATCGGCACGTCCGGGCCGAGCCCCAGCGTGTCGAACTGATCGACGTTGATCAGATAGGTCCGGTCGGTCCCGATCGTCGTCCCTTCGTAGTTTGGCACCGCGTCGGTCGGGTGCCGGTAGAACGTCCAGCCCTCCGGGCAGTGCTGGCCGGTAGCAGTCGGACCGTTGAGCACTGCGCACTTGCTGCGGTCGAAGCTGCCCATGTACTCGGCGTTCGTGAAGTTGACCCAGACGATGCCGTGCGAGTCGACCTCCAGCCCCCGCGCGCCTGTTGCCGGGTGGTCCAGCGGCACCTCGTAGCGCTCGGCCTTGCAGGTATCAGGTGGATCCGATCCCCGTTCGATGCGGACGATCTGCGGGCCTGCGCCGTTGCACCAGGCGGAGTGGTCGATCGGGCTCGATCCCACCGAATAGCAGGTGAAGTCGATGCGCATGTCCTTCGTCGGATCGAACGGGTCGTCCGGCTCGGTCCACTCGGTGATGGTGCCGTCGCCGTTGGTGTCCAGCACGGCGGGGCACCAGCCTTGCGACGCCTGCTCGTTGCCGGTCTCGTCGTAGAGCCGTGTGTTGAGCCAGCCGACCACGTTGTTCATGCCGCTGTAGAGGGTGTGGTCGGCGTCGGACGCGAAGTCGCTGTGGTCGAACCACCAGCAGACGTCGATGAGCGTCCACGCCTCGGTCTCGGGGTCGTAGAAACCGGTCTGCTTGCCGCCGATGTTCGAATTCGGCTGGGGATCGAGCGGATAGTAGCGGGCGAACGCGTTCGTCGATCCCGACCGGCAGAACGCCGGCTGCTTCTCATCGCGCCGGATGCGGAACCCTGCCCAGATGCGTCCCTTGTGGTCCATCTGCCCGCTACGCGGCTCGGACGCCACGTTCCAGATCTCCTCGTTCGGCCAGTAGGGGGAGGGGCGCCGGATCTCGCCGAACGGGTCCTGCGGGAACGGGCCCCCCAGCCCGTCACGCGGCACCACCCGCAGGTCGGTGTCGCGTGTAGCTACCTTGATCTCGCCTACCTCGTGGGTCAGCGGGTCGAGCCACACCAACATGTCGTGGCTCTGGCTGGGGCCGTAGATGAGCGTGCCGGGCGGTACCACGGGATTGCGCCGGTCGGCCGGCGCCTGATCGTGGACGAATCCGTTGACCGCGCCCCAGTCCCAGAGCGTGACGACCAGGTTGCGCTCGACGCCGCGGGGCCGCAGCGGCCGAGGCGGCACGGCGCCGGCGAGAATCTTGTCCGTCCAGGCGGGGTAGACCGAGGCGCCCGACCGCTCGTAGAACCGGGACATGAACGCGCCGGTCGGGCCTCCCTTGACCCGCTCCTGCCAGGCGTGCGCCGTCGACTCGAATGGGCCCAGGACGGCGGTCGTCTCCGGGGAGATTTCACGCGTCGCCTTTCCGCCCATTTGGTGGCAGGCGAGCCCGCACCGGCCGGCGCGCGCGCCAGCCTCCCGGTCCGGTCCCTCGGGCAGCTCCATGATCGAGAGCCAGTAGTTCGGCGGGTAGTACTGCGCCGCCGCCTGGGGGGTTGGCGCCGGGGTCGCGTTCAGGTCGAGCGGCTGGCCCGGCCGGGCCAGCACCTTCGCCGAGTCGACGAGACCGTAGCCGCGCACCCAGACGTTGTAGGCGGCCGGCGGCATGTCGGGCAGCAGGTAGCGGCCGTCGTCGTCGGTCACCACGATCCGGGCGAACTTGGTGGGCAGGTCGGTCGTCTCGGCGATGACCCAGACACCCGCTTCGGCCCCGTCGGGGCCTGCGACGACCCCTCCGATGTCGTCGGCGTCGAGGGCGACCGGTTCTCGACCCAGCTGCGCCGACACCGTCGGCGTCAGGGCCCAGGGGAGGGCACAGACGACCGCGAGACCGGCGGCGGACGCTCCCTGACGAAGTCGACGGAGTCGTGAAACTCGCTTGGGTGTCGTCATCTCACTCCGTTGGCCGGCTTAGGTGAGACGCAGGGTGTCTCATTCGCGGTCCGGCAGATCCAGCTGCTCGCGCCAGGGCAGGTCCCCGATCACTCCGCCTTTTTCCAGGTGTCCGGCAATGGACTGCACCCATCTTAAGGGGAACACGGGAACCATGAAGGCTCGAGTGGGACGATAGCAGATTCTAGATGCCCGCCTCGACCTCATGGTGTGGGGGGTAAAGGCTACCAGTGTCTCTCCGGGCATTGTCAAGTTGACGTTGAACAGGCAGGCTCCGCTTCCTGAATCCTCCGTAACCCGTTTGTTCCTCGAGTGCAGTGGCCCGCGAAGGCGTGCCATCGCCGTACACCCAGAAATCTGGTTGTGTACGTCAAGCGGAATCCCGCAACAACACCGCGGCATAGCGAACGCGCGGAAATGGCCGCCACGCCGTCGGCCGGGTTCCCGGGCGTCCGTGGTGGTGAAGTGCCAGACCGCTCCGCCAGACCGGCCTCGCAGGTGGACGCGACAAGAATCCCGTTCGGGCTTGCGTCTTGGGTCCGGTCGGTGGCACGCTATGCGCAACGATCCCTGGGAGGACCCTCGATGATTCGAAATGTGAGCCTGCTGAGTTCGGTTGCACTGCTGGCGGTCGCCGTTGCCTGCGGCGGTGGTAGTGGGGGCGAGATGGCGTCGGCCGATTCCGACGGCGACATGGCGGAAACGGCCCCGGGCCCGACCACCGGCGATGGCGCGCCGATGTTCGAGGTCGACCCGTTCTGGCCGAAACCGCTGCCGAACAACTGGCTGCTCGGATCCACGATCGGGGTCGCGGTCGATTCGCGCGATCACGTGTGGGTTGTGCATCGCGGAAACCTCGGGGCGAACGAGATTCCAGCCGCGCTCGACCCGCCATCGGCGGCGGAATGCTGCTTCGCGGCACCCCCGATCCTCGAGTTCGACCAGGAGGGGAACCTGGTTGGTCACTGGGGCGGCCCGGGTGAAGGCTACGACTGGCCCGACTCGAACCATGGGATCGCGCTCGACAACATGGACAACGTCTGGATTGGCGGCAACGGTGGCGCCGACTCTCACGTCCTGAAGTTCACGCGGGCCGGCGAGTTCCTACTGCAGGTCGGCGAGCACGACCACGAGGGACCCGACAGCCTGTCGACGACACGGTACTCGCAGGTCGCGAAGGTGCGATACTCCGCGGCCGACAACGAGGTGTATATCGCGGACGGGTACGGCAACAGGCGCGTCGCCGTCATCGATGCCGACACTGGGGAGCTGAAGCGGTTCTGGGGCGCCTACGGCAACGAGCCGGACGACGCGGCGCTTCCGCCCTATGACCTCGACACCGCGCCGGCGCACGGGACGGTCAGCACGGACCAGTCGGGCACGCCGCAATTCCGGAACCCGGTCCACTGCGCGGACCCGACGAACGATGG
>CAUZAY010000348.1:0-4504 GCA_963577695.1 Vicinamibacteria bacterium | reverse complement strand
TCGATCTCGGTATCGTCAGTGACGAGAAAGCGGCGCTCGAAGCGCTGGCCGCCGCCGTGCCTCAGATGCGACACGACGCCTGGGTGGCCGAAGTGGCCGCCGCGCGGGCCGAGTTCGAGGCGGAGAACGAGCAGTACTACCAGACCGGTCTCGGCTACACCGACGCCGTTCACCCGTCGGTCATCGGCAAGGAACTGGCGGACTTCCTGCAGGCCGGCAACCTGCCACGCGACCGGACGACGATTGTCCAGGGCGGGTATGGCATCGCCCGATACACACGCCGCTATCTTCGGAGCTACCGGCCTGGACAGATCATGAACGGCGCCTACCAGTACGGCGCCATCGGTCCCGACGTTGGCTACACCATCGGGGTCGCGGCGGCGGTACAGCAGGGCGTCGGGCCGCAGGCCGCCTACAAAGGCCACCCGATCATAGCGATCACGGGTGACGCTGGATTCGGCTACAGCGGGATGGAGATGGAAACGCTGTCCAAGTATCGGCTGCCCGCCGTTGTCATCGTGTACAACAACAATGCGTGGGGCACCTGGGAGGGGCAACGCAACAATCAGGTCGGGTTGCCGGTCCACTTGTTCCAGGAGAACCTGCGGTACGACAAACTCGGGGAGGCGCTTGGCGCGCACGGCGAGTATGTGACGGCGCCTGGCGAGTTCAGGCCGGCACTTGAGCGAGCGTACCAAGTGGCGCTCGACGAGAGCCGTCCCTCGGTGGTGAACGTGCAGGCGAAGAAGGAGTTCTGGCTCCGCGACCAGTATGCGCCTGGGTTCCTCGGCAAGATCGAGCCGGGCGTGATGTCGTACTACCACTAGCGCGGTGCACGAGTCGAAGGTCACCCGAGGCTACCTACGGAGAGGAAGAAGCCGGCACGCTGTGCCGGCTTCTTCTATATTGAGAACGTGACAGCACGAACCAAGGAAGCGCCGCCCGTATCTCGTCGGCGGCTGACGGCGGAACACTCGTTGGCGGTGGTGCGCGAGCGCTTGCAGACATATGCCGACCGGGGCGTGTTTCGAGGGTTCAGTGAGCAGGCCCCGCTCGCCGGACGTCATCGATTCCGATTCTCGTGGCTTGGTGTGCGTTCGTTGTCGCTCGACTACACGCCGGAAACCGGAACGTTCCTGTTTCGTAATCTCCTGCCCGGCATTTCCGCCCGTTCATCGCTCGCTCGCGACCTGCAGGGGTTCGTGGCCGGTCGCGCCTCTCCACGTCTGCCCCCGCATCGCCGGGTCGACCGTCGGCGCGCGCGGATCGGGTGCGTGCCCTCACGCGGTGCAGTGTCGGTGCAGCTTGTGGCGACTCGGAACCACCACGAATACGGCGTCAACCGGGTCGTCAATCTGGCGCACGAGATTTTCTTGTATCTCCATACATACCAGCCGGAGTACATGTGGAAGCACTTCGACGCGCCTCAAGAATAAGAATGTCGCCTGCCACGCGCCGCAGGTCACACGGAGAATCGAACATGCAGCAGTACTGTGCCCCCCTACTCGCCATCGTCGTCCTGGCCGTCGGCGGCTACGCCGCGGTGACGGCCACGGCCCTCCAGTCGCATCCCGCCGAACCGCACCGGCACGCGGAGGGCCAAGCCCTCGACAATCCGATGGAGGTGACCGCCGACTCGAAGGCCACCGGCCGACAGCGCTATGTGTTCATGTGCCGCGATTGCCACGGCAACACCGGTCTCGGCGACGGCGACATGGCGCACGCGGGGGGCGACGTGCCGGACTTCACTGACGACAGCTGGTTGCACGGACCCTCAGACGGCGAGATCTTCCTGGTGATCAAAGAGGGCGTCTCGGCCGACATGCAGCCCTACGCTGACCGCATCACAGACGGCGACATCTGGCACCTCGTCAACTATCTCAAGACCCTACAGCGCTAGCCGCGTGCTCAACGAGGTGTGGCTTCCGGGCGAGGCGTTCGCCTGGCGAGGCGCACGCGCCCATCGCCCACTCAGGCCCAAGAGAACGAAGCGCGGCGAACGAGCCGATAGGCGAGGGAAGCCAAGGCGCGCACATGCGCGCCTCGCGGCCGCTGGGGTTCGGGGCTTAGGGCTCTGACCAAAATCGGCTGGCCATCTTGGGGCGTCGCCCCGGTGGCCCGGCTCAGCTTACATACCGGCCACCACATACTTCGTGAACGCCGAGCCCGCATCGCTGAGCGAGGCCGGGCCCTCGGCCACGAAGACGTTGCCGTCCTCGTCCACTCCCACGCCCTCTCCCGTCACGCCATGGTTCGGCCGGCTATCGGACTCCCACGGTGGAATGAAGCCCACGAGCACGTCGCGATCGACAGGTCCGATGCGGACGCCGTTCCTCCAATTGATGTGGCGGAGCCGGCTGGACTCGGAGTCGATGGCATACACCACCTCGTCCTCGGTGATGAAGAGGTCGCTGATGCGCCCGTACTGATAGCGCGACTCCAGGTAGTTACCCTCTTGGTCGAAGATCTCGAGGCGGTGGTTGCCACGGTCCGCGACCCAGAGCCGGCCCTGAGCGTCGAACTCCAGGGCGTGTGGTGTGCGGAACTGACCGTGATCCGTGCCGATCTCGCCCCACTCCATGATGTAGTCGCCGTTGGGGGAGTACTTGACGATGCGGCCGGTCAGCCCCGCCTCGCGGGCCTCGGCCATCTGTTCGTCTGTCGTCAAGTTCTGCCCGGTGTGGCCATCTGCGACGAAGATGTTCCCGTCGGGCGCGACGATCACGTCGATCGGCTGGTTGAGGTGATCCGGCCCGTTCCCGGGCTGGCCGGCGATACCCAGGCTCAGGAGCAGCTCTCCGGTCGGGCTGAACTTGTGGACCTGGTGACCTTTGGTGCCCGCGTCGTTGCCGGCGAAGTCCGTGACCCAGACATTGCCCTCGCCGTCCGCGTAGATGCCGTGGGGCGTCACGAAGGTTTCGGCGCCGAAGTTGGCGAGGATCTCCCCGCTGTTGCGGTCGAACTTGAAGATGGGGTCCACGGGGTTGTTGTCGCAGTTGACCCCAGGTCCACCCGCTGAGCCGGATCCGCAGCGCTCGTACCCCCAGACATGCCCGTCCGTGGGGTCGATGTCGAGGCCGGCGGTGGAGCCCCACTCCCGTCCCTCGGGCAGCGTCGCCCAGCTCCCGATACGTGTCGGGTTCGGATTGGGGAGTCCCTCACCGGTGACCGGGTTGGCTGCTGTGACCCGGTCCACCTCGGCCGTGGCCATCGCCGCCGGTGGCTCGGACTCGGCTGCGCACGCCGCGAGCATCGTGCCGCCAACGAGCACGGACATCAGGAGTCGTAACGATGACATAAGAGCCTCCTAGGCGAATCTCGATTTCGCCGCGGTACTCCCGCGGGGGCCGCTCGTAGTGCCCGAGGGAGGCGCCGACGGTGAGCGCCATCACGTGTATGGCCGACTATTCCGAGCGACGAGCAGGGGTCATCTTCCGCCTGGGACAGGAAAGTAGACTGACCCCCTCAGCCGGCCCCGACGCCGACCCGCACCGACTCACACGTCCCATCCGCAAGACGCAGCGCTCGCATCATCTCGGGCCTACTGAATCTCGAAGTTATCGACGTGGACGTCCAACTGGTGGTTGATCCGGATGCCAGCCAGTCCGTCGGTCATCGAGCTCATTCCGGTCTTTGGCGTCGTGTGGACGACCTGCCCGTTCAGGACATACGAGATCGTGTCGCCGGCGACACGCACCTCAAGAGCGTTCGTCGATTGCCCGTCGTCTCCCGGCTGGTTCACGGCGGCGTGGGAGGTACTGGCCTGGATATCGTGAACCTCGTCACCGACGCGATGCTTGACGAGGTAGTTTCCGTTCTGACCGACCAGGAAATAGATATAGGTCTGATTGGCGGCGCCGAGGTTGGACCCACCGAAGATGAGGCCGTAATAATTCGTGTGGCCGCTGGGCTTCATGAGCCTGAAGCTGCCCGAGAGCGTGAAGTCGCCACTCGGGGTGTTCGCGTCATTCCAAAAGGTCCCGGCTGGGCCTCCGGTCACGTGAAACCCAGTGCCCATGGTCATGAACGAGAGGTTCTCGGCATCGTCCGGATCCTGGGCATTTTGGCTGCGGTCCACTCGTACCATCCAACCGTCAGGTGCCTGTGCCGCCACGGGCACGGCGAGGAGTCCGACGAACGCGGTCAAAAGGAAGCGTGCAAGCATTGGAAGAATCTCCTTGTTCGTACCTGAAATGTGGACGCCCGTTTGTCCCCAGCGAGGGCACAATTGCCTCAATCATAGCCTGTGTCTACCCCTGCGTCATTATCAGTTCGATCTGGTTGCCGTCCGGGTCCTTGACGAACCCGAAACTCAGGTTCCCGGTGGCGGCCGCAGGGCGGCCAAGCGTGCCGCTATTGGCCTGCACGGCCGCGATCGCCTCGTCGAGGTTTGGCACCTGAAGGATGAGCGCGGCCATCGCACCGGACGGCGCACCGTCGGGCCGAGTCGCGATCACGATGGGCGTAGTCGTGGCCTTCCGTGCCTGCTCGGCCGTCGACCCCG
>CAUZAY010000347.1:0-4506 GCA_963577695.1 Vicinamibacteria bacterium | reverse complement strand
CCACGCTGGCGCGGCTGCTACGTTTTCTCGGCGCGTCGTCTGTCGTCCGGAAGCCCCTGGCGGGACCGGTCGAGACGCCGGTTGTCGGCGGCGCGACTCGAGCCGAACGTCCCCCGTCGCTCGACCTGTCGCTCGATTGACACGACGGGACGTCGCTCATGGACCCCTTGCGCGCGTTGGCGTCGCTACAACGCTTCGGTATCAAGCCGGGGCTCGCCACCATACGGCGAATGACCGCCTCGATGGGCGATCCGGCGTCGTCCTTCCCCAGCATCATCGTGGCGGGCACCAACGGCAAGGGCTCAGTGGTGGCGATGACGGACGCCGCTCTCCGCGCCGCGGGCTACCGCGTGGGCCGCTACACTTCACCGCACCTTCGCACGCTGGCCGAGCGGTTCGCGGTGAACGGGGCCCCCATCACAGAGCAGCACCTCGGCCAGGAGGCTGCGGAAGTCCAGGAGCGGGTCGACGCACTCGTCGCCGACGGCACGTTGGCGCACCCGGCCACGTTTTTCGAGGCGACAACGGCGATCGCGTTGTCCTGGTTTCGCCGCCAGGCGGTTGACGTGGCACTGCTGGAAGTCGGTCTGGGTGGACGGTTCGACGCCACCAATGTCGTGACACCGGTCGCCGGCGCCATCACCGCCATCGGATTGGAACACCAGGAGTACCTCGGCGACACGCTCGAGTTGATCGCGGCGGAAAAGGCCGGGGTCATCAAGCCCGGCATGGTGGTGGTGACGACGGAAACACGGCCCGAACTGTTCGCGGTGTTTGCCGAGACCTGCCGCCTCCGCGGCGCACGTCTTGTGCGCGCCGCGGAGGGCATCGAGACGGTCGTCAACCGCGATCGATTCACGACGGAGCTCCGCCTCACAACGCCTCGACAGACCTACCCCTCGTTCCGGCTCGGGCTCGCCGGCGCGCACCAGGTGTCGAACGCGATCGGTGCGGTACGGCTGTTGGAGGAACTGGCGGATGTCGGCCTCCCGGTCGCGACCGACGCGGTCGTGCGCGGACTGGCCGGCGTCGAGTGGCCGGGGCGCCTTGACGTGGTCCGGGTGGGGACCGAGGGCGCCCTCCTGTTCGACGCGGCCCACAACCCGGCCGCGGCCGCCACCCTCGCCGCGTTCCTCCGCGAGACCTACCCGGAGGGACTTCCCCTCGTCATCGGCGTGATGCGTGGCAAAGACACGGAGGGAATGGCCAGGGCGCTGCTCCCCTGCGCGACCCATATTGTCTGCACGACGCCCGAGACCCCGCGGGCGATGCCCGCGCACGAGCTCGCGGCCCGCATCCGACGGCTCGGCGGAGCCGCACCCGTCACGATGGAGCCAAACCCGTGGCAGGCGGTCACCGCCGCCTGGCGACACGCGGACACCGTCTGTGTCACTGGGTCGATCTTCCTGGTTGGCCAGCTGCTCGCGACAGCAGAGGCGCGTGGCGGCACTCGGAAGCAGGGGAGCGGGTGAGCGGCGCGACCCGCCGTGATACCCTTGTGCGATCCTACGCGGAGGGTCAGACCGACCCCCAGCGATAATCTCCCGCCTGTCGGATGACTCGCCCTATCCTGCTTTACTGTCTCGCCATCGTCGTGACGGCCGGCTCGGCCCACGCCCAAGTACCGGCTGCCATCGACGCCCAACGCAGCATGGTGTTCTCGCAGGACGGAACTCATATCCAATGGACCGAAAACGTCGAATTGAGTGGAGGTTCCGGCGATGAGACCTGGGAGTTCTACGCGGACCAGGTAGACCTGTACATCGACGAGTCACGACTGGTCGCGACGGGCAACGTGGTGTTCTCGTCGGGTGGCGGCCGAGTAGCGGCCGAACGGGCCGAATTCAACATCGACGACAATACCGGTACGTTCTTCGAGGCGCGGGGCTCGACCGTCCTGGTGGAGGATGTCGTGCCGAGCATGTTCGGTACCTCGGAACCGGAAATGCTGTTCTGGGGCGAAATCATGGAGAAGACCGGCCCCCGAACCTACAAACTCACGCGAGGTGGTTTCACGTCGTGCGTGCAACCGACGCCTCGCTGGGAGGTCAGGGCGAGCTCGCTCACGATCAACCTCGACCAGTACGCCCTGCTGCGCAGCGCCGTGCTACGCGTCAAAGGTGTGCCGCTGTTCTACCTCCCGGCGCTGTATTACCCGATTCAGGCGGATGACCGCGCCACCGGCATCCTGATGCCGACTTACGGGGCGTCGACGATCCGGGGCAATTCGATCAGCAACGCGTTTTTCTGGGCCATCAACCGGAGTCACGACGCCACGATATTTCACGACCTGTTTACCTCGACCGGACAAGGGTTCGGCGGCGAATATCGCTACGTGGCGGGCCCCGGCTCACAGGGCAACGCGGAGACCTACTTCCTGAACGAACGCCAGATCACTGTCGCCGACCAGTTCGGCCCCGGCACCGGGGAATCGACATTCCCGGAAAGACGCAGTTACAACCTGCGCGGCAACGCACAGCACCGCATCTCCGATTCCATCAGGGCCCGTGGACAGGTCGACTACTTTTCCGACATCACGGTGCAGCAGACGTACCAGACCAACGTCTTCGACGCGTCGAACAGTTCGCGAAGCTACGGCGGCAACGTCACCGGGTCGTGGGGCGCCTACACCCTCAGCGGTACGGGAGACGTCGCCGAAACCTTCTTCGGAGCGGAAGATGCCAGCCTCTACGGCTCCGGGCCACGCGTTTCGTTCAACCAATCGGAGCGCTCGCTGCTCGGCTCGCCGGTGTACTTTGGCTTCGAAACCGAGTACGCCAACTTGTTGCGTCGGTCACGCTTTGGCGAGGAGGAAGTAAATTCAGGATTGAATCGCATCGACGTCAGCCCACTGGTGCGGGTGCCGTTCACCAAGTGGCCGTTCCTGACGGTGAACTCGTCGGTGGCTTGGCGACAAACCTACTGGGCCGAGAGTATCGACGAGACCGGAAGTCAGATCGACACCGGAATCGGACGCTCGTTCATCGACATGCAGGCGCTGATCACCGGTCCAGTGTTCGTCAAGGTCTGGGACACGCCCGGCAGTGGCTACTCGGAGCGGATGAAACACGTCATCGAACCCCAGTTCAGTATCCAGCGAGTCACCGCCATCGACAACTTCGATCAGATCGTCCAGCTCGAGGGTACGGATTCGATCGTCGGCAACGTCACCCAGATCCGCTACGCACTCAACAACCGCCTCTATGCCAGACGGGCCGAGGGCGGCGGCCCGTCGGTCGCGCAAGAAATTCTCACCGTGACCCTCGAGCAGAGCTACTACACGGATGAGAACGCGGCCCGGTTCGACCGACAGTTCCGAACCAGTTTCCAGGGCGAGACCTCGGCCCCGAGCAATTTTTCCCCCGTAGCCATTACGGCGCGGGCCAACCCGACCAGCCTGCTATCCGGTACGTTTCGGGCCGAGTACGACACGCAGTTCTGGGCGTTTCGCACCATAGGCGCCGATGCCAATCTCGAAATCGGCGGTTGGCTGCAGCAGGTCACCGGCTGGAGCCAGCGACGCTTTGTCGAGGGGCTGTCAGGGTTCGACATCCGCGGCAACCTCGACCATTACCTCAACTCGTTCACGAACCTGAAGACGCCGGACGACCGTATAGGCGGGGTCTATCAGTTTAACTACGACGTGCTCGGTGGGCGGTATCTCCAACAGCGAATCGTCTGGTATTACAACGCACAATGCTGCGGCGTCGCGTTCGAATACCAATCGTACAACCTCGAAGGGCTCGGGGCTCGGGTGCGGGTGCCCCGGGACCGCCGTTTCAATCTCTCGTTCACGCTGGCCGGCCTCGGCAGGTTCTCTAACATGCTCGGAGCGTTCGGCGTGGGAACCGGAGCAGGTGAGCTGCGATGAAGGGTCTCGTCTTGAGCGGTGGCAAGGGCAGTCGGCTCCGTCCGCTCACCTACACTCGTGCGAAGCAGTTGGTGCCGGTCGCCAACAAGCCGGTGTTGTTCTACGGCATCGAGGCGCTGGCCGCCGCCGGCGTGAGGGATATCGGCATCGTCGTGGGCGATACGCACGAGGAGATTCGTGCCGCGGTCGGCGACGGATCTCGGTGGGATGTCACGGTGACCTACATCGAGCAGGACGCCCCTCTGGGGTTGGCGCACGCCGTGCTGATCAGCGAGTCGTTCATCGGAGGCGAACCGTTCGTCATGTATCTGGGCGACAACCTGCTGAACAAGGGGATCACACCCTTCGTCGAGGAATTCGTCCGGACACGGCCGGCGGCGCAGATCCTGCTCACGCGGGTGCCGAACCCGCAGATGTTCGGGGTCGCGGAGCTCGCCGACGGGAGCGTGACCCGACTCGTCGAGAAACCGAAGGAGCCGAAGAGCGATCTGGCCCTGGTTGGCGTGTACATGTTCGGTCCCGAGATCTTCGAGTCGGCCAAGTCGATTGAGCCCAGCGGGCGGAACGAACTCGAGATCACCGACGCGATTCAGAACTTGATCGACCGCGGCTGCGTCGTCAGACCGCATCTGGTC
>CAUZAY010000346.1:0-4509 GCA_963577695.1 Vicinamibacteria bacterium | reverse complement strand
AGCTCGATGACGGTCAGGCGCCCATCCTCCCGCCGCAGCAGACAATCGATGGTGCCCCGCAGGACCAAGGGCCCCCGCCAGACGACTCGACGTGCGTCTCGTCCACGCCCGGCAGCAGCTCGTTGAACCGCTCGCGCAGCCCCGCATCGAGCAGGGTCGCGGTGCTGACCAGGTCGAGCCGGGCAAGGTCCGGCAACCGCGACACCAGGTCAAAGTCGCCCGACCACAACCCGTCGGCACCGGCGGCGCGGTCGGATACCGTGACCACCACCTGCCGCAACGGGCGCCGCAAGCCCCGGTCCAGTATCAGACGGCGGAGCCCGTGTTCATCCAGCCGGCCGGTGGCGAGCACACACCGCTCGTAGACGCGGAACATGGCAGCCAGGAAGCGCGTCTGCCGCAGCATCCGTTGGGCGCCGAGGTCGAATTCGACGCTCGGGTCCGCTCGTCAACCAACAGCCGCTCGAAGGTGTCGACCGACCGATGCCGCCGGAGCAGCTCGTCGTACAACACCAGGAACTCGCTCACCAACCCGGGCCTGAGTCGAAAAGGCGGGTCCATACCGGAGGCCTTCGCCTCGTCCGCCGCCGCTCGACCGCAGACCAGCCGCTCAATCGCACTCAGCAGCGGCGGCATGGGACGGCACGATGACCACCGACGCTCGGCGGTCCCATGCACTGGTCTCCGCGACACAGGAGACGATCGTTCGCTGGAAGCTCGCCAGATCCGCGGTGCTGAACAGGCGGGTCTGTCGGGGCGTGATCACGGCGAATCCAGATGGCTGAAAACTGAGTCGACAGGGTTGGCTTCGGAGTGTACTTCGTTCCGGGCACAGGTTCGTCACGGGCCGCCTCGGGGGACTTCCGAGACGCTGTGGAAAAGTTGTGGATGGTCTGTGCATCGGCTGTGGATTGGCGGTGGAGCGAAAATATTTCTGTACCCGGTACCAGGCAGCGAAGGTGCGGTCGGCCGCGATGTGGAACAGCCTTCGTACTTTCCTTCGCTTTTGCCGACACGTGTCGAGTGACTAAAATCTGTTTCGTCCCCATCGTCATCATCAACCTAACGCGCTCTCGACAGTCGTGACCGTCCATCACATCGAACAGTCCATCAACGGACGCACGTACCAGATCGAGGCGATGCTCGTCGATCCGGAGCGGTGGCGCGCGTACCTGGTGAGCGCCTCCGGCGGCTCGACCGCGTTGATGCCGTTCTACGGCACCACGGCCGAGCAAGCCGTGCAGCAGCTGACCAACTGGCTCACGCTCGCCCACCAGCCGCCGACATTTCCGGTATAGTACGGAGCCTTACGCTGTTGCTCGCCAGCCCGGGCCATTGTGGCGAGCCGGCGCGGTACCGAACCATGTGGCGCCGCCTCCTGCCGGTCGGGCTCGTGTCGCTCGCGGTGTTGTTCTGGACCCCGGTCCTGGAAACAGCCGCCGCGGAGCCTCCGCGTGTACGCCTGATTACGACCGGCGGCACCATCTCGAACCGGCCCGGCGACCGCCTCTCCCCTGATGAACTGGTATCTCTGGTGCCCGACCTCGCCGAGCTCGCCGAGGTCGAAACGGAGGAGTTCGCCAACATCGCCAGCAGCGCCGTCGCGCTCGACCAGTGGCTGCGGCTGGCCCGCCGTCTCAACGCCGTCTTCCGCGACGATCGCGACCTGGCGGGCATCGTTGTCACCAGCGGCACCGACACGCTCGAAGAACTCGCCTATTTTTTACATCTGACCGTCCGCGCCGCGCGCCCGGTGGTGGTGGTGGGCGCCATGCGCCGGCCCGAGACCCTGGGCTACGATGGGGCCGCGAACTTGCGGCAGGCCTTCAGGGTGGCGGGCGACGCCGGATCGCGAGGACGGGGCACGCTCGTCGTCTTCAATGGCGACATCAACTCCGCCCGCGATGTGACCAAGACCCACGCGACACACCTGCAGACGTTCGAGTCGCCCGGCTACGGGATACTTGGCACCACCGCCCGGGATCGCATCATCTACTATCGCCGACCGGAGCAGCGCCACACAGCCGCCACCGAGTTCAACGTCGGGCGCATCACGCGTCTACCACTCGTGGATGTCGTGATGTCCTACCAAGGGGCTTCGGGCAATCTGATCCGTGCCGCCGTCGATCTGGGGGTCGACGGTCTTGTCATCGCTGGGGCCGGCGCCGGGGCGGTCAGCGCGGGCCAGCGCGAGGCGGTGGGCTACGCCCTGGAGCAAGGGGTCAGCGTGGTGATGACCACCAGGACGGGTGGTGGACGCATTGCACCACGGGGGCCCAGACCCAACCAGACGAACGAGAGCCCCGCCGCTGGTACGAGGCGCCGGGGGGTTTCGGGTGAAGACCTCGCTCCGGTCAAAGCCCGCGTGCTGCTGATGCTGGCCTTGACCGAAAGCTCGGAGCAGGACGAGATTCAGCGTATGTTCAGCGAGTACTGATTACTTCGTCGGGTCTGTGCCTCGAACCCCGCGCAACGCCTTCGCGGGGACCCCTGAGTGCCCCACTCCGCCGTCGCGGGGCGAACATGCGGTGGATTGATTGGAAGGCAGAGGCACGAATACAATAGATACCGACGGGCCAGTGGCGCAGTTGGGAGCGCGCGTGAATGGCATTCACGAGGTCAGGGGTTCGAACCCCCTCTGGTCCACCATCTTTCTTCTCATAGCCTGACCGGGCGCCTGGCAGAGGCTGCCCTGGCTGCGCGGTTGTAGCAGCGATCGGACGTGGCGAGTTGCTCGCCGACCGCCCTCGCGAGCTTCCACGCGCTGCAACGGGATGCCCGCCGGCTCCAAGCCAAACACGACGCTCTGGCAAGGCACGTCACCCACAAAAAGGACCGTAGGTTCGGACGGCTGGTCCGCGAAGCGATGGAAATCAAGAAACGATAACTGGCGCGATCTTCTGCACGCTTCAGGCACGCTAATCCGTCGCTGGAGACAGCGGGCGGTCGAACACTCGCTCGTAGTCTTGCGGGGTGTCGATATCCGTGAACGCGCCCTCGTCCTCGGTCGGGACGTCCAGTCCCCGGGCGGCATGCGCTCGCACCACCGGCTTCGCGCCATGCTCCGGGTCGGCCGCGCGCAATTCGTCGAACAGCGATCGATCGAAGAGCACCGGATGCCCGTGGCGCCCGTCGCGCTCGGGACGCACTAGGGGAGCCCCAGTGCGCAGATACCCGTCCAGCACCGCGCGGACCGTCGATGCCGCGACAAGCGGAAGATCCACGAGGGTCACGACGACGGCCCGTACCTGCGACCGATCGAGGGCTCGCAACGCAACCAGCAAGGAAGACAGCTGTCCGTCTTCCGGTTTCAGGTTCCTCAGTAAACGCACCGGTGTTGGCAACGCCTCGACAAGCCGGCCGATCGCCTGGTCGTGATAACCGGTCACGACCACGACGCCGTCGACGCCGCCGGCTACGAGCGTAGAGGCGATGCGACCGAGAAACGACTCATCCCCACATCCTGTCGGCAACAGCGCTTTCGGGCGCCCCCCCATCCGCGACGATGCACCACCGGCCAAGATCACGCCTGGAATCATCGGAACACTCTACGTCGAAGCGTCGGGTTGCGAATCATTGGGGTGCAACACTACAATCTGTTTCGCCATGAACCACCCCGACGTCAGCGTTCGTTGCCAGCGGTGCGGTGCCCAGATGGACCTGGCGGACCCGGTTCCGGAAGATCCGTGGCCCGCCCAGCAATTCTGGGAGTGTCCGAAGTGCAATCGCCACTTCTGGACCACGTATCCGGCCGCTAAACCGGCCAAGCCAGCCGCCAAGCCGGCGGCGTCGACTACCCCGACGACGGCCGACGCACCGGCCAAACCAGCCGTGGCCACGGCCGCAGCGCCTGACAAGCCGGCCGAAGCGGCGACAACTCCTCCGCCGGCCGACACTGCCGCCCCCAACGATCCCCCGGCACCTAGCAAGTAGCCGGCGGCGCGAGCACCAGGTCAACCCGGTACCGGTAGGGTCTACGCGGAGCCTACCACTCGCGGAACCCGTATCACCTGACGGAATGATTCTGGACGCCGGTCGGGCCAATCGAACGCTTGACTTCTATCAACCAAGCTCACTAAGATGACCTATCTCACGATGGAGGACCAGTCTCATACGACGATTCGTCGTGTGCCTCTGACGTCTATTTTGGGCTGGGCACGCCGTTTCCGCGACACGACGTCGGCGGCGACGCACTCAGTAACCTGCGCTCGTCAGGAGTTGCGGGAGGTTCTGGCGGTTGTCCCTTGCCGACCCGGCGCAAACGGGCGGCAGAGTCCGTCAGGTCCCGGAGCGTTGCGCGTCGCGTCTGTGCGCCGTGCAAGCGGAACGGGGTTCGGGTATCGGAGGAGTAGGGTATGACCAGCGGCACTATCGCGCGTCTATTAATCGACAAAGGCTTCGGCTTCATCCGTGACGAGGGCGGAATCGAGCATTTCTTCCATCGCAGTTCCGTTCGCGGAGCCGTGTTCGAGTTGTTACGCGAGGGCCAACGAGTGGAGTTCACCACCG
>CAUZAY010000345.1:0-4528 GCA_963577695.1 Vicinamibacteria bacterium | reverse complement strand
AGTACGAGAAGTGTCTCGTCATCTGTATATGCGGGCCATACCGGTCGCCCGTCGCCATTGGGGTCGCCCGTCTCCGCGAACCGGATCCAATAGCGCATCATCGCCTGAGACAACCGACGGTCCGCCAGCTCGAGCGTCGAGAGCCTCCCCTGACGCGCCGCGAACTGGAGATTGCCGAACAGATAGGGCAACTCGGCCGTATGCGTCGCGCCCAACCCGGTCCACCGGTGGTGCGGCGACACGCGTGCGAATAGATACACGTATGTCGGCGCCCTGCTTGCCGACACCCACCGGCCGTGCTGGCGTGCATGCCGGGCCACCCCGCGGTCAGTCTCGAATCGGTTCAGCGTCTGATACACCTCATCATCGGCCCCCGCCCGGTACCGAGCCAGCACCTCGTCGACACCGGTGGCCACCAAAGTGCGCACGTAGGCTTCGTAGTCGGCGACGGTGGCGATCGGAGTGCGTCGACCCAGCATGGAAAACGTCCCTTCGTCCGCGTTGCCACCGATGATCATCGGGACGTCATGCTGCCGCCCCTCGGCGTACACGACCCGCGGGTCTTGCGGAATCAACCACCCATCGACGACCGGCCCCGTGTCGAACCTGGCCGCGGCGGTCGCCAGCTCTTCGAACGGTCGCGCCCGCAGACACCGGAGCGGGTCAGGTCGATCGGCGCACCCGACCGCCTCGGCCAGACGCGCCCCGGCTTGTTCGCGCGCCGGCAGCAACGTGCTCACGCCGCGGACCGCGCCACTCTGTGCCACCGCCCCGTGAAAGAGCCCGTCCGCCAGCGGGGAGACCATCAGCAGCGACACGGCACGCCCCCCTGCCGACTCTCCGAAAATCGTCACCCGGGCCGGGTCGCCGCCAAACTCGTGAATGTTGCGCTGCACCCATTCGAGTGCGGCTACCTGGTCCAACAACCCGTAGTTTCCGGACGATTCATGCGTCGACTCCGCGGTCAACTGCGGATGCGCAAGGAACCCGATGACGCCGAGGCGGTAATTGAACGTCACCACGACCACGCCCTGCTTGGCCAGCTCGATCCCGTCGTACAGGGGTTCCGAGCCTGACCCGGTCGCGAATCCGCCACCGTGGATAAACACCATCACCGGACGCGACTCGCCCTCTTGAGCCGGGTGCCAGATGTTCAAGTAGAGACAATCCTCGCTTGCGACCATTCCGGGCCCACCGGCGCCCGGTTGCCGGGCGACCGGACCGTATCGGCGCGCGGCACGCACGCGTGCCCACGGCGCCACCGGCACAGGCGGGCGCCACCGGAGCGGCCCGACCGGCGGCGCCGCGTACGGTATCCCTTTGAACATGGTGATACCGCCCTGACGAACACCGGCCAGTTCTCCGGTGTCGATCTCGACCCGAACTTCCTCCTGCGCCAGAACGGGCACCGTCAGCGCGCCCCACGCACAGATGACCGTGCACAGCACGACTCGCCTCACTGCGTCGCCTCCCTCACCGGTCCGGAACTTTCGACCCGTCCTCCGCGGCCGCGAAACGCGGCCAACACCCTCTCGACGTGGTGACGGTAGTCGTCGACCACCAACCACTCTTCGTCGACGAGCCGGAGCACATCGGCGCGCTGGAGCTGCCGCTCGATCTCGTCGAACAGCTGATCGGTGGTGCGCACCGTCAACTCGGCCGGCGGCTCAGCTTCGCCGTGCTCCGGCGCGGCATGACGCGCAGCCTCGCCGGCTGGCATCGTCGTCACGCGCGCATGCTGATAGTGCATATACAGACGTTCGCACGACAATTCTGCCACGCGTATCGTCGCTTCGGTGCGCAGCCGCAGAAAGTCACGTCGCTTCAACGGCCAGCTCCCGGATTCTCCACCTGGAGGTCGAACCGCACCTGCGTCACCCCCGGCACCGCGCGCACGATGGCGCCGAGGGATTGTTGCTCGAATCCGCTGGCGACTCGGCCGCGTACGGTGACCAGACCGGCGTCTGCTTCGACCTCCACGCGGCTCGCGTTCACATCCAGCGCCGTGGACAGCACGTCCAGGACGCGCGACCGCAAGACGTCATCCGCCGGAGGCTGCGGCAGGCCCTCGTCCACACGTGGGTCTGAACCCGGCTGCAGGGTCCGCGCCGAGCACGCACCGCCCCCGATAGCCAGGGCCGCGGCGACGCCGAGCGCGAGCCACGACCGGATGAAGGGAAGACGCATCGTCATCGAGTGTCTCAGACGGGGGCTCGGAGCGGGTCTGCAGTCCCGCGGCTACGTGGGGAGCAGGTCGACGAGAGTACGCTCGACCACGCCTTTCGTGAGCGCCACTTTGTATCCGTTCTTCGAGAGCGGCCGGGCGCCTTCGATGGCCACGTCGGCCGCGCGCGCCGCCAGCGCAGCGGTCACGCGGTTGCCGATCAGTATCTGTTCAGCCGCGGGGACCCGCCACGGCGTGGGCGCCACCCCGCCGAGCACGATACGCGCGCCCCGGCACACCTCACCTGCCAGGTCCAAGACGACCGCGGCGCTGACAACCGCGTGGGTCCACGATTCCCGATCCATCACCTTGTGATACGCGCTCCGAGCGCCGGTCGCCGGGACGGGTAGCCCGACCCCGACCAGGAGCTCGTCCTCTCGAAGCACGTTCTCACGCGCCGGGTTCGCGCTGGGCAAGACGAAGAACTGTGCCGCCGGCACGGAACGGTCCTCGGACGGCCCTGTCAAGCGAAACGTGGCATCCAGTGCGACCAGGGCCACGGCGATATCCGACGGATGGACAATGTAGCTTGGTCCCCCTCCGAAAATGGCGTGAAACTGGTTCTCACCCGTGGCCGAGAAACACTGCGTCCCCCCGGCCTTGTAGCAGTCAAACCCTCGGCGGTAGTACCAGCACCACGGCCGCTGAGACACGTTGCCGGCCAGGGTGCCGACGTTGCGAATCTGCGGCGTGGCCACCGTGTCGGCCGCCTGCGCCAGCACGGCAAATCGGTCTCGAACCAGTTGGTGCCGGCTGAGAGTGTCGAGCGTGATCAATCCACCGATCCGAACCCCGTCGCCGGTCGTCTCGACCTGGTCGTGCCCGACCACCGTTTTGAGGCTCACCACCAGGTCCGGTTCCTCGATCCGCTCCTTGACCATGCCCAGCAGATCGCTGCCTCCGCCGGCATACGACGCGCGGGCCCCGTCGTCGCGGGCCCTGCGCGCCAGAGCCACTGCCTCGCCGAGCGTGCGCGCGTTCGCGTTGCGTAACCGCTTCATGCCAACGCCTCGATGATCTTGTCGCGCGTGATCGGCAGGTCTTTCATCCGCCGCCCGATGGCATTGAAGATGGCGTTCCCGACGGCGGCCGGCGCCAGCACGATGCCGGACTCTCCGACATACTTGCCCCCGAACGGACCGTATCCGTCGTCGGTCTCGAGGAACGTCGTCTCGATGTCCGGCGCGTCGAGATGGGTCATGTGCCGCGCGCCGTAGAAGCCGGGTGTCAACGGCTGGCCGTTACGGGGGTCATACAGGAGGTCTTCATGCAGCGCCTGCCCGATCCCCTGAATGACGGCGCCACGAATCTGGTCCTTCGCCGTTTGGTGGTTGATGATGCGGCCCGACTCGTGGACCGCAACATATTTGGTGATCCGCACATGGCCGAGTGCCGTGTCCACCTTCACCTCGACGAAGTGCGCGCCAAAGCAATTGCGGACCTTGCCGCCGGTGCTCGGGTCTGGCGTGGCGGAGGCGATCAGCACGTTGGGTCCGGTCGGCATACCCCGTTCGGCAAGTTGCCCCCTCAGGTCGCGCGCCGCCTCGACCACCGCGGTTCCGGTCATGACCGTGGTGCGCGCGCCTGATTCCCCAACAGAGAACGGACATCGATCGGTGTCGCCAGACACGACCTCCACCTGCGACAACGGCACACCCAACGCCTCGGCCGCAATCATCCCCATCGTCGTCTTGGCACCCCCGCCAATGTCTGTCACGCCGACAAACAGCGTGTACTGTTCGCGGGAATCCACACGAATGATCGCGCTACTGCGACCCACCGCCGAACGGAACAGCATGAACGACATGCCGGCGCCGCGCTTGACAGGGCCGCCATCCGACCCTGCCGGCGAGCGCCAGCGTCTCGTCCAGTCGAACTGCCGGGCTGCTTCCCGGATGCACTCGTCGAGCGTGTAGTTCGTGTAGTCGATGGTGCCGCCAGGCCGTTGGGCATTCTTGAGCACGAACTCGACCGGGTCGATGCCCATCTTGTCGGCGACATCGTCCATCATCGACTGGATACCAAAAAAACCCTGCGGGTAGGTGGGGGCTCGGAAGTTCCCCGAGGTGGTGCGGTTGGTATAGACCGGGGAGACCTCACGCCGTACGTTGGGACAACCGTAGAGCTCGATGCCGCTGATACCACCGCTGTTCTTCCGGTAGCCACCCATGCCGCTGTAGCCACGCAGGTCGATGGCGGTGACGACACCGTCATTCTTCACGCCGACCCGGTAGTACTGCACCGTCGGCCAGCGACCGTGCACGCCCAGCCAGTCCTCGTTCCGAGACAATTCCAGAGCGACAG
>CAUZAY010000344.1:0-4549 GCA_963577695.1 Vicinamibacteria bacterium | reverse complement strand
TGCTATGCTATGCAGGACGATTTGTAGGAACTCTACTATCCGGCGTCTCGCTGGAGGATGGCGATGCAACTAGTCGGCACTCTGCTTCGATCCTGGCCCGCGGTTCTGGCCCTCAGTGTAGTGGCCGGTTCGGTGTCGAGCGCGCACGCCCAGACCGGCGAATCGGTCAGTTTTACCGACGATATCCGACCCATATTCGAACGCAGTTGCTGGAATTGCCACGGCGCCGCGTCGCAACTCTCCGGACTCGACCTGCGCACCCGCGACACCGCGATCACCGGTGGGGCGCGCGGTCCGGCGCTGGTACCGGGACGAGGGGAAGAGAGCCGGCTGTACCGGGTGCTGGCCGGTCTCGACAATCCGAAGATGCCGATGGGCGGCGGGGCGGTCAGTGAGGCGGAAATCGCGTCCGTGCGGACGTGGATCGATGACGGGGCCCACTGGGACGCCGGCGGGGCGACGAGCGCGGAGGACGTGGTGGCCTCGCTCGAACACGCGGAGCTGCCGTTCGGGGCTCGCGACTACTGGGCGTTCAAGCTGCCTGAGAAGGCCAGGGTGCCCGCCTCGTCCACATACCAGCACCCCGTCGATCGGTTTCTCGAGGCGGCCAGACAGGACGCTGGGGTCAGCGCGGCGCCCCGAGCGGACGCGCTCACCCGTTTGCGACGGGCGTATCTCGATCTGACCGGTCTGCCGCCGACGCCGGCACAGGTCGACGCGTTCCTGGCCGATACCGGTCGGGGGGCCTGGGAGCGGGTCATCGAGGAACTGCTCGCGTCGCCGCACTACGGCGAGCGCTGGGGGCGTCACTGGATGGACGTAGCGCGGTATGCCGATTCGACCGGATTCGAGCAGGACTACAACCGTCCGAATGCCTGGCGCTATCGCGACTACGTCATTGACGCATTCAACAAGGACAAGCCGTATTCTCAGTTCATTCGCGAGCAGATCGCTGGAGACGAGCTGGACCACGTGACGGACGAGACGCTGATTGCGACCGGCTTCCTCCGGGCCGGGCCCCGGGTTCAGTTTCGTGAGAAGGACAACCCCGAGCGCCGCCACGACTATCTGGACGACGTGCTGGCCACGGTGGGCCGCGGCGTGCTCGGGATGACCGTGCAATGCGCCCGTTGCCACAATCACAAGTTCGATCCGATTCTGCAGCGGGACTACTACAGCCTCCAGGCGTCGATCTTCGGATACGTCGAAACCGACTGGCCGTTGCTCGACCGCGACGCCGCGGCCGCCTATCGGGCCGAGAACGCGGCGGTCGATGTGCAGGCGGACGCGATTCGAACGAACATCCGCGCCATCGAGGCGCCACATCGTCAGGCGCTCCTCATCGAGCGGATCCGTCGTGACTTTCCGGACAACGTGTTGCAGGCGGCGATCAAGTCCGCCGAAGACCGTACTCCGGGCGAAGCGTTGCTGGCGGATCAGGTGCTGACGCTCGGCGTGCCCCAGCAGGACCTCGCGCACGCATTGAGCGCGGACGAGTTCGAGCGCCGGCTGGTGTTGCAGGCCGGGCTCGACGCGGTCGAGGCGACGCGTCCACCCAAGCCGCCGATGGCGGAAATCGTGACCGATGGTGACTACCGCTTTGCGCCGGACGGACCGGGTGACGAGATCATCGGGTGTCGCGAGTGTCGGATTCCCCCCGATGACCCAGGGACCTTCCTGCACGAAGACGGAGGACCTGCCTACGAGGCTCCGCCGAGTTATTTCCTGAGTCGTGGCGACCCGCTGACGCCCACCGAGCCAGCGATGCCCGGTTTTCTGACGGTCGCTACGTATGGAGATCCCCCGACCGAGATTCCGCGCGAGGACGGTCGCACATCGGGACGCCGACTCGCGCTGGCGGAGTGGCTCACGGCGCGAGACAACCCGTTGCCGGCGCGGGTCATGGTGAATCGTATCTGGCATCACCACTTCGGTCGCGGTATCGTCCGCACCCTCGACAACCTCGGACAGATGGGCGAGTTGCCGACCCATCCAGAGTTGCTCGACTGGTTGGCGGTCGAATTCATGGACCGCGGCTGGAGTATCAAGGAGATGCATCGGTTGCTGATGACGTCCGAGGCCTATCAGATGGCGTCTGGGCACGATGACGCGGCGAGTCAAACGGCCGACCCGGACAACGCCTGGCTGTGGCGGTTTCGTCAGCAGCGGCTCGAAGCCGAGGTATTGCGCGACACCATCATGGCCGTGGGCGGCAGCATCGACTTGACGGTCGGTGGCCCCCCGATCTTCCCGTTCGTACCGGATGAGGTCCTCAAGACGTCGGAAAAAGGGGTCTGGCGCAATCAACCTGATGGACCGGACGTGTGGCGGCGGAGCGTGTATGTGTATCGACGCCGGTCACTCGGGTTCCCCTTCTTCGATACCTTTGATCTGCCGGACCAGAACCAAACCGCAGCGGCTCGGAACGTGACCACGGTGGCCACGCAGGCGTTGACGCTGATGAACAACGCGTTCGTGCTGAACCAGGCCAAGCTGTTTGCCGATCGTCTGGAGGCCTTGGCCCCCGGCGACTTGGACCGGCAGGTGGAGTTGGCGTATCAGATCGCGCTGACGCGTCAGCCCACCACGATGGAGACACAGGTCGCCAAGGGGCTCGTGGCCGAGCAGTCGCTCGTCGACCTGACGCACGTCATGCTGAATCTGAACGAGTTCCTGTATCTGCGGTAGGCGCGAGGAAACAACCATGTCCCACCACTGCCACGGTCCGAAGCGGACGTTCTGGAATCGGCGTGACTTCCTGTTTCAGTCAGGCGGCGGTATCGCCGGGCTGGCCCTGGCGCACACGCTCGACCGACAGGGTCTGCTCGCGGCAGCCCAGTCAGATACGTGCGAGGCCCCGGTGCCTGGGAACCCGTTCGCGCCGCAGGCGCCCCACTTCCAGCCGCGGGCCAAGGCGGTGATCTCGCTCTTCATGAGCGGCGGGGTCAGCCAGGTCGACACGTTCGACCCGAAGCCGGACCTCACCAAATACGCCGGTCAACCGATGGCCGATTCAGTGGTGGTGCGGCAGGGGAACCCGGGTCCGCTCATGCCGAGTCCGTTCTCGTTCAAGAAGTATGGCGAGAGCGGCATCGAGGTGTCGGAGATCTTTCCGCATCTGGCGAAGAAGGTTGACGAGCTGGCGTTCATCCGGTCGCTCTACGGTCGGTCGAACGACCACATTCAGGCGACCTATGAGATGCAGACCGGGCAGATTCGTACCGGCTATCCGAGCGTCGGGTCCTGGGTGACCTATGGTCTCGGCGCCGAGAGCTCGAGTCTGCCGGCGTTCGTGGTCATGAACGATTATCGCGGTGGGCCGCTGGGCGGGCCCACCGATTGGAGCGCCGGGTTCATGCCGGCGACCTACCAGGGGACGCTGTTCCGCGCGTCCGGGGACCCGATCGTCGACCTGCAGCCACCCGAGAGTGTTTCGGAGACGCAGCAGCGGGCTCGGCTGAACACGCTCGCTCGACTGAACGAGATCGATATGGCGAACAACCCGGGCAATTCCGAGCTGGCGGCCCGGATCTCGTCCTACGAGCTCGCGTATCGGATGCAGGGCTGCGCGCCGGAAGCCGTTGACGTGTCGTCCGAGTCGGACGCGACGAAGAAGCTCTATGGCCTGGATGACCCGGTGACCGAGCCGTTCGGCCGCCAGTGCTTGATGGCCCGTCGACTGGTCGAGCGCGGGGTCCGGTTCGTGCAGCTGTTCCAGGGTGGGCTCGGGGTGCAGAATACCGACACCTGGGACGCGCACAGCAATCTCGTCGAAAACCACACGCAGCACGCCGCGGAGTCCGACCTGCCGATCGCGGGCCTCCTGACCGACCTCAAATCGCGCGGGCTCCTGGACGAGACCCTGGTGCTGTGGCACGCCGAGTTCGGTCGGATGCCGATCTCGCAGCGTGGCGTCGGACGCGACCACAATCCTGGGACGATGACGGGATGGATGGCCGGAGCGGGCATCAAGGGTGGACAGGTCATTGGGGCCAGCGACGACTTCGGCTACAAGGCGGAGCAGCAGCCGGTCTCGGCCCACGATCTCCACGCGACCATGCTCCACCTCCTGGGCATGGATCACAAGAAGCTGACCTATCGTTACAACGGCCGAGACATGCGGTTGACCGACGTGGAAGGCGTCCCCATCCCCCAAATCATCGCCTAGTTTTCCTGGCGAAGCGTCCGTCTGGCGGCGTTGCTTCGTCGTCTTCAGACGGGGCTTACGCCCCGAACCCCCCGCGGTCACTATGCGGGGACCCCGAATGCCCCACTCCGTGACCGCGGGGCGCGCATTGGCGCGCGCCCGTGCCTGCCAGCTCGACCCACATGAGGGCGAGCGGTGGGACCGAGATGCTCGCTCCCACCGCTCGCCCACCGCCTCACCACGGAAGGCGCCCTGGGGCGGCGAGCTGTAGACTTGTCGGTCGATGACCACCGCCTCTGACAGGGTTCGCCGGAGTCGTTTCTGGACCGCGTTCGGGCCCGGCCTGTTGTGGGCCGCGACCGCCATCGGGGTCTCCCATCTCGTGCAGTCGACGCGCGCCGG
>CAUZAY010000343.1:0-4550 GCA_963577695.1 Vicinamibacteria bacterium | reverse complement strand
CGAACCTAGCGCGTGCTCGAGCACTGCAGAGGGTGCAAGGCGTGCGCCGACGATCTGCTCGAACTGGTGAGCGCGCAACCGCTCCCGACGGGACGCCCGGTGCTCAATAAGTGGAACTGGATATCCCTCGCCCTGCTGCTCGCCATGGTGCTGGGCGCCCTCGCGATCTTCTGGTGGGTGGCGCGCAACGCCGTGCCGCCATCAGCTGGCTTGTAGCGTCCGCGGCGGCGCGCCGCTGTCGCATCATCGGTCTATCGCGTGACACCGATTGACGGCCCGATTGGAGGCGCGTACCACAGAGGCGCGCACCACCGTGGGCCCCGCGAGTTCCCCCACATGCGATCATGGGTCCCATGCCACAGGACAAGACATATCGAGCGGGCGGGTCGATCGAGGACTCTTGCCGTGTCTGTAAGACCGATCGGCTACACACCGTGGTTGCCGCGGACGGTGATGGTCGACCCATCCGCGTGGCGTGCGGCTATTGCCACAGCGAGCACAACTACCGCGGTGGTCCCAAGGTTGCGACGCTCGACGGACCGTCGGTCGCGCCACCGGTGCCACGGGCGCGCGGCGTGTCGTCCACCCCGTTTCCCGTCGTGAGCGCACGAGAGAGGATGGGGCCCCCCATGACCCCCGACTCGGAGGATCTCGAATTTCTGCTTCGTCGAATCATCCGCGAGGAAGCCGGTATCACCCCGGCCGTGCCCGCCGAGAGATGGCGCGGCGGCACCCTCGTGCTTCGGCCCGCCGGAGGAGGAGGGCAGGAGAAAGGCTGGCCGATCGAGACGTTCTTCCACAAATTCGTGATGGTGCGGAACCGCCTGCGAACACTCGAACAGCAGGTGAACGCATCAGAGCTCCCGGCCGATGTGAAGGTCAAGTTGCAAGGGTATGTCAGCGGCTGCTACGGGTCTCTCACGAGCTTCAATGTCTTGTTTGCGGAGCCGGTCGACCAGATCAAGGGAAGCGGAGACCACGAGACATAAGGTTCTGGTCAGTCCACCGACAGTCACGCACGGACCCACCACCAGCGTCACGATTGAGCCACCGAGGGCGGACTTGAATCCCGCCGCGTGGCCCTTGTCGACGAAATAGACGATCAGAAGAGGACTCGGGGCGCCCATTGGCCACTCTCGCTCTTGACCTCAGCTAATAATATTGAAATCGATGCCCCAAATTGTGGCATGACCGGCGCCGGCAATTGGGTGTCCTATCCCCCAGACGTGTGTATTTCGCACAAGACGCGCCCCGCGGGCATCGACTTGCCGTCAGATGTGCGGCACGAGGCTTACTAGTGTTAGGCTGGGCCGCCGGTGCGGCTATCCCGCGGAATGGACACTACCGCCGAGGATAGCCCGGCCTTGCCAGCGCCTTCGCTATCGTCGCCAGAGTTCTGCCATGAATCCCTCCCCAGCTCCCGGAATCGGTGATACCTCGGTCGGGGCCGTCCCCATTGATCGCCGCCGGTCGGGGGCATTTCGGGGCCGAGCGCTTGGACAAGAGCTCAAACTGCTGGACCGGAGCAGGTCCTGGTTCCTCTGGAGTGGCGTGCTCATGCTGTGCCTGCTGTCCGGAGTCATGGCGCTCGTTGCGCCCATGCGAACGTGGTTCGAATTCATGGACGGGGGCACGACGCGGACCTCGGTTCTGGCCCTCCTCCTGGTGATGCTCGTGGTCCAGGTCGTCTCGGTGTGGGAGCAGTGTCATTTCCGAGCGCTGCGCGACCATCTGATCGAGCAGATGGCCACGGCGACCCAACAGCGTGCGCGGGCAGAGGAGTTTTACGGATTGTCGATTCTCGATCCGCTGACGGGTCTGTACAACCGAAGATTTGGCGAGCGGCGTCTCGACGAAGAGATCTCGCGTTCGGCCACTACCGGCGACCCATTGATGCTGGTGGCGCTCGATTTCGACCTATTCAAAGCGATCAATGACCGGCACGGACACGCGGCCGGAGATACGGTGCTGAAAGAATTTTCCCGCCGCCTGCGCCGAGCAATACGCTTGAGCGACGTACCCATCAGGGTGGGCGGTGACGAATTCCTGGTGATACTTCCCGAGTGCCCAGCCGACCAGGTCCAAACGGTGTTGTCCCGTTTGACCTCGTTCGACTTGAAGCTGGACGACGGGAGTGTCCACGTCTCCTACTCGCGGGGAGTGGCGCGATACCAGGCGGGTGACACGGCCACAGCCATGATCAAGAGAGCCGACGAGCGTCTCTACGCCAACAAAGCACAACGCTCCGCGTCTGCCGCCGCCGACGATCGTGGCCACGAATTGCGACGGTCGGCCACCGCCAGGTCGAGTGAGGCCGACGCCTCCAAGCCCTCTCCAGTTCCCGTGCTGTACTCGTAGAGCGAGGACGCCAGCGTGTCGAGATGGAAGCGCAACTCGTCCTCCATCTCGGCGTCCTGACGTGCCCCACAGAACAGGGCCCGTAGCCGCTCGCGACCCGCCGAGAACCACCTCATACCGTGCCGCCGGTCGTGTCGAGAATCCAATTAATGACGCTGGCCGAGCGCTGCCATTGTTTGCGCTCTCGGGTCAGCTCCCGGTGGCGCGCGTAGCACTGACGCGCCCGACGAGTTCTACGTCGACGACCCCGCCTGACTCGCCTCTCTGAACCGTCAGCACACTCGACGTCCGCCTCCACACGTGGATCTGGCCTTGACCTCGCCCTGAAAACCGGGCACTCTCGCCCCAACGTGGACAGTCGGGTAGTAATCCTTCCGTGAGGGGGGGGCAAATCGCGTGACGGAGGGCCAATCTGCCTGTCGAGGCGGTGGTCGAGGGTTTGTCTCGGCGATCGGGGGGCTCTAGAATCTCCTTGTCAGTCGGCATTGGGGCTAGGTCCCAGAGAAGTATGTCGCCGGCAGGGTGAATCTACGCTGGTGGCCGTTGACCAACGTTCTTAGACGGGGCAGTGAACGAAGCGGAGTTGGTCTGCCACGACCGTGTCTGGCTGCACCCGTTCGCCGTGAGCCATAATGTGGTGAACGACTGGACCGGCGAAGCCGGCTACGCCACCCACGACTTCGAATGTGACACCGCCTTGATCATCCCGTCGCCGAAGTTTCGCCATATCGACCTGCAGGCGCCGGGCGCCCTCGTTCCCGACGCGGGCTTTCGCTACACGCTCGAGCATGCAGGCCCGGTCCGACGACGCAGCCGGTGGGACCTGCTCGCGGCGCTGCCGGCCGCCTTCATGGTGGTGCATTGGGCGTGGAGTGTCGGGTTTGGTATCCACGTCGTAACCGGCGGCCGCTGGCCGCGATGGGATACACGAACCGGGCCGAGTGACGGCTGCGCCGCCCCGGCGTCCAACGACGCGGACGCCCCACGCTAAGCCGCTCCAGACACATGCGACGGATGGTGTCGACCCTCACAGCTTACGCTGGATCGACAACCGCAGGCCTCGTAGCGGGTGGGAGAAGTCTGCCGACCTTGATCGTCCTGATCTTCGTGCTTCGCGGCGCGCTGGCCATTGCGATCGTGCCTCCCTGGCAACACCCCGACGAGCCCCAGCATCTGGCGCTGGCCCACGTCCTGGCAAGTCAGACCGAACTCGACCTGTCGGACCGCCGTGACGTCAACGTCGAGCACCGCATTCTGCGCTCGATGGCGGCCCACGGGTGGTGGCGACACTACGAAGAAAGGACGCCGGACCCCGTGCCGGCGAGCTTCGACGATGTCCCGGAGCACATAGCAACGACCGTGACAGCCCCCCCGGTCTATTACCTCCTGGCCTCCGCGGTCCTCACCCTCGGCGGCATCGAGGATCTGGTCACGCAGAGCTATGCCCTGCGCTGGATGGCGTTGGCCCTGGCGGCGCCGACCCTGCTGTGTATCTGGGCCGGGACCCGCCGACTGTTCGGGCCCTGGGCCGCCGGTGGCGCCACCCTGTTGACCGCGCTCCACCCGCAGTTCGTGCTCATGTCGACGGCGGTGAACCCGGCGGTGCTGGTCAACCTGTGTGGCGCGGTGTTCTGGTGGCAGGCCGCTCGCTTGCTGACCGGGGCACCAGCCGCCGCCACTCTGGCCCTGCTCACGGGGGCAACCCTCGTCGGCGTGTTCACCAAACGGGCCGGCGCCCCGCTGGTGCTGATGCTGGCGACGGTGCCGATGGTCGCGTGGGCGCGCGGTCGAATCGGCCCATGGCGCGCGAGTTGGCCGGCGGTCGTGGGCGCGGCAGGCGGTCTCGTGGTAATCGGGCTGCTAGCGGCCGTCTGGCTCTGGCCAGAGGTGGAACGACTGGGCGCCAGTTGGTCCTACGCGCTCAGCTTCTCGTGGGCCGACCGCGCGCGGGACTGGGGATTCTTCCGACGCTTCACGGCCGGCCTGTTCGATAGCGCCTGGCTAGTGGTAGGCTGGCTCCGATATCCCGCGCCCTCCGTCTGGCTGATCCTGATGCGCCTGCTGGTGGTCGTCGCCGCGGGCGGCTGTCTGGTCGGCCTGCGACGTCCGGCGATGGCGGTCTGGCGTACCGGATTCGTCCTGGCCGGGGCGCTGGTGGCCATACAAGCCGCGGGCGTCTATGGGGGCCTCTA
>CAUZAY010000342.1:0-4557 GCA_963577695.1 Vicinamibacteria bacterium | reverse complement strand
AGTCAGGCGGAGGCGCGGGTCCATCGCGGTGGGACGTATGTCTGCATGGAGGGGCCTCAATTTTCAACGCTCGCCGAGTCGCGGTTGTATCGCTCGTGGGGGATGGACATCATCGGCATGACCAACCTGCAGGAGGCCAAGCTGGCCCGCGAGGCGGAGATCTGCTATGCGACGCTGGCGCTGGTGACGGACTACGACTGCTGGCACGAGGGGCACGATGACGTGACCGTCGAGATGATCATCGCCACCCTGACCCAGAACGCCGTGACGGCACAGCGGGTGGTGGCCAATGCGGTCGCCCGTTTGCCGGTCGAGCGGTCGTGTGAGTGCGCCTCGGCGCTTGGCTCGGCTATCATTACGCGGCCGGAACTGATTCCGCCGGCGCTCAAGCGAGAGATGGCGCCGCTCATCGGCAAGTATGTCCCGGCCGACTGAGTGGTGGCGTCATGAACCGGGACCATCACGCTGTCGTCGCCACTCTCATTCCACGAGGTTACTGTCGCCGTGCATCCCATCCTGACCGTCGGTTCCGTTGCTTTTGATTCCATCAAGACACCCTTTGGTGAACGGTCACGCGTGGTTGGCGGCGCGGCAACCTTTTTCAGCGTCGCCGCGTCGTTCTTCACCGACGTCCGGATGGTGGCGGTGGTTGGCGAGGATTTCGCCGACGAGCAGATGCAGGTGTTTGGCGGCCGTCGCATCGACTTGACCGGGTTGCAACGGGTGCCCGGCGAGACCTTCCGCTGGAAGGGTGAGTACAACTTCGACCTCAACAGCCGGGAGACCATCTACACGCACTTGAATGTCTTTGACCAGTTTCGCCCGGTGCTGCCAGAGAGTTATCGTCCGACGCCGTTCGTGTTCCTGGCCAACATCCATCCGGCGTTGCAGTTGGAGGTCCTCGATCAGGTTCAGGCGCCGCGGTTCGTGGCCGCCGACACGATGAATTTCTGGATCGACGGCACACCGGATGATCTGCGGGCCGTGCTGGGGCGTGTCGACGCCCTTGTGATCAACGATGAGGAAGCTCGCCAGCTGAGCGGCGAGGCCAATCTCGTGAAAGCCGCGCGAGTCATCCGCAACATGGGGCCGCGGCTGCTCATCATCAAACGCGGCGAATACGGTGTGCTCATGACCCGCGACGAGGGGTTTTTCGCGGCTCCGGCGATGCCGCTCGAGGATGTGTCGGACCCGACCGGGGCGGGGGATACGTTTGCTGGCGGGTTCATGGGGTATCTGGCGTCGGCGGGCGAAATCACCGACGCGGCCGTGAGCCGGGCCATCATCGCTGGCAGCGCCATGGCCTCGTTCGCGGTCGAGGACTTCGGTCTGGACCGACTGTTGAGACTGACCCAGGATGAGGTGCGGGGCCGGTTCGACGCATTCAAGCGGCTCACCCATTTCGAGGCTCTGTAATCGGACCGCCATGCCACGATGTCCACCATGGCTCGAAGCCACGTTCGGCGGGGGCGTGACTTGACACCGCCACAATTGGCCCGCGTGTGGTCGGCCCGTGTGTTCTTGGGCCTCACGGTGACCTGGCTGGCCATGCTGGTCATGGTGCCGTTCGCGATGGCGCATGAGATCGGGGGGCGCCCAGCCACCGCACTATCGGCCGGTAGCTATCTGGTGGGCGGACTCATCTGTCACCAGCGTCCGGCACGGTCATTCCGGCTCTGGGGCGTCCAGATGCCGGTGTGTGCCAGGTGCGCGGGTTTGTATGGGGGGGCGGCGTTGGGTGCCGTCGTGGCCGGGGCGTGGGCGTCCGGGCGTCGGCGCGCCGGCCGAATGCCGCGGGACTCTCACCGCCGGCTCCTTGGGGTCGAGCGAGCGTCGGCGCTGCGGTGGGTGGTCGTGGGCGCGGCGGTGCCCACGGGAGTCTCGGTGGTGATGGAAGTAATGGGTATCGTGGAGGGTTCGGCGGTAATACGGGCGGTGGGGGCCATCCCCCTAGGGGCGGCGGTGACATGGGTCGTAAGTTTCGTGATTCGCGGCGAACTCGCGTAGCAGCCGAACCGGCTCCGACCGCGCCCGCAGCTGACTCCGGTCGGGCGCTGGCGGCGCTGGCGCTGGCGTGGGCGATTCCGGGGGGCGGTCATCTCTGGCTCGGTCGTCGCCAGAAAGGCGTGGTGTTCTTGCTGGCATTGCCCCTGATGTTCGCAATCGGACTGTGGCTCGAGGGTGCGCTCGCCCCGTTCGATACCACCCAGCCGCTGGTTCTGCTCGCCGCGCTCGCCGATCTGGGCAGCGGCGTACCGTATCTGATCGCGGCCTTTGCGGGGCTGGGCGAGGGG
This sequence comes from Vicinamibacteria bacterium, assembly GCA_963577695.1. GTDB lineage: Bacteria > Acidobacteriota > Vicinamibacteria > Vicinamibacterales > UBA8438 > UBA8438. Next base: position 2,263 of record CAUZAY010000342.1, on the reverse strand, counting down.
CGGGTGGTCGCGGCCACATTCGAGTATGGCAATACCTTTCTGATTGTGTCCGGACTGCTGAACATGCTGGTCGCCTTGGACGCCTACGACGTGGCGCTTGGTCGCAAGTGACGACAACGACAGGGCCCCACCTGAACGAGCGCGAGTGAATCGACCTGACCCTGATGCCAAGCCACTTTCTTGTCATGCTCGTCTTCGCCGGCCTCGTGTCGTTGGTGTTTGCCGTGTTATTGCGAGACGAGCCGGCCGACCAGGCCCGGTTGGGTGGGCTGCTGTTCGGGGCCTTCGTCGCCACCGGCGTCGTGCTCGGTTGGGTTCTGCTGCCCTTCCCGCTCTAAGGACACCGACCAGTGTTCGCTCTCCGTGCGTGCGGGCCGACGATGGCTCACCACCCGTAGCAGAACCGGCCAGAGCACTGGAGTATAGTGACCGTCAGGGACAATCATGACTGACGAATTAGTGCTCACGGCCCGGGAGGGCGCGGTCGCGACCGTCACCGTGAATCGCCCGACCGTGCTGAACGCGCTCAATGCCGAGACGGTCGCGAGCCTGACAGCGGTGCTGGGTGGATTGGCCCACGATGTCGACGTCCGGTGCGTCGTCCTCACGGGGGCAGGCGACCGCGCGTTCATCGCCGGGGCGGACATCAATGAGATCGCGGGGCTGACGCCTGTCGAGGCCAGAGCGATGTCCGACGCGGGACATCGCCTGTGCGCGCTGATCGAAGACCTGGGCAAACCGGTGATTGCCGCGGTGAACGGGTTCGCGCTGGGCGGAGGGTGCGAGCTAGCCATGGCCTGCACGCTTCGGATCGCGGCGGCGACGGCCAAGCTGGGACAGCCCGAGATCGGGCTCGGCATCATTCCGGGTTTCGGCGGGACCCAGCGGTTGCCGCGGCTCGTGGGCCGTGGGCGCGGGCTCGAGTTGCTACTGACCGGCGCCTCCATCACCGCCGACGAGGCGTGGCGCATCGGGTTGGTGAATCACGTGGTGCCCCCGGAGGCGCTCGCTGACGAGGTCAGCCAATTGGCGGCGACCTTGGCGCGCCAGGCCCCGGCCGCGGTGCGTCTGATACTGGAGACCACCCATCGCGGTTTGGATATGTCCCTCCGTGAAGCGTCCGTGTACGAGGCGACGGCGTTCGGGCTCGTGAATGGCACGGACGACGCGCGTGAAGGCACCCGGGCCTTTCTCGAGAAGCGGAAGCCGCGGTTCGTCGGACACTGATGGAAACCTTGACCGGGACCGGTGCCGTCGACGACCTGCGGGTGGGCATCGTCGTCTCGACCTATAACGATTTCGTGACCAACAAGCTGCTGGACGGCGCGGTCGGCGCCCTCCGCGCGGCCGGCCTCGGCGAGCGCCAGATTCTGGTGGCCACCGTGCCAGGGGCGTTCGAGGTGCCCCAGGCGGCTCGTCGCGTGGCCGCGTTCGGCCGGGTCGACGCCGTGGTCGGTCTGGGGTGCTTGATCAAAGGCGAGACGCCGCACTTTGAAGTCATTGCCGCCGCCGTCGCGCACGGCCTCACCAGTGCCGCGATGGACAGCGGACTCCCGATGACCTTCGGGGTGTTGACGACGAATTCGGCCGAGGAGGCGCTGGCGCGCGCTGGGGCCGGGCCGACCAACAAGGGATGGGAGGCGGCCGACGCGGCGCTGACCATGAGTCGGCTCTTTCGACAACTGTCGCCGACCTCGGAGCCTGGCGGGTGAGCGCGGCGCGCTCCGCCCGCGACGGTCGACATCGAGCCCGCGAAGCGGCGTTGCAGTTGTTGTATCAGCGCGAGGTCGCCAGCATCGAGGGGGCCGACCTCGACGCTGCCGTGGCGCGCTATTGGACGGAACATCCCGCGCCGGAGTCACGCCAGGCGTTCACGGCGAACTTGCTGCACGGCACCGTGGCGGCCCTGGACGAGATCGACCCGCTGCTCGAAACGGCGGCGGATAACTGGCGGCTGTCGCGAATGTCGGTCGTCGATCGCACGGTGCTGCGTCTCGGTGTCTACGAGTTACTCGCGGCCGCCGCTCCTCCGGCGGTGGTGATCGATGAGGCCATCGAATTGGCCCGGACGTTCAGCGGCGAGGAGGCCGCTCGGTTTGTCAACGGCGTGCTCGATAGTGTGAAACGCACCCTCGCACGTCGCGCCGAACCCGCAGACCGGTCCGATGCGGCGGAGAGCGCGCAGTGAATCATGTCCGAATCCGAAGAGCCCAAGGAGAATGACCAACTCATCCAGCGGCGCGCCAACCTGGCCGCCCTGGTG
>CAUZAY010000341.1:0-4587 GCA_963577695.1 Vicinamibacteria bacterium | reverse complement strand
GGTGTTTCGGATCGCTCTCCGCTCGCGTTACCTGGGCCGGGTCGCGGACAGCAAAATATGCCCGCGTGCTCACCCACGCCTCGGTCAGGGTCGAGCGAAAGTAGTCTCGCTCGAGAACCTGCCGGGTCGCAGCGGGAATCTCGTCCAGCGACGCATGCGTACGGTACAAACGGTACAGGTTGCGGGCTCGAACCGCAAACATCGTACCCCACTTGAGGACCTGAACCTGCACGCCCATTTCAAACATGTCCGCGGCGGGGGCCATGGTGACGTCGGCCTGACCCGAGCGCGCGAGCATCTCGCGCACCACCTGCGACGTGCCAGCCTCCACACAGGACTGATTGATGGTGCCCGTGAGCACGAACGCGGCCCCCATGGCGAAGGCGGCCGCCGCCGACTCCGGTGTGGCGATACCGCCAGCGGCGCCGACCCGTAACGAGGTTCGATAGCCGTGTCTGGTCTGCATGTCGTCGGCCAGGGCCAGCATGGTTGGCACCAGGGAGATCGCCGGCTGGTTGTCGGTGTGCCCGCCGGAATCCGCTTCCGCTGTCAGGTCCTCCGCGACCGGGATCTCAGCCGCCATGTCCGCCTGGCTGGCGTTGATGTGCCCCTCCTCGACCAGGACCGTCAGCAGCTCGACTGGGGGCGGCGCGAAAAACTTGCGCGCCACCTCGACCCGCGACACCTTGGCGATTACCTTGTTGGGCGTGACCACCGCGCCCTCTGCATCACGATGGATTCCGGCGACACGATACCGGATCAGCGGGAGGGTCAACTCGATGTAGGCCGCCGCACTGACCAGATGAACGCCACGACGAAGATAGAGTGCGACGACCGCCGCTTCGCTCTGTGGCTCGACCGGGGTGTGGATCAGATTGAACCCATAGGGCCGGTCGCCCACGGCGCGCTGAATGCGGTCAATGGCCGCCTCGATGCGTTCGGGCGACAGACCGGCGGCGCCGAAGAAACCGACCATGCCCGCCCGGGCCATCGCCTCGACGACCGCTTCGGACCCGACGCCATTGGCCATGGCGCCGGCGATATAGGGATAGGTCAGCCCGTGGGTGGCGCAGAATCCGGGGTCGCCGAGCTGGTCGGGTCGTAGCGCCGGCGCGTAGCCCACGAGCCGCCGCGCGCCTGATGCGGCTGTACCCTCGGCCTCCAACGTGGCGGTCCCACCGTGGGCGACCGCAAGCTGTCCGTCCACGTCGACGAGCCGGACCGGCGAGGCCACATGATGGACCGCCCGCGTCACGGCGTCCCCGCCCACTTCAGGCGCACGGACGCCGTCCGGCGTCCACCAGCCAACGACCGCCTCGCGATCTGGCTGTATCCGAAGGATCGAGGCTTTTGCTTGCACGTTCACCACGGTCTGCTAGCGCTGAAGCACCATCGGCAGCTGGAACACGGTGCTTTCTTCAGCGGTGACGCACGGTTCGACGTCGGACACACCGAGCTTTTCGAGCCGCGCCACGACATCATGTACCACCGAACTCGGGGTGCTGGCTCCGCCGGTGACGCCCACCCTGACGACCCCGCCCAGCCACGCCGGGTTCACGTCCTCGTGACTGTTGATCAAATGACTGGGAATCCCACGGACGGCCCCGATCTCGGCCAGGCGGGCGGCGTTGCTGGAGTTCTCGGACCCCACGACCAATAGCAGTCCGATACCGCTTTCGCACATCGCCTTGACGGCGTTCTGCCGATTCTGCGTGGCGTAGCAAATATCGTCCGCGGGGGGCAACTCGAGGTCGGCGAAACGATCGCGTAGAGCGTCGACGACGTGCTGCGTGTCGTCCATGCTGAGCGTGGTTTGCGTCAAGACCATCAGTTTGTGATGCTCTGGTATCGGTGTCGTGCGGGCCTGGTCGACGTTTTCGATCAACGTCGTGTGGTCGGGCGAGTGGCCCATCGTGCCCTCCACCTCCTCGTGACCGGCGTGGCCGATCAAGAGTATGTGATATCCCTCATCGACGAAGCGCTCCACCTCGGCGTGCACCTTGCTCACCAGCGGGCACGTTGCATCGATCACCCGCAGCGACCGTCGCTCGGCCTCTTCGTGCACCGAGGGACCGACGCCGTGGGCGCTGAAGACGACCAGCGCGCCTTCCGGTACCTCGCCGAGCTCGTCGACGAACTCCGCGCCCCGCTCACTGAGCCATCCGACGACATGACGGTTGTGGACAATCTCTTTGCGCACGTACACCGGTGCCCCGAACTGCTCCAGGGCCAATTCGACGATCTGGATCGCGCGATCGACACCGGCGCAATAGCAGCGCGGGTTTGCCAACAGCAGTTTCATCGTCACAAGGATACCTTGGCGGTGCTGCACATTTGGCCTGCCCCCAACCGGCGGGCCTCATCCGGCTTGCCTCGTCGGTGGGGTGGGCGGGTCAGAACCGAAACAGGCGGTTCACTTTCACCACCACGGCTCGGTTCTCCAACTCCGGAAAGTGGGGGCCGAGGGTGTCCCGCAGGTCCGTGTACACCACGAACAGCTCGCTACCTGGTTGGTATTCCCACCGCAGCCGGATATTGGTCGACAGCGACACGGCGCTCGAATTGTATTGCAGCAGGGCGCTGAGGAACGCGCGAGGGTTGAGCGTGAACGTGGCCCGGCTCGCGACGAGCGCCGTGGTGAACCGACCGGACGGAACGTCGACCCGGTTGATCTCGACACTTGGCTCGATTGACAACTGGGGGGAGAGGCCGATCCGACCGCGGCTGAAACCGACGCCCGTCTTCGTGCCCCCGAAGAAGCTCCCGTGCCACGCCGAGAAATTACCGGAGATCCGGCGCTGCGCTCCGAAGCCATACGACGCGCGGGTGTCCGTGAACGTATACCCGGCCACGGGGATGACCACACCGGTGGCAATGTCGAACGGATCGGCCAGAAATTCGTAGTTGTGCGATGTTTTAACCAGGAATTGGTCGCTGTTCTCCAGCTCGGCGCCGAACGCGCCGCTGGCGATCCGAGTTTCGACCCGTCCGGCGCCGTTGACAATGTAGTCGAAACTGCCCTCCCACCTCAGTTTTCGCACCGAGGCGATGCCGCTTGGACGCGGGCTGAACCGGGCCGAGGCGAAGGTGCGTTCAAAGTCGGTTCGGCGCAGGAAGCCGACCTCCGGGTTGAAGTTTTCCCCGATCACCAGCCGCTCGACCTGGAGTCCGTACAGATCGTCGGTGTAGTCGAATTGCCCCCGGTAGCTCGTATCGTCGCCGTCGCGGCCCGGTGTGTCGGTTCGGGCGACGTAGGTGTTCAGGTTGAGGTTGTCGTAGAACCCGAACGTGGCGTCCACGCCGTACATCTGGTTCGATCCGTCGCCGTCGATCGCGACCGAGCGGTAGGTCCCCATGGCGCCGACGCTGCTGCGGCGCAGAATGTCGCGCTTGATCCGGGCCACCCCGAAGTTCGTCGGGCGCGTATCGGACCCGCTCTCGTTGCCGGTCCGGATGTCGAGAAGGCCGATGCTGTACGCGCCGACTTTCCCTGTGAGGCGTCCGCCGGCGTCGATCGGAACCGGCAGACCGCCATCCAGTCCGATGCGCCGGCTGAAGAACAGGATGGGGGTGTTGCTCGCGCCTCCCCCTGACCCGCCCACTCTCAGGCCACCGGGTCCCCCACCGCTGAAACCGCGACCGCCCCCGAAGTCGAAGATACCCTGGCCTTCGAGGAAGAACTCCCGCTTCTCAGGAAAGAACAGGCTGAATCTGGTCAGGTTGACCTGCTGCTCGTCCACCTCGACCTGCGCGAAATCCGTGTTGTAGGTGAAGTCGGCGGTCAGCCCCTGCGTGACGCCGTACTTCACGTCGAACCCGGCGTCACCGTCGAGCGCGTTCGCGAAGGCCGGGGTTGCCAGCCGATCGGTGGTCAGGTCCGAAATGAGATACGGCTTGACCTCGAGGTTGCCGCCGCTGGGGGGCGCCTCGACGCCGACCACGGCGCCCGCGACCGCCAACTCCATGATGCCGGACAGGCCGTATGCGGCCGGCACCGCCGTGAGATACGAGATTTCGTTCTTCCACCGGACGATGCGCCGCAGGTTGACACCCCAGGTCTGGGCCGCGCCGGGGCTGAACCGCACGGTCTTGAAGGGGATGGCGATTTCAACCGTCCACCCGCCGTCGAATCGCGCGGTTCTGACGTTCCACACCCCGTTCCAGTCGCGGTTCATGTTCCCGGCGGTGATCTGCCCGTCGAACATGCCCCCCAACGGGTTGGTATGGAACATGTAGCCGTTGCGTCGGTCGTAGAACGTGTCCAAGACGACCGCGAAGTTCTCGTTCTGGAAGATGCCCAGGTTGTCCCGACGCATCTCGTTGGCGACCATCCGGTCCGGCTGCGAGTCCCAGCACCGGGCCGCGATGTAGATCGTGTCGTCGTCGAAGAACATCCAAGCATCGGTGTTTTCGGTGGCCGGCGCGCCCTCGTCCGGCTCCTGCTGAATGAAGCCACTGACGGCGGCGACGGAACGGTAGACGCCTTCATCGAGTCGTCCGTCCAGCGCAATCGGCTCCCGGATGCGTGTCGCTCGCATCGTGGCCTCGCCCCGGGGGTTGCGCGCCACCATGGCCGGCAACTCCGGG
>CAUZAY010000340.1:0-4603 GCA_963577695.1 Vicinamibacteria bacterium | reverse complement strand
GGCGCGCCGGGCGCCCAGGCCTTACCGATGGTTGACACCGACCGCACCCTGAGTGCCACTGACCTCAGCCGCCTCACGCGGGAGCGTGACGCCGCTGATCGGGAATACAACGACGCCCTCACCCGGCTCGACCACGCCATCGGGGCGCTGCCTGAGGTGCCGCAAGCCCCCGAGCCAACCGACACCGCGCGACTGGACGCCGCGCTCCGGTTGCTGGCAGAGCCGGCGGGTCCTCCGGACGCCGGCGGCGGCGTGCGCGGCTGGGCCCAGCGTCTCATTTGGGCGGTCGTGGCGCCCTGGCTGGCGAAGCACGATGCGATCGGCCGAGCCCTGGCCGACCAGCTTGCATCCACGGCGGGGGCGCAGCGCCAGGTCACACGGTCGCTCGACACCACGCTGACACTGCTACGGGACGAACTCGAGGCGCTACGCACCTTCCAGTCCACTCTTGTGGTCTGGGCTCAGCAGATCACGCCCTATGTCGATACCAAGGACCGCGAAGTCACCGGACTGATCCGACGAGTGAACGAAAACCCGGTGCGGCTGCTCGAACGCACCATGGGCCTGATCCAGCAGAGACAAGTCGCCATGAAGCGGGAGCTGGAGCGACTAGGCGGCGAGACGCCAGTCACCGCCGCTGATTCTTCAGTCACCACCCAGACCGACTCGCAGATGGACGCACCCGGCGACACGAGCCGAGCCACCCAGCCGGCGCTGACGTCCGGTCCAGGTTCGCTCGACGCCTTCAAGTACGTCGGCTTCGAGCAGGCGTTCCGCGGTAGCGAGGCCGACATCGCCACCCGGCTTGAAGGCTACTGCGACCGCTTCGCTGGCGCGTGTGACGTGCTGGACATCGGTTGTGGGCGAGGTGAGTTTCTTGGCATGCTCCGTGACCGCGGGGTGACCGCCCGGGGGCTGGACGCCAACCGGGAGATGGTCGCCATCTGTCGCGACCGGGACCTCGACGTCGCCGAAGGAGACGCCGTCAGCTATCTGGAGTCGCTGGCGGACGCCTCGCTTGGCGGCATCATCGCCACGCAGGTCGTCGAACACTTCACGTCAGACTATCTGCTGCGATTTCTGGATGTGGCCTATCACAAGCTGCGCGTCGACTCGACCATTATCCTCGAAACCCTCAACGTCGATTCGTGGTCCGCGTTCTTCGGGCCCTATCTGCGAGACATCACGCACGAACGCCCGATCCCGCCCGACACGCTCCGCTTCCTACTCGACGCCAGCGGGTTTCAACGCCTCGAGCTGCAATTCAGCTCACCCGCGGACGAAGGCGCCAAACTCAAACTCCTGGACCTGCCCGACACCGCTTCCGACGACGTCACCGCACTGGTCCAGACGTTCAACCTGAACGTCGACAAGATGAACACGCTCCTGTTCACGTTCCTGGACTACGCGGTCATAGGACAGAAGCTGTAGCGTCAGAATCCGTCGCAGGACGTGCATCCGTACACGCAGGCCACACGCGGTTGCGCCCGCGTCGTTTGGCCTCGTAGAGGTTGGCGTCCGCGCGCCGGACGCACGCTTCCGCGTCCTCACTCCCATCGTAGTGGGCCACGCCGACGCTGACGGTCACCATCTCTCCATCCAGCAGGTCAGATTCTTCTACATGCGCCCGCAAGCTCTCAGCGATGACGCCGACCTGTTTGGACGCAATGTTGCGAGCCAGCACGAGGAACTCCTCTCCGCCGGTGCGAAACACGGAGTCGACCTTGCGGATACGCCGTTGCAACATACCGACCACGCCGCTCAAGACCTTGTCTCCGACCGCGTGCCCGTGCTCGTCGTTGATCTTCTTGAAGTCGTCGATATCGACCACGATGAGACTCACCTCTCCCATTCCACGCTTCTGCTGTTCTATGGCGTGTGACAGTTGAGCACTCATGTGACGGCGGTTGAATGCCCCGGTCAGCGGGTCGACCGGCGCCAGGGTCGTCAACCGCGCCTCTTGCTCGGCCAACAGGCTGACCACCAGGTCACCGAAATACCAGGTCAAACCGAACGTCATCGCGAATCGAGCCGCTGTCGCCGTCGTCATCCAGGCCAACGCGGCCAACGCCAACAGCGCGGCTCCGCTCCCGACCAGCCATCTGGCCTGGCGGCGATCGCTGACAACAAGCGTGACGATAACGACGGGATACGCCCAGAAGGCGACCATTGGCCAGATCGTGGCAATTCCCCACAAGACGACACCGAGAATAATGAAATACAACGCGCGATAGGGTAGAAGGAATCTACCCCCACGGTGAATCGATAGTCTATTCAGGAGTCCGAACGCGGTGACGACCAGAATGACCGCGCCCAGGCCGGTCCGTCCTTCGACGAAGCTGGCCACCGCGAACGGCAGCAGGAAGGGCACCGTCGCAAAGCCAAGAGCCACGTAGGCTCGGCGCCGGAACTCCGCCATCGGCTCCCCACCCGACTGGGCCGTAGCCTCAGGGGCGCGTGGCGAGACGGTCGACTCATCGGATGTGCTACGCATTGTATCCGGATGGAGGTGGACGCCCGCCCCCGCCCGGAAACCACCGGTCACCCTGCCAGTCTCGGAGGCCCCTGAAGAACGTCCAAGGGGGGTTTCTGACGAGGCGTCTGTCTGGCTAGGCGCGAGGAGGGAACAGCCAGGTGGGCTGTGACCCCGCTGAGCCGATGCCGCGACCCCGCCCTCTACGGGCGCCTCGTCGGAAAACCAGGGTTCGATCTACGACGGCAACGACGGTCGGGGAGCACTGACGAGGAGGGTGCGAAGGGCGAGGAGGATGAGGCGGGGTTGGGCGAGGCAGAGACGCAGCATGACGCGGGCCGGCTCATCGCGGGTGAGCCGACCGAGGACGCCTTTGGCGCCGGGATTCAAGACGTCGAGCAGGAGGCCGTAGTCGTCCTCGTTGAAGCGGTCGAGCGACCGTCGCAGGAGACGGTGCCAGTCGAGTTCACGCTTCAGTCGATTCAGTGCGCCACTGGTACGGCCGTGCAGGATGGTATCTGCCACCCCGAGGGCACCGCGGAAGCCGGTGACGATACCCCCGATCGTGGTGACCTTGACGTGGGCGGCGGCGTCGCCAACGAGGTAGATGTCGGCGCCGCCCATGCGGCGTCGCGGCGGTACCCACTGGGTGTAGCAGGGGATACGCGCGGCCTGAAACTCCAACGGCTCCAGATGCTGCTGTTCGAGAAATCGGTCCAGGCAGCGCCGCGTTTCTGGGCCGTCTTCGCCGATGAGCCCGAGGGCGCCTTTCTCGGCGGACTCGGGAATGAGCCAGTAGAAGTACGGCGTATCGTTAGGCTGGAACCAGACCCGAGTGGTGTCGGGCGTCAGGTCGGGCGGCAGCTTGACGATGGCCTGGATGAGCGGCACGGTGGTCAGCGGCGGCCAGCCGGCGGCGCGCGCCACTCGGCTGAAGGTGCCGTCGGCGCCCACCACCGTCGTGGCCCTCAGCTCTTCTGTCGAACCGTCGCGCCCCACCTCGAGCGTGACGCCGTCGTCAGTGGCAGTGAGGCTGTGCACGCGGCGACCTGTGCGGAGATCGACGCCGGCGCTCTGAGCCAGCTCGGCCAGCTCCGGCACCAGCACCGCGCGCTCAATGATGAGATCGGGCTCAGACAAGGTGACCGTCGCTTGGCGTCCGTCCGTCATTAGTTCGAACCGGCTGATGGTGTTGACCACGGAGCGATCGCCCACATTGCCCAGCAGGTCGCGCATTCGGCGCGTGACAATGAGCGTCCGCGGTTCGCGCGACCAGTCGTCGGCACCTTCGAGCAGCGTGACCGGTCGGCCGGCCCGGGCCAGCCGGTCAGCCGTAAACAGTCCCGTGGCGGAGCCGCCGACGATCATGACGGGCGCAGAGCCGTTGCCCCGGGTCATACCTTGAGAGACGCGGTCTCCTGCCGCTCATAGGGCGCCCGCTCGAGCCAGACAATCGCGCCTGCCCCAACCACCCCGACGACACCGGCGACCGGCAGCCCCGCCGATGGGCCGACCAGTGCGACCACCCAGGCCAGCATCCCACCCAAGATTCCCGCGGCGTACATCAGGTTGACCGCCTGCTGGTGGCTGAGCCCCAAGGCAACCAGGCGATGGGCGGTGTGGTCCTTCCCGGGCGAGGAGAACGGCACCAATCCTCGCCGGACGCGGGACACGGTGACGAGCGTGGTATCGAAGATCGGCACCGCGAGGATGAGCACTGGAATCATCCAGCTGACGGTCGGCGCCAACTCAGGAAACCGCAGCTTGATCCCGAGGGTGCCGGCCACCAGGCCGAGCAGCATGGCACCGCCGTCACCCAGAAAGATGCGCGCCGGCTTGGCGTTGAAGCGGAGAAAGCCGAGTGAAGCTCCTAGAATGGCCGCGGCCAGCGTCCCCACCAGCAACTGGCCGCCAACGGCTGCGAACGAGGCGCAGAAGGCCGCCACGACCGCGGCGACGCCGGCGCACAAACCGTCCATGTGGTCGAGAATGCTGAAGGCGGCAATGATGCCCACAAACCAGACGAACGACAGCGCGAAATCGAGCCAGAGGCCAGGGAACCCGAGCACCGGGACCGCAGCGGTCAGATAAAAAATCTCGCTGTGCATGTCGGTGGCAATCAGGATCACC
>CAUZAY010000339.1:0-4635 GCA_963577695.1 Vicinamibacteria bacterium | reverse complement strand
TAGCGTCCGCCAAAGACTCGTAGCAGCCGGAGCATTGCGGGGGTAACTTTGGGGGTAACTATTCAGACGTGAAACACGAAGTCTTTAACGGTCAACGACTTACGTCCACTGTTCGACTCCCGCCGCCTCCACCGCTTAGTAATCCAGTAACATCCACGAACATCCGAAGGCTCCAGTTAACTGGACTGGGCTGCGAGCTAAACTCTCGCCACGGTGCGGAGCTGGTCGAAATCGAGACATCCCGACCGGCTTCGCACCGGTCTAGGCCCACACACGCCAGACCGGACTATGACGTCCCCTTGAACAGGTCGCCGATTCCTTTCATCTCGTCCGTCATCGGTCCATCCATTACGAAGACGCGTTCCACAAACTTCCAGGAGCCATCCATCTTCCGCAACTGATCACGGTAGACGCCAGCCCCCACGACGGCACTCCCATGCGCCGTATCGAGCACCATGACGTAGGATGTCGCGCGTGCCGTCTCACCGTCCCCATTGATAACCCAGTGATTCGTCCAATGGCGAGGCTGCATGCCCGTTCGTTCCATGAGTTCCTTACAAACTCCAGAAAACCTAATCAGTTCCTCACGTCCGGCGAAACGTCCTTGTAGATCAGACTCGTACGCCCCATCACTCGTAAAGCAATCCGCCCAACCATCCGAATCATTCGTGTCAAGAGACTGAGCGTACCGCCCAGCAAGTTGAAGGATCTCGCCTCGATCAGTTTCCGTCAGCGGCATTTCATTCCCTTCTTTCTGTGGAGCCACGGCACCCTCGGTCGGCTACAAGACACCGGTCGCCGTCGAGTCGATCTCTGTGGCGGCTTAAACTGGTATACGTCGAATCGAGGCAGCGTCGTCCATCCCTCCGCGCCGGCGAGGAGTCGCAAGGCATGAGCGCTATCTCAAGCCGGGCAGCGCTGATCTCACGCGTTCCGGTGTGAACGGCACCTCACGGACGCGCACGCCGGTGGCATCGAAAATGGCGTTGCCGACCGCGGCCGCGACGATGGTAATCGCCGTTTCGCCGGCCCCCATGGCGTCGGCATCAGGGCGATTGATGAGAACGGTCTCGATACTGGGTACTCGAGAACCGACCTCGTTCCGGGGCTGATGCCAATCGGGCAGAAAGAGGCTCTTGTACGACGCCCAGTCCACCGAGCGGATCTTCTCGCTGTCCCAGGTGACTTCCTCGCCGACGGCGCGACTCAAGCCCTGAAGAACGCCGCCCTCGATCTGGTTCTTCACGCCGTCGGGGCTGGAGATCGGCCCGACGTCCAGGGCGACGACGAATCGCGTGGCGGCGAGCTCGCCGGTGCGCTGGTCGACAGCCACCTCGGCGACAAGCGCGACATAGCCATTGTCACCTTCATACACGACGCAGGCGATGCCACGTCCCGTGACCACGCCAGTGCGTGGATTATCGGGTCTCGGCGACGGCCGAGTCTCCCACTTGGCGGCCCGAGCGGCCTCGCTCACGACCTCCCGCAGGCGGACGTCCGCCAGATGGCGCAGGCGATACTCGACCGGGTCCGCCTGCATGTTCGCCGCGATCTCGTCCATGAACGACTCATGGGCAAACGTGTTCTGCAGGCGTCTGGGCGAGCGGAGCGGGCCAGTGAAGAACGGCGACGGCACGACGTGTTGCAAGACTCGCTGGCCGGCGACGGTCCCAGTGCCTCCGGCCGTTTGCCCAACGCGTCCGGTCACATAGGACGGCGCCGCGTTGGAACGGTTGCCGAACCGCGTAGGCTCCGGGGCCTGGGTTCGCGGCACAAATGGCGCCGGCTGGAAACCGACGAGCGCACCGGTCACCACGTTGCCCGGCCGGTTGGATCCGGGCCGGGCGCCGAGCGTGGCACTCCAGGATTCCACATCCCACACGACGATGTTGCCGCTAGCGTCGACGCCTGCACGCTGATCGATGACGAACGGCAAACCAAGGTTCTCGCCCCATGCCATCTCGTCCTCGCGGGAGAGCTGCACCCGCACTGGTCTGCCCACCGACTGTGACAGCAGCGCGGCGTCGTAGGACACGGTATCGGCGCCGTTGATGCCGTAGCACCCTGACCCGCGTCTGAAGATCACGCGAACGTGCTCTGGCCTCAGACCCAGCACCATCGCCGTCGTGTCGCGTAGCGGATAGACGGCTTGGGTCGCGGACCAGATTGTTGCGGTGTCGCCGCGCACATCCGCGACGGCACACGAGCTTCCGAGCGACCCGTGCATTTGATAGGGGTACCGATACGTAGACTCCAGCACGGTTGCCGCACTCGACAGCTTCGTGTCGACATCGTCCGAGTTCACGACATACGTGGACCGTCTCGACGGGTGATTGCGAAGAAAGTCATAGAAACCGCGCTGGCTCGGCAGACCGGTGCCCGGTGACCACGTGACCGTCAGGCTGTACGCGGCCTGAACGGCCTGCCAGAGCTTTTCGGCGACGACGCCCACGAAGTCGTTCTTGACGACGACCTTCAGGACGCCGGGGAGTGCGTTGATCGAGCTCTCGTCCACACTGACAACCTTGGCTCCGACCGCGGGGGGTCTCACGACGCACCCATGCACCATCTCGGGCACGCGGACGTTGTCCACAAATTCGAAGCGACCGGTCACCAGGTCCAGCAGATCGAGGCGAGGAACCGATGTGCCGAGAATGGTCCACGAGTTCGGCGACTTCCGCCTGGCCGCGCGCTTCAGCGTGATGCCGAAACGCTGGCCCCCAATGAGCTCGCCATACGTCACGGTGTAGTCCGTATCGCCGCGGGGGGTGATGACGCCATCGGCCGCCGTCACCTGGTCGACCGGGACGCCGAATCTCGTGGCCGCCATCTCGAACAGCGCTTCGCGCGCCGTGGCGCCGGCCAGCGCCAGGTTCCCGTGGTTGAAGTTGACGGGATGGGCCTGGCTGCCAGACGAGGTGCCCTGATCCGGGGTGAGGGCGGTGTCGCATTGCACGAGCGTGACCCGGCTGATCGGCACCGATAGCTCTTCCGCCACCAACTGCGTCTGCACGGTCGACATGCCCTGACCGAGCTCAGCGCGTCCGGTGTAGGCCGTGATGTGGCCGCTGGCGTCGATGCGGATCCAGGAATCGAGCGTCTGTGGCGTGTTGCCGCCCTGGGCTGAGACCACCGCAGGAGCGACAGCGAACCGATCCGCGACGTCAGCGGCGGTAAAGGCCACGATCAGCACACCTGAACCCTGCAGAAACCGCCGCCGCGATACGCCCACCTGGTGCAGCCGGCTGAGAGCGTCTGGCGTCATGCGCGATTCGACGGTGAGCGAGGTGGTGCGGTCGCCCATCAGACCCGCTCCCGGGCATACCGTTTGATGGCTCGAAGCATGCGGGTCTGAGTGAAGCACCGGCACAACACGTTCCTCAGGGTCTGTTCTATCTCTGAGTCGGTCGCCTCAGGGTTGTCGTCAATCAAAACCTTCGCGGTCAGTATCACGCCGCTCAGGCAGAAGCCGCACTGCGCGGCCTGCTCGTCGATGAACGCCCGCTGAAGCGGGTGCAACTCCTGTGGCGTCCCCAGTCCCTCGAGCGTCGTGATCGTCGCGCCCGCGACCATGCTGACGGATGTGACACACGTCCGCTCGGCTCGGCCGTTCACAATGGCGGTGCAGGACCCGCACTGACCCAGGCCGCAGCCGTATTTCGGTCCGCGTAGGCCGAGATCGTCGCTCAGCACGTAGAGCAGCGGCGTCTCGGGGTCCACGTCCACGGTGTGCGTCTGACCGTTCACGGTCAACGTGAAGTCACTCATCGTGATGCATCCCTCTGGCGTTGCCAGGCGGAGTAAGCTTGACTCGGTTTCGTTGACGGTTTGACAGCGCCCTATGAGAGTCAATCACGTCCGACGGTGCAGAAGCATCGCTAACCCAGAGCCGCAACGACTTCATCCAGAGTGGAAATTGTGGCGAGGAAGGCCAGCCGGATCTGCCGGCACGTCGGGCTTCAAACCTACGTCGTCACAGTAATGCATATTCTTGATGAGGACGCGGTAATGCTCACATTCTGCGAGACTTCACGGAAGGGGCTCACCGACGCGGGCCTAGCGCATCCAGGACGACGACGGCGACAAACCGGACGGCGTGTGTCATGCGGGTCTCTTGGCTCAAAGCGATGTGATGTCGGACCCCATCCTACGCCTGGCTGGTCGAAACCGTTACGAAAAGAAACGGGTCGCCAAGAGTCCCGTGCCTGACACGACGCGCCAGTCAACGCACCGCCGCAAGGTGCGGCTGGTCATCTGCGTCGACGAGGGTTCCGGCTGCCGCCTCCATCCGCTCCAGCGCCTGTGCCAGACGCACCGACGTACTCCGTACGTACCGTGAGGTCGTCGTGATGTTGGCGTGACCGAGAAAGTCCCGCACGTCGTGCAGGTCCGCTGACGCTTCCATGCGCGGTATCAATGTGGGAATAGAAGTGGGAATACCGGTAAATGTAAACAGACTACTAGTTTATTTACAGTACTTACGATAATTAAACGGCGGTCTGTCCTCCGCCATTAAACATCGTTGTCGTAACGGCTTACTGGCATCGTCGGAACTCTTGAGTTCCCACCGTCGGCGCCCCCAAGGCCCTGTTTGCGGTGTTGTCAACTTGACGACGCAAGCCCTGTTCTTTCCTT
>CAUZAY010000338.1:0-4636 GCA_963577695.1 Vicinamibacteria bacterium | reverse complement strand
GTATCCCGCCGCGAGCCTATGTCCCTCACCTGTGTCCGCGTTCATTGCTTCCCGCATTTTGCGCGTTGTATACTGGTTTTGCGAAACGGTATCTACGGGCGGGAGCGGCCTCCCCGTCGCGTCCCCTTCGACCGTCGTCCCGCAAGGTGTAGCAATGAATAGACATCTGCCGACACTGTCCGGCGTTTTCCTGGTCATGCTCGTCGCCAGCGGATGCGCCACACGAACGGCGCCCTCGCTCGCCTCGTCGATGCCCGCGGCGGACCCGGCGGACTTCGAAACGCAGCTGAACGAGTATGTCGAGGTGCAAGAGGCACTGGCGGCCGACAATTTCGACGAGGCCCGAGCCCAGCTCGAGGAATTCGCCCGCATCACCGACAGCGCGACCCAGGCGCTGGCAGCGCGCGCGCTCGAAGCGGCCGACATTGCCACGCTACGGGTCGACTTCAAGCCCCTGTCTGAATCGTTGGTGGCCGAGGACCTGCCTCAGGGGTTCGCCCGAGCCTACTGCCCGATGTACGACAACGGTTCGTCATGGGTACAGCGCGATGGGCCGGTGCGAAATCCATACTATGGCGCGGCGATGTTGAGCTGTGGGGTCGTCGACGCGGCGGCCGGAGCCCACATGGACCACACCGCGCAACATGGCGGCACCGTGTTCATGGCCCCAGATGGATTCCATCACATCGAAGGGGTGTACCCCGAACCCGGGGTCTTTCGTATCTATGCGACGGACAACTACCGTGCGGGCATCGACGTCACCGGCTGGACTGGTCGGGCCGTGACGGAAGAGGAGTACGACGAGACGACCGATGAATTCGTGGAGGTGGCTGCCATTGACCTGCGCCCGGGTCCCGACGGCGCGTATCTGGAAGCGCGGGTCCCCGACTACGGTGGAACGGCGGAGGTGATCGCCAAGGTGGTGTTCGAAGAGGGTTTTCCGGCCGAGCGATTCGACTTCATCTTCTCGGACCTCTCGTCGGTTAAGACTGACGCGTCCGAGGCCTCGGGTGGTGTGAGCTTCGGTGGCGACGCGCCGGACGCCGTCACCCTGGCGCAGCGGATTCAGCCCGATGTGCCGGACAGCGCCAACGACATCGCGGCCGAGATCGCGTTGCGTGACCAGCAGATTCAAGACTTGATCGGCCGCGGCGCGTTTACGGAAATATTTATTCCGGCATTGCAGGCCAAGGAGTTGGCGCTGGCACTCCAGCAGCGTGGAGCCGAGCTCCCCATGGCGACGAACAATCAGATCCGCATCGCGGTTCGCCATCTGGTTCGCGCTGCCTATCTCCTCGATTGGTATGGCGACCTCGGCAACAAGAACGACGTCGACGACGCCTACCGCGTCTTCGGCGCCAGTGTCAGGGAAATCGCCGCCGTCTACGATGTACCGGCCGGCCCCTGAGCGCAGACGACGTCTCACGACGGCTGGTCAACAGACACGGCCCCGACCGGAGGAACTGGACATGCGACGGTACACAGGAGTGGTAGTCGGCTTGGCGGTCCTCGTCGGTGCGCTCGGCACCAGCACCGGCGGGCACACGGCCATCAATTCCCGCTTCACCTACAACGAGCACCTGTTCCCCGTCTTTCAGCGACAGTGCGGAAGCTGCCACATCGAGGGCGGCGTCGCCCCGATGTCGCTCCTGACCTATCAAGAGGCGTTCCCCTGGACCCAGTCGATCCGTGAGGAAGTGCTCGGCCTGAGAATGCCGCCGTGGAAAGCGGAAGACGGGTTTGGCGACTTTGTGAACGGCCATGTCTTGCCGGCGCACGAACTGGATATGATCCTCGAGTGGTCCGGCGGAGGCTACCCCGAAGGACCGCGCGACCAGCGTCCCACCGCCCCTGAGCCGGCCGATGGCTGGACCCTCGGCGAGCCGTCGGTCGAACTCACCCTCGCGGAACCGTTCGTCATTGACGCCGCCACGAGCGAGGTCGTGCGGTATTTCACGCTGCCGACCGAGTTGGCCGACGACCGGTGGATTACCGGGGTGGACGTCCGCCCTGGCAGCCGGGCCGTGGTCCGCCATGTGGCGGTGTATATCGACGAAACCGGGCAGGCGCGCACGCTCGAGGACGCTGATGCCGGACCGGGCTTTGCGTCCGGATTCGACAGCGACGAGCCGATCGCCGTCTGGTGGCCGGGCCAAAGTGTCGTCCAGATCGACGGGGCCGGGTATGCGCTGCCGGCGGGCGCGGACGTCGTGGCCCGCGTGGTGTACAAGAAGACGTGGATTACCGAGGGCCAGGCGTTCACCGACCAGACTAGCCTGGGCCTGCACCTGGCCGATAGCGCCGTGGACGCCATCGCGCACACCGTGGTGAGCTCGCCCGCTGACGTGTCCGGACCGGAGGTCGTCTTCAGCCACCCAATTACGGAGGACGTCACGTTGCGGGGGCTGCTGCCGGAGATGGATTTCGAGGCGACGGAACTGCAAGTCGAGGGCGTGCTTCCGGATGGCTCCCGTCGCCCGCTGCTCCTCATTCGTGAGCCCGACCACGGGTGGCCCACCCGCTACTGGTTCGACACACCACAACCGCTGCCGAGTGGAAGCGAGATCCAGGTCACGGTGACCTTGCGGGGCGGGGCCAATCGGGAGGGGGTGCCGTCGCTGTTTGCGAACGACGCGCCGATCCGGTTGCTCGTCGACTACACCGCCGGCGCGGTCACCGCCAACTGATTGCGTTCGCCGCGGCTCGATACCTCGGCACACCCCATGGCACACCGCCTGGCGGAACCCGCGCGACCGACCGCAGCCGTGCTCGTAGCGTCGGCGGGGCTCTTGGTGCTGTCATGCGGCGAGACTCCCCCACCCGTCCCGACCACGTTCAACCTGGCGGTCGTCAACGCCCGTATATGGACCGGCGACCCCGGCACGCCGTGGGCTGAGGCCCTCGCGGTCGCTGACGGGCGTATCGTCGCCACCGGAGCGAGCGACGCCATCCAACTGCTGGCCCCAGAGGCAAATATTGTCGACGCTCGTCGGCGGCTCGTCCTTCCCGGTTTCATCGACAGCTACACGCAGGTGCTCGATCTCGACGCCGTGCCAGGTCGACTCCCGCTGGGGGGTGTACGGTCGCGTCGACAACTCGTCACGAGCGTTCGCACGGCGACGGCCACGCGGGCGGCCGACGACTGGATTCGCGGGCACGACTGGGACCAGCGGTTGTGGGGGGGCACGCTCCCCGATCGTACATGGATCGATCCGGTGACGCCGGACCACCCGGTGTGGCTACAGCACCGTGATGGGCAGGCCGGGCTCGCCAACTCCGTCGCGTTGTCACGTGCTCGCATCGTCGCCGGCCTGACCGGCGCCGACAGAGGGCCTGACGGGACCCTCACGGGGATCCTCTCTGGACCGGCCATGCGGCAGCTCGAGGCGAGGCTGCCGACCCTGTCCACGGCTGGGGTCGATCGGGCACTCGATTCTGCCCTGGCCGAGGCGGCCACACGCGGAATCACCTCGGCCTATCATGTGGGCGACTGGGACGACCTCGACCTGTTCCTCCGAGCCCGTTCGGAAGGCCGACTGACGGTCCGTATCTACGCCGCGGTGCCCCTTGGCGAGTGGCGACGGCTGGACCGCGCCATCGGCGTCGGGACCTTCGGGGGGACCGACGGTCGGGGCGACGATCGCTTCCGGGTCGGTCTCGTGCACGCCAGCCTGGACGGGACGCTGGCTTCCGCGACCGCCGCGTTCGACGCGCCGTACCAGGACTCGATGGGGGGCAATGCGGCGGGCTCGTCAGACCTGAAGACGATGTGGCCGCTGGCACTGTCGGCCGACGCGGCCGGTCTGCAGATCGTGGTCGGTGCGGTGGGAGACCGAGCGAACCGGACCGCGCTGGATCTTGCGGAGCATCTGCTTGAGCGCGAGGGACCGCGTGACCGCCGCTTTCGAGTGGCACACGCACAACACCTCCACCCGCCGGACATCGCGCGGTTCGCCACACAACGGGCGCTCGCGAGTCTGCTACCGTTTTCGGCGCTGCATGACGGGCGGTGGATCGACCAGCAGCTCGGACCCCAGCGCGGTCGCACGAGCTTCGCGGTGCTGGGCCTGCTCGACGCCGGTGCCCACGTGTCGTTCGGGAGCGGACGGTTGAACCGAGGGTCACCGATCGACGGCATCTACGCGGCGGTCACCAGACGCACGCTCGACGGCCTGCACCCACAGGGCTGGCGGCCGGAACAGCGCGTCACGGTGGAACAAGCGCTGCGCGCCTATACGACCGGGGCGGCCTACGCTGGATTCGACGAAACGCGTGTCGGCGCGCTGGATGTCGGTCATCTCGCCGACTTCGTGATGGTGGACCGAGACCTGCTGACCGTCGCCCCCACCGACATTCCGACCGTACGAGTCGTCCTGACCGTCGTCGGCGGCGAGATCGTGCTCGACCGGCGACGCCGGACCGGGTCCTAGCGTCAGCGGGGGAGCCCCCCGGCTCTGCCGGGGCGGCACCCAGAGTTTGACAGTTCCGGGAATGAGATGAGGAACTCCCAGTCGTGAGCCGCTCAAGCATCACGAAAGGGAGTCCCCATGACGGACTATCGGAGTCTAAATCACACGAAGTGGGCCTGTCAGTATCACGTAGTGTTCGTCCCGAAGTACCGAAAAAAGGCGATCTA
>CAUZAY010000337.1:0-4642 GCA_963577695.1 Vicinamibacteria bacterium | reverse complement strand
GAGATTATGCGTTGTCGTCGTCCGACGCGGGACAGATTGCCGAGACTGCGTCGTTGACGCGGTTCTTTGAAGCGACCGCCGCCGTGGCCACCAATGCGCGGGCCGCCGCCAACTGGGTCACGGGGGAAGTGACCAGACGATTCAAGCAGGACGGTGGGGGCGTCGACGCCGTCGCCGTGACACCTGACGCGCTCGGTCGTCTCCTGGCCATGGTCGACGGCGGACGGGTGAGCGCTAGCGCGGCGAAGGACGTGTTCGAGTTGATGTACGGATCCGGGCGTGAGGCGGAGGAGATCGTCCTGACGGAGGGACTGTCCCAGATTGGCGACGAGGCTGAGTTGCAAGAGATTGTGGCCGGCGTGATAGGCGAGCACGCGGATGCGGTCGGGCGTTTCCGTGCCGGCCACGAAGGGATACTCGGATTTCTGGTGGGGCAGGTCATGCGAGCCACCCGCGGCCGCGCCAATCCAATGCTGGTCAACCAGTTATTGCGACGCGGACTCGCGGACGGGAGTGGGGAGTGACGACCGCGTACATGCGATGATGAGGCCATCTAGCTGTGATTGAGGCTCTCCACCTTTCCAAGGCGTACCGCCTTTGCGTTCACGCGCTTCACGACCTGTCCCTCTCTGTAGGGAAAGGCGAGTTCGTGTTTCTGACCGTCTGACCGGCCCCAGTGGGGCGGGCAAGTCGACCCTGCTACGCCTACTGTTGTGTCAGGAGCGGCCGACCGAGGGTCGACTGACGGTGGACGGCGAAGACCTGTCTCGGATGGGCGCGGGAGAGACACAGGCGTATCGTCGCCACGTCGGATTCGTGTTTCAGGACTTCAAGCTGATCGACCGTATGACCGTGGCCGAAAACGCGGCCTTCGTGCTTCGGGTGATGGGCGCGGCCGAGACGGCGCAGCAACGGCGTGCCGAGCAGGCACTCAAGTGGGTCGGTCTCGAGGATCGGCTCGATGCGTACCCGTCGGAATTGTCAGGGGGAGAGCAACAGCGGGTTGCCATCGCACGGGCCCTCATCAACCGCCCGATGATGGTCCTGGCCGACGAACCGACGGGCAATCTGGATCCCGATCTCGCGCTGGAGATCATGAACCTGTTCCGTGAAATCAACGCCGCCGGCACTACGGTGCTGGTCGCCACGCATGATCGAGAGTTGATCCGTCAGGTGGGCTGTCGGGCCGTCTTGCTCGAGCAGCGAGTGATCACGGAGGAGACCCCAGCCGTTGGGCACGTGTCGTCATACCTGGCGCCACCGGAGGCGTTCGGTCTCGAGACCGATGCCGATGTCACCGGGGACGACGCGAACATCGCCGCGCCAGATCCGTTCCAGTCCGTCGCCAGCGGTGGGACACCGAATGAAGAGCCGGACCAGCTGGTGCCCAGCGACATCTTTGTCGAGTTGGACGCGGCCTTGGCCGGGAGCGAGCCGGCAGGCAGCGTGGAGGCGGACGATTTCTCCGACGACGAGGTTCGTCGAGACGACACAGGATGAGCGGTGCGATCAATTCGGTATAGCTTCGAAGAAGCGGTGGTGAGTTTGTGGCGCCGGCGACGGTCCAGCGCCCTGTCGATCGCCACCATCACGGCAGCGATCCTTGTGCTCGGGGCCCTGTTGACGGCGAGCTGGAACCTTGACGGCGTGCTGGCGCAATGGGCCGCGGCAGCTGAGATGTCGGTGTATCTCGGCGACGATGTGACACCGGAGGCGCGGGCGACCGTTGACCAGATGCTTCGCGAAAGCGATCTGGTCACCGAGTTCGAATTCGTCTCGAAAGAGGAAGCGTTGGCGCGGTTCACCCGCGACTTCGCGGACCTTGCCGCGGTCGCCGCACAAGGTGCGGGGAACCCGATGCCCGCATCGTTCGAGGCGCGGGTACCGCCGACGTCGGGCGACGCGGCGGCGGTGGGTCAACTCGCGGCCAGATTTGAGGCGGTGGCCGGCGTCGATGACGTCCGGTTGGACCAGCAGTGGATCGAACGTCTGACCACGGCCGTCATGGTTGTCCGCGGCGTTGGCCTCGTGTTCGTGTGCGTGTTGGTCGTGGCCGCCGCATTGACGGTAGCGAACGTTGTCCGGCTTGCGTGCGTCGCGCGTAGCGACGAGATCGAGATCATGCGACTCGTGGGCGCGCCGCTGACGTATGTCCGGGGTCCGTTCGCGCTCGAGGGGGATTCTGCAGGGCGGGGTGGGGGCGTCCGTAGCGCTCGCTCTCCTGGCCGCCGGCCTCGTCGCCGGTGAATCGCTGTACGGCGATGTCGTGGGGCAGGTGCTTGGGGCGGACGTGATGAGCTTCCTGCCGCCGGCGTTGGGAGTGCTGCTTGTTTTCGGTGGCATGGCGGTCGGGTGCGTCGGAGGGGTGGTCGCGACGCTGAGTACCCGGGAGACCCCAACGAGTGGATGAGATGCGCGCGGTCGGTGCGCGTTGACAGCGGCGAAACCACACGCATAAACTGGGTACTCCTAACCACATGTCGCGGACAGTTTGCTCCTTCTCCCGTTTGTTGGTCGATGCGCGCCCGTCCCGGGTCCCAACAGCGGACACCATACGCACGAATTTCTACCGGGAAGAGTTCCTCAAGCACCAGGAGTGCTTGCACCAGCAGCGAGATGCGTACTCGGAGTGCACCATCACGGAGATGGAGACGGCTCTTCGTCGCGTGATGGCTCGAGTCGATGAGTTGTGCGCGCAAGGCCACGCCGATGTCGATCTGGTGGTGAGCCGTTTGCTACAGACATTCGACGGCGTGACGAAGTTGTCCGCGTGGTCGGACCGGTCACGCATTCACTGATTACTCGCTCTCACGGGTCTTCCACACCCTGTCCTTCCACCATCGGCCGCTCGCGCTTCTTCGTCAACACGCTCTTGAGATCGTTCGTGCCGCGCTCGAGGCGGTGTCGCCCGTGCGGTTGATGCGCCACGCGCTCGAGGAGCGGTGGGTGCGGGCCGCCGTGACCGATGCGCCGATCGCCGTGATCGCCGCCGGGAAAGCGTCCGAAGGCATGGTGCGCGGGCTCCTGGAGGCGCCCGGCGTGCGGATTGCGCGAGGGGTTGCGGTGGGTCCCGGCGCATCCACCACCGGGCCTGGGCCGATTACCTGGTATGGGGCTGGCCACCCCGTGCCGAATGCCGGCAGCATCGACGCCGGACGGGCGGCCCTGCGGTGCGCGGCGCAGACGGGTCCGTTGGAGCGGCTGTTGGTGCTCCTGTCCGGCGGGGCCTCTGCCCTGATGGCGGCTCCGGTCGCCGGCCTGACGTTGGGGGAGAAAATCGAGGCGACACGGCTCCTCCTGAGCGCTGGCGTGCCGATCCACGAATTGAACTGTGTGCGCAAACATCTGTCGAACGTGAAGGGGGGCCGCGTGGCGCTGGCCGCCAGGGGGCCCATACTGACGCTGGCCATCTCTGACGTGGTCTCGCCGCTGGAAGACGACCCGAGCGTCATCGGATCTGGACCCACCGTGCCTGATCGGACGACCTATGCCGAGGCACTGGCAGTCGCCACCCGGCCGACGATTGGCGGTCGCATGCCGGCCGCGGTTTTCGAAGTGCTGGAGCGTGGCTGTGCCGGCATGCTTGACGAGACGCTGAAGTTCGGCGACGCGCGTGTGGAGGCCACCGACTACCGCGTGATCGGCAACCGCCGCCAGGCGATGGAAGGCGCGTTGACGGCCGCTCGAGGGCTGGGATACGCGGTCGCGTCAGTTGACACGCCGGTCACTGGCGAGGCTCGGGTGACGGGCCCGCGTCACGTCGAGCGGTTGCTCGGTCTGTGTCACGGATTGCAGCGCGAGGGGGCCGCCTGTGCCGTATCGTCTGGGGAAACGACCGTGACGGTGACCGGCGGCGGCCGAGGTGGTCGCAATCAAGAAATGGCGTTGGCGGCCGCCGCTCTGCTGAAAGACCATGCTGGCACTGTGTTCGTGAGCGTCGGAACCGACGGCGTGGACGGGCCGACCGACGCCGCCGGGGCAGTGGTCGACACCACCACGATGGCGCGAGCCAGCGGTGCCGGTCTGGCCGCCCCGAATCGCTATCTGGAGACCAACGACTCGTATCGATTTTTTGACCCGCTGGGCGACTTGATCAAGACCGGGCCCAGCGGCACAAATGTAGGAGATTTGCAGATCGTGCTAACGGATGGGACTGAGGGCCACACGTCGTGAGCGGGAACGAGCGTGGAGCGACGGCGTGGCCGGCCGAGCAGGTGCTGGCTCGGATTCGCGAGCGCGTAGGTCACCCCGCGACCATGCGGGAGCTCGTACGTGTGCTGGACATTTCCCCGGATGACCGGTTCCGGTTTCGTCGTCGGATTCGGCAACTCGTCGAGACAGGCGAGATGATTCGCATCCGGGGCAACCGCTACGGCGTCGCCGACCGGATGAATCTCGTGGTGGGTCGCCTGCATGTCAATCCCCGGGGGTTCGGTTTCGTGACGCCGGAGCATCACGTGGAGCGAACCGGTGAGGATATCTACGTGGCGGGGGTCAATCTGCATCAAGCGATGCACGGCGACCGGGTCGCGGTGCGCATCGAGCGGGCGGACGGCCGCTCGGAGGGGCGTATCGTGCGGGTGCTCGAGCGTGCCCACCACGACATCGTAGGTCGGTATGACGTCGACGAGGGTGGCGTAGG
>CAUZAY010000336.1:0-4647 GCA_963577695.1 Vicinamibacteria bacterium | reverse complement strand
CGGGTCGCCCCGTGCTGCATCGGCTGAATCGCCCGGAGTATGCGAACGTGGTTCGGGACCTCGTCGGGCTCCAGGTCGATGCCGAAGGGTTATTGCCGCCTGACGACATGAGTCAGGGCTACGACAATATGTCGGATGTGCTGACCGTGTCGCCGGCCTTGCTCGAAGGCTATATCTCGGCCGCTGGCAAGATCAGCCGCCTGGCGCTCGGCGACATCGAAGCGACCCCGCGCGTGGAGACCTACGTCGTGCCGCAGGCGGTCTCCCAAATGCGACACGTGCCGGGCGCGCCGTTTGGCACCCGGGGCGGCACCGTCGTCACTCACAATTTCCCCGCCGATGGCGACTACGTGTTCCGTCTCTCCTTCTATTACTCAAGCATCGGTCCGGTGTTCGGCGACAACATTCCGGCGGCAGGCGAGCAGATCGAGGTTGCTGTGGACGGTGAGCGGGTGGCGCTGCTCGACTTCGATCGCAAACTGAAAACGACCGAAGACCTGCGGACATCTCCAATCGCACTGACGTCAGGACCGCACGTCATCTCAGCCGCGTTCGTGGAACGCGCGTCTGGCCCGGTGCAGGATTTCGTGATGCCGTTTGAGCGTGCGCTCGCGGATTTGTCGACTGGCCACTTTCCAGGACTGACCGGGCTGCCGCACCTGCGCAATCTGGGTGTGGACGGGCCCTATGACGTCACTGGGGTCAGCGAGACGGCGAGTCGCGAACGGATCTTGTCGTGCCGGCCCGCGACCAGCGCCGAGGAGGAGCCGTGCGCTCGCGGGATCATTGGTCGGCTGGCCCGACGTGCGTTTCGCCGGCCGGTGACGGATGACGACGTCGGGCGTTTGATGGCGCTCTACGAAACGGCCCGGGCCGAGCAGGGTTTCGAGGCGGGCATCCGCATGGCGCTGCAGGCGATGCTGGCCGATCCGGAGTTCGTGTTCCGGTTCGAGCGCACACCGGACGGGGTGAGGGCCGGGTCGAGCTACCGGATTAGCGAGGTAGAGCTGGCATCGCGGCTGTCGTTTTTCCTCTGGAGTAGCATGCCGGACGAGCCGCTGCTGGCGGCCGCCGAGCAGGGGCGATTGTCAGACCGGGGTGAGCTCGAGCGTCAAGTCACCCGGATGCTGGCCGACCCGCGAGCCGAGACACTCTCGACCAACTTCGCATCGCACTGGCTGCGGTTGCAGAATCTGCGCGACGCCCATCCCGACGTGTTTCTATTCCCGGATTGGGACGAAAATCTGAACCGGTCGATGCGCCGCGAGACGGAGTTGTTCTTTGACAGCATCGTCCGCGAGGACCGCACGGTCCGTGATCTGCTCCAGGCGGACTACACCTTCGTCGACCAGCGCCTGGCCACCCACTACGGTGTGCCAGATGTCATCGGGAATCGGTTCCGGCGAGTCGCCGTCACTGACGAACGTCGTTACGGGCTGCTGGGACATGCCAGCATTCTCACGTTGACGTCTGTCCCCAACCGCACGTCGCCGGTCATCCGGGGGGCCTGGGTCCTCGATGTGTTGCTCGGTACGCCGCCGCCACGACCGCCGGCCGACGTGCCGCCGCTCGAGGAGAACGAGAACGGGCAGCAACACGTGTCGGTGCGTGACCGCATCGTGGCCCATCGTGCCAACGCGTTTTGCGCGTCCTGCCACAATGTCATCGACCCCGTCGGGTTCTCGCTCGAGAATTTCGACGCCGTCGGGGCGTGGCGCACGCGGGACAGCGGGTTTCCCGTCGATCCCTCAGGGACGATCTACGATGGAACGCCGGTCGACGGTCCGGTGAGCCTGCGACAGTTCCTGCTGAAGAACGAGAATCTGTTTCTGACCAACTTTGCGAAGAACATGTTGATGTACGCGAACGGCCGTGTCTTCCAACCGTATGACATGCCCGCCGTGCGGGCCATCGTGCGGGCCGCGGCGGAGCAGGACCATCGATTCTCGGCCTACGTCATGGGAATCGTCACGAGCATTCCGTTTCAGATGCGCCGCGCGGACATCGACACGGGAACCGCCAGGGTAGAGCAATAGAGCGCTGTCGTAGCTGCGGGTCGTCAGACCCGCCAGGCCCCCGCGGGGGGCGGACCGACCGGAGAACTTGATGTATATCACCAGAAAGCATATATCGAGACGCACGGCGCTTCGAGGTGTCGGTGTCACCCTGGCGTTGCCATGGCTCGAGGCGATGATGCCGGCGCAGACGCCCATTCGTGGGTCGGCGGCGCAACCGCGGACGCGCTTCGCGGCGCTCGAGATGGTGCACGGGTCAGCCGGGAGTACGGCGGAGGGCACGCGACTGCACTACTGGTCGCCGAAGACCGTGGGGCGAGACTTCGAGACGACACCGATCTTGCGGTCGCTCGAGCCGTATCGCGACTATGTGACGGTGGTCAGCCATACCGACATCGCTCCGGCCACCGCCCAGATGGACGCCGAAGCGGGCGCCGACCACACGCGATCATCCGCCGCGTTTCTGACGTCGGCACATGCCAAGATGACCGAGGGCGCCGACATCTACAACGGGGTGTCTATCGATCAGGTGTATGCGGAGGCCTTTGGCCAGGATACGCCGCTGCCGTCCATGCAGGTCTGCGTTGAGGACGTTGGGTCGCTGACCGGTGCGTGCGGTTACGGCTACAGTTGCGTATACGCCAACACGATTTCCTGGGCGTCCCCCACCACACCGCTTCCCATGGAGCGTGATCCGCGTGTGGTGTTTGAGCGGTTGTTCGGCGACGGTGCGACCCCGGCCCAACGGCTCGACCGGCGGCGGGCTAACGCTAGTATCCTCGACGCGATTCTGGGCAAAGTGTCCGACTTGCAACGGGACCTCGGGGCGGTCGATCGCGCTCGGCTCGACGACTACCTGGAAGACGTGCGGGAGATCGAGCGTCGGATTCAGCTGGTTGAATCCCAGAACGGGACGCGTCGTGGCATCGACCTGCCGGAGGCGCCCGTTGGAGTCCCTGACGGCTGGGTCGACCACGTGCGAATGATGTTCGACCTCCAGGTGCTGGCGTTCATGACCGACGTCACGCGTGTGTCTACCTTCAAGATGGGACGAGACGTCAGCTCGCGAGTCTACGAGGATAGCGGGGTTGACACGCCGTTCCACTCCTTGTCGCACCATGGCAATCGGTCTGAGCAGCTGGCTGAGTTCGCCAGGCTCAACGAGTTCCACGTTGATCAGGTCAGTTACTTCATCGACCGTTTGAAGAATACGCCCGACGGCGACGGCAACCTGCTCGACCACTCGATGGTGTTGTACGGCAGCCCCATGGGCGACGGCAGCGTGCACAATCACCTGCGGGTGCCGTTGTTCCTCGCGGGGCACGCCAATGGTCAGCTCGCAGGCAACGCCCACGTGCTCTGCGATGACGGCACGCCGATGGCAAACCTGTTGCTTTCCATGCTGCACAAACTGGGGGTAGGCGCTGACCGTTTCGGCGACAGCAACGGCGAAGTTGCGCTGGGCTGAGGAAGACACACGATGCACCGCATGACGCACACGCTCGCTGTCGTAGCCACGTCAGCCATGCTGATGTCGACGACCATGACGGTGACGGCCGGGGCGGCCGATGCTCCGGTGGCCGACGCCGCCATGAACGGAGACGCCGAGAGAGTCCGCGCACTGTTGGCGAACGGCGGGGATGTCAACACCGCGCAGGGCGATGGGATGACCGCTCTGCACTGGGCGGCGTTTCGTGACGACGTCGTTCTAGCTGTCGCGCTCATCGAAGCGGACGCCGACATAGCCGCCGCCACTCGTGTCGGTGGGATCAGGCCGTTGTCGATGGCCGCCACCAACGGCAGCGTGGCGATGATCGACCTCCTGGTAGAGGCGGACGCGCTGGTGAACTGGCCGACGTCGACCGGTGCGACGCCGTTGATGGCGGCGGCGACATCCGGACGTGTTGACGCGGTCGAGCGGTTGCTCGACCACGGGGCGTTCGTGAATGCTCGCGAGACCGCGAACGGACAGACCGCTCTGATGTTCGCTGCCTGGGAAGATCGCGCCGATGCGATCACCCTGCTTATCGAGCACGGTGCCCATGTAGGCATCACATCGCTGGTGATGGCGATGGACGAGCGACGATTCGACAGCGACGGGAACGAGTTGCCGCGGGGACGTCCGCGGGCCCCCGGCGCCAACTCGATAATGGGCGGCATGACCGCCCTGCTGTTCGCGGCCCGGGACGGCCATCTCGAAGCGGTGCGGGCGCTCGTCGAGGGTGGCGCGAACGTCGATCAGGTCGCCGGCAGCGAGGGTTCGAGCCCGATGGTGATTGCCATCGCCAACGGCCACTACACCGTCGCGAAGTATCTGCTGGATGCCGGCGCCGATCCGAACGTGACGAACATCGATGGTCTGGCACCCCTCTATGCCACCATCAATATGCGGTTCGCGCCGGTGTCGTGGGCGCCAAATCCCCGCACCGACCAGGAAGTCGTCGATGCGCTGACACTCCTATCGGCGTTGCTCGAGGCTGGCGCGGACCCGAATACCCGAATTGTACGGCGGCTCTGGTTCAGTCCGACATCGCACAACCGACTGTGGATCAACCCGGCCGGGGCGACTCCGTTCTGGCGGGCGGCGCAAGCCAGCGATGTCGAGTCCATGCGTCTGCTGCTGGCGGCCGGC
>CAUZAY010000335.1:0-4649 GCA_963577695.1 Vicinamibacteria bacterium | reverse complement strand
ACACCTTCAAGTAGTTGTCGGTCAGCACGACCGTCCCCCCCTCAAGCGTCAGTCCAGGTCGGAGGGTCCCGACCAGCCTCTCCCGAAACTGTCGTGACAGGGTCGCGCCCAGGTCCCGCAGCGCGCTCGCCCGTTCGCGGACGAGCGGACCGGCGACCCGACCGGGCAAGCGCGCCGCTTCGGTGCCGGGACGTGGAGAGTAGGGGAACACGTGCAGATACGTCAGGGGGCTCGAGGACAGGTAGTCCAGCGTTTGAGCCGCATCCTCGTCGGTTTCACCCGGAAATCCGGCGATCAGATCGGACCCGATCCCGGCGTGTGGCATCAGATGTCGAATGCGGTCTACCGCGCGGCGGTACACCGCGAGGGTGTAGGGACGACGCATGCGACACAGCATCGTGTCGCTGGCATGCTGGAGAGGCAGGTGAAAGTGCGGCGCGAACCTCCCGCTCGTGGCCACCAGATCGATGATGTCCGGTGGACAGTCCATCGGCTCGAGCGAGCTGATGCGGTAGGTGACCCCCGACGGATGGTCGTCGAGCGCACGGAGCAGCTCGATCAAGCCGTCGCGGGCCTCGACATCGCGCCCATACGACCCCAGGTGCACTCCGGTCAGCACCACCTCGTTGAATCCGCTGTCGGCTGCGTGGCCGACGGCCTGCAGCACGTGCGCCGTATCGAGACTCCGTCCCGGCCCGCGTGTTGATGGAATGACGCAGTAGCTGCACGGTTGATCGCACCCGGTCTGCACACGCAGCATGAACGCGACCCGGCCGATGACCCCGGGTGACACCAGCGCGCCGCACGCGCCCGGACCATCACCAAACCGGCTCGCGGTAGTCTCTTGTCCCGGCGCGACCTCATCGGCAATCGTGTGCTTGCGCTGGTTGGGGATGACCAGGGGGTGGCCTGGCAGCGCCCCGAGTTCGTCTGGCGCGCGAGACGCGTAGCAGCCGGTGGCAACCACCCGCGCCTCGGGATTGACTCGCTCGACACGCCGGAGTGCCTGGCGTGTCCCCTGGTCAGCCGATGCGGTCACAGAGCAACTGTTGACCACGACCAGGTCTGCGTCGTCGACCGACGCCCGTGTCCCACCGCGCGCCCGCAGCTCCATTTCGAGCTGCAGAGAGTCAGCCTGATTGACGCGGCACCCGAAGGTCGTGATTGCGTAGCGCACGGAAAAATGGGGCCGAGATTAGGGGGCGGGCGTCACACGAACCACGCCTACAGGTTACTAGCCTAATCTGATTTCGTCTCGTACGAGAACATCAAGCCGCCCAGGGGTTTTCCGAACTGGACCGCTCGCATAGGATCGAGCCACACGCCAGGGCCGGTCTCGGCTATGGTGTCGACCCTGAACGTCATCTGTCTGGGAGACCACCGTCATGCGCGCCACACCGCTCAGCTGGATCGCCGCCATCGCCGCCGTGGCGCTCGTCGTGTTCGTGCTGCCTCAGCCTGAACCGCTGGCCACCGAAACGACCCCCGGCACTGAGAGTCGCCGCCTGACGGAGTTGAAGCGAGAAGTCGTGGTCGACATCGAGAGTCGCCGAGACTTCACCCAGCAGATGGTCGATATGATCTACAGCTTTAACGAGCTCGGCTTTCAGGAGTTCGAGACCCAGCGGTATGTCACGGGCATTCTGGAAGACCACGGGTTCACCGTGGAGCGTGGCGTCGCCGGGATCCCAAGCGCCTGGTGGGCAAGCTGGGGGTCCGGTTCTCCGGTCATCGCCATCGGGACCGATGTCGACGGCATTCCGCAGGCCTCGCAAAAGCCGGGTGTGGCCTATCGCGACCCACTCATAGCGGGCGCGCCGGGACACGGCGAGGGACACAACGCCGGTCAGGCGCTGAACGTGACCGCCGCCCTCGCGGTGCAAAAGGTCATGCAGCGGGATGGCCTCGCGGGCACGCTCGTCATCTGGCCAGGTATCGCGGAAGAGCAGCTGGGAGCCAAGGCGCACTACGTGAAGGCCGGACTGTTCGACGATGTCGACATCGTCCTCTATTCACACGTCAGCAATTCGATGTCGGTCAGCTGGGGCGAGAGCGGGGGCAACGGGCTGGTCTCGGTCGAGTACCTGTTCAAGGGGGAGAGCGCGCACGGCGCCGGCTCGCCGTGGGACGGCCGCAGCGCACTCGACGCGGTCGAGTTGATGAACGTCGGGTGGAACTATCGCCGCGAACATCTGCGTATTCAGCAGCGGTCACACTACGTCATTACGGACGGCGGGGACCAACCGAACGTGGTCCCGCCGACGGCGGCGGTCTGGTACTTCTTCCGAGAAACGGACTACCCCAGCATCATGCGTATGTGGGAGATCGGCGACCAGATCTCTGACGGCGCCGCGTTGATGACCGGCACGACGGTCGACTCACGAGTCCTCGGCGCCGCCTGGCCACAGCACATGAACCGGCCGCTGGCCGAGGCCGTGCACACGAACATGCTTGCGGTCGGTATGCCGGCGTGGAGCGACGCCGACCAGCGAATGGCCAAGGCGGTGCAACGGATGCTGGGGGCGGAGGAACGCGGACTGGGGACGGAAATCAGCGAGGAGCTGCGTGGCCGGCAGGACATTCCAGACCGAGAGCGCCGCGGCGGCGGCTCGGACGACATTGGGGACATTTCGTGGGTGGTGCCCACTGTCTCGCTCCGGTTCCCCTCCAACATCTCCGGCGGGCAGGGGCACAACTGGAACAAGGCCATTGCAATGGCCACGCCGATCGCGCACAAAGGGGCCACGGCCGGCGCCAAGGTCTATGCCCGCATGCTGCTCGATATCTTGCTGAGCCCGGATCTCGTGAACGACGCGAATGACTATTTCGAGAACGTCCAGAAGCAAGACATGGAATACACCTCGTTCTTACGTCCGCGTGACGAGCCGGCGATCTGGCTGAACGAGGACATCATGCGGGAGTTCAAACCGGCGCTCGAAGAGTACTACTACGACCCGGCCACCTACGACACCTACCTCGACCAGCTTGGCATTGCGTACCCAACGGTCCGGCCACCCGGGGCCGACGACTAGCGCGGCTCACGAGCCGTTGACGACAACGCGCCTGGCGGGGGTGATCGC
This sequence comes from Vicinamibacteria bacterium, assembly GCA_963577695.1. Taxonomy (GTDB): domain Bacteria; phylum Acidobacteriota; class Vicinamibacteria; order Vicinamibacterales; family UBA8438; genus UBA8438. The sequence goes on along the minus strand of CAUZAY010000335.1, from coordinate 1,569 downwards.
CCCGAGCGCGCCGCCTCTCGTCCCCGCTCCGCTCACCACGTTTACCGCGAACACCACCGCGATGATGGCTGCAGCCGGACTGAGCAGCCAGGGAAAATCGGCGATAGTGCTGATATTCGACGCCCCTCCCAGCATGACCCCCCAGCTGGCCGCCGGCGGCGCGAACCCCAGCCCGACATAGGACAGCGTCGCTTCCGCCAGGATGAACGCCAGCAGCAACAGCGTCGCCTGCACGATGAGAAATCCGCGGGTCGCCGGCAGGAGGTGCGTGGCGAGGATACGAAGAGGCACCGCCTTGATCGCATTCGGGGTGAGTCTGTCCCCGGAACCATGGAGGCCGCGCGATTCGCCTCGACGAGCACCGCCACCACGCCGGTCGTGACGGCGGCTGACATGCTGGTCCCGCTCAGGCGCAAATACGTGCCACTGTTTCCGGCGGCCGGCACGGTCAGTCCAAGGTTGTCGGTATCCAGCGTGCTGTGCGAGGCTAGGACGGCCACGAGCCGGTGACCCGGCGCCACCAGATCTGGCTTGGCGTAGGCGTCGTACCAGGTCGGCCCGCGGGAGCTGTAGTCCTGCACAAAGTCGTCGGCCCGCATCACCGTGTTCGACGTATCGACGGCGCCGACCGTGATCGCGGACGGGGCGTTGCCAGGCGACGTGATCCCGCCATATCCGACATCACCGGAGTCAGCGAAACGTTGATCAAACACGGGGACACAGCTGTCTCCGACGTTCGCGACGTTGTCAGCTGGGCCGAGTTTCGGCGAAAGACGTTCGACGGTCTGGACTATCTGGTTCGCCGGCCTGGCCTGCACGCGGTGTTTCTGTCTGCGTCCGTCATCAACCTCGTCGCGATGCCAGTCGTGGTGCTGCTGCCGATCTATGTGACCGACTATCTGAACACCACCCTGGATTGGCACGGTTTTCTGCTGGCCGCACTCAGCGCCGGCATGATCGTCGGATTCGGCGTGACCGCGCTGGCACGACCCACGGGGGTCAGTCACGCGCGATTCATGATCGGGATGTTCGCGCTGTTGTCGCTCTCACTGGGTGTGCTGAGCCAAGTGCGCGACCCGTGGCTGGCGCTAGCGATCATGTTCGTGAGTGGCGGCGCGTCGGGCGTCATCAACAACCTTGAATTGACCCTGCTGCAGCGGACCACGCCGGCCGAATTTCGCGGCCGGGTGATGGGACTATTGTTTACTGCGAGCGAAGGCCTGGTACCGCTGGGCATGATCGCAGGGGGCATTGCCGCCGACTTGACCGGGCGCAACATCCCGTTGATCTACGGTGTCTGCGGCGCCATCGCCATGACCACCGTGCTCGGGTTGTGCGGCCGAGGGAGCCGCCAACTCCTAGCCTCCGTGTGAGGCACCAGGCAATGTATGCTGGATGGTGAGTCGCAGAGGGGAGGTGCCCGGAGTGGCCCCTCGCGACGCGCCGCGCTGACCCGGCGGCACGGTGTTAGGTGTGTGTTGCTGTCCATGTCCTAGTCCCTCATGTCGGCGACCTCAGATCGTGGCCCGGATCCAGTCGGAACGGCCGCCCTCGTCGGCACCGTGGTCG
>CAUZAY010000334.1:0-4716 GCA_963577695.1 Vicinamibacteria bacterium | reverse complement strand
GGAACTGACGGTGGCACTGGCCCTGGCCGCCGGCATCCTGGCCCAATCAGTGTCGCGCTTGCTGCGGTTACCCGGCATCGTCTTGCTGCTAGCCTGCGGCGCGCTGCTCGGGCCGGAGGGCCTGGGATGGATTGAGCCGCGGTCGCTCGGCGACGGCCTGTTCGGCATCGTCGACTTCGGTGTCGCGATCATCTTGTTCGAGGGTGGACTCAACCTCAAGTGGTCCCGCCTCAAGCGCCAGGAAGCGGCCATCCGCCGGCTCATCACGTGGGGTGCGCTGGCGACCTGGGTCGGCGCCGCCGTGCTGGCCTCGCTCGCACTCGGCTGGCAACTCGAACTCGCGGTCCTGTTCGGAGCATTGGTCGTGGTCACGGGACCCACCGTGATTCAGCCGTTGCTACGGGACATGCGATTGCGGCCACGGGTCAAGACCATCCTGGAGGCCGAGGGGGTCCTGATCGACCCAGTTGGTGCGCTGCTGGCCGGCTTTCTCCTGCACCTCGTCATTGCCCCGCGCCTCACCACCTTCGCGTCGGAGACGCTGGGCGTTGCGATCAGCATCGGCTTCGGCGTCGTGGCGGGGCTGGCCGCAGGACTCCTGCTGGCTGGCGCGTTGCGGTACCGCCTGCTGGTGGCACGTAACTACGAAAACATCTTTGCGCTCGCGAGCGTCGTGCTGCTGTTCGAGGCGTGCAACGCCGTCATGGAGCCGAGCGGTTTGGTCGCAGTCACCGTGGCGGGGGTGGTCATCGGCAATCTCGACACGCGGGTCGGACGAGAACTGCGTGAGTTCAAGGACCAGCTCACGGTGCTCCTGGTCGGTATGCTCTTCGTGCTGCTCTCGGCCGACGTGGCGCTCGACGACGTACGCGCGCTCGGCCTCGGCGGGCTGGCGGTCGTGGCCGGACTCGTTCTGGTGGTCAGACCGCTGGGTGTCGGGCTCTCCACCCACGGTCTGAATTTGACTTGGCAGGAGCGTCTGTTCATCGCCGGAGTCGCTCCACGCGGCATCGTAGCCGCGGCCATCGCCTCCATCACCGCGGCTACCCTGGAGGCCCAGGGCGTCAGCGGCGGCGCCGCGCTTCGCGCGCTTGTCTTCTCTACCATCGCCGGCACCGTCGTGCTGTCCGGCCTGTTCGCGTATCCGCTCGCCTCCGTCCTGAAACTCCGGCTGCCCAGACGCGACCGTGTTGCCATCTTCGGGGCTGGCGGCCTGGCCCTGCCGTTGGCCGGCGCGCTACGAGACGGCGGCGCCTCCGTGCTGTTCATCGAATCGGACCCCAAGCGCTCCCACGCCGCGGAACAGGCAGGCCACTCCGTGGTATTTGGTGATCCGCTCGACGAGCGCACCATGCAACGCGCCCGGATGGAACTGGTCGGTACGGTGATTGGTCTGACCTTCAACGAGCACGCCAACGGCTTGTTCGTGCGGGAAGCGCGTGAGTCGTATGATGTTGAACGTGGCTATGTCGCCATCGGAGCCATGGACGACCCACACACGCCGCACCTCATTCAGAGGTCCGGCCTGGACGTACTCTTCGACGGCCCGCACGACCAGGCTCGCTGGGATGTCCGCTGCCGACACGGCGAGATCGACGTCGAGCTCTTCGTATTCGGTCAATCGGATACGGGCGCCTCGGAATCCTCCAGCGGGGCAGACCAGGACGCGTCCCCATCGTCTTCACGCCCTGACGCAACCGACTCCTACGCGTTGCTCACGCGCCAACGACGGGACCGGACCTGGCCGTTCCACCTGGGCTTCACGCCCAAGCTCGGCGACGAAGCCGGCGTGGCCCTCTATCGTTCAGAACGCCAGGCTGCTATTGCCCAGCTCGCTCGGTTGGGCTGGCGCCAGAAATCAACGGACACTGTCACCACGAACTGTGCTCCGACGGAACCCCAGCCGCTATAATCGGGCCCACGCATGTCACGCACAGGACACTGGACACTGGGGACACGCCGAACCGTCGGCGTGCTGACCGCCGGCTTCGCCGGGCTCGTGCTCGCGACCTCCTCCCTCGTGGAGCCGCGCGTCTCCGCCCGACAGACCACCACGTCGCTGTTTCCTGCCTACGACGGCTTCGCCTACAACGACGATGGATCGCTGCTGCTGGCGTTCACGTACTTCAATCACAACCGCACAACCGTCACCGTGCCCATCGGTGAAGACAACATGTTTCTGACCGGTGAGCCGGACCGGGGACAGCCCACGACGTTCCTGCCCGGACACCATCGGTTCCAATGCATGATGGTCGTCGAGGGCGATTTCGACGGCATCCTCCGCTGGCGCCTCGCCCTCGGCGACGAGACTCACCTCACCAGCGACTCGATGCTCCAATACAGCTGGGAATTCGATGCCAACAGCGAGCGGCGGGCCAGGCGCGACGTCGACCCGGCCACCGCGCCGCGCAACGTATGCTTGAACCGGTCACCGATCGTGCGTGTGCTCGGCCCGGCGGAACTGACCGGGTCCGTCGGTGAGGGTGTGAAGCTCTTCGGCAGCGTGCGAGACGAAGGTCTCCCGCGCGACGTGCCCGTGATGGCGGCCTGGCGACAGACCAACGGCCCTGGCGACGTCACGTTCGACCAGCCGGACAATCCCAGAACCCTCGCCTTCTTCGATACGCCGGGGACCTATAGCGTCGAACTGACCGGCAGTGACGGCGTGTTCGAACGCACCGCCTCAGTGACGGTAGTCATCGAACCAGCTCCGTAACCAGGCCGTTCCTCCAGGCCTCTGTCTCAGGCCTCGGCCGGGCCACACGTGGCGCCCCCCGCAGCGCGAAGATCTAAGGTCATGAGATGGCATCGACCGAGTACCGGAACCTCGTACTGGCGGCTGATACGAAACCCCGCTTTCTCGAACGCTCGGTGAGCACGGGTGTTCTGCAGGTCTGTCGTGAGGCCGATCAGCGGGATCGTGGGATCCCGGCGAATCCTCGCGACCAGTAGCATCAGCGCCGCGGGCCCCAGACCCTGGCCGACTTCGCCTTCCTGGCCAATGAGGATGTCAGCGTCTACCGAGTTGGCAGGAACCTCAGGGAGCCCGACCGCATCAAGGGTATCTCGGTCGACGCGTCTCCATCGAAGATACCCCACCGGCGACATACCGACACCGATAATGGCGTGCGACCCGCCAGCAGGCGGATTCGTCGCCCAAGCCAGATTATCTTCAGGCTCGGGGAACCAACGCGCCACGTGGGGCTGTCGGAGCCACTGTGCCAGCAACTCGAGGTGTGGTGGTTGAAACGGCCGAAGTGCGACGAAACCGACATCCGCGGGGTTCATCGCCCCGGTCCGGTCTTCACGGAAACGAGACCGGTCGAAGTCCTTCCAACTTCCTCTGTACGAAAAAACGAGGAGACTCCACTGGGGCGCCTCCTCGAGGTATTCGACGGCCTCAAGGGCCTGGCTACGTTTCGCTACTGCTCGTTGTTGATGCGGGTGCGCGGATTGGCCAGGCGGTCCAGTTGGGCGGCGCGACGCTCCTCATATTGTTCGTCGGTCATGAAGGCGATGTCGGTCCAGGCGTTGCCCATGTCATCCATGGTGCGCGCGCCCCATCCGATCCAGGCGGACGGGTCCGGGTTGTGCTTGTTGGCGGCGGTGTTGTCGTGCCACGCCACCGAGTGCAAAATCGTCCCCGCCGGGAACAGGTGCGGTTCCTCGTAGGTGTAGGTCAACTGCCAGACCTGCTCGTAGTTTGGAACATCGGTCAAGAGCTGGCGCCGGCCGTCGGCATGAATCGCCTCGAGCAGCATGCGGCTGCCCCGGAAATGCATGTGAGGCTGGAAATTGATGACGATCGCCGGTTGTTCGAGCCGGAGGAAACGCTCGGAGCGGGCCACGGTGTTTGGCGGGATGCTGAGCTGCGCCAGGCTATTGACATTGCCCTCGGTCAGAAACGGATCGAGCGGCGTTTCGCCGTCGAGGGGCAGGTCAACACCCTGCTTCAGTAGCAGGTCCTCGACCTTCTCGCGATTCAGCGTCCAGTCATTGCCGATGCCGGTCCGGATGCGGTGCGAGGTCACCTCGAGGTCGGGCACCTCGCCGCGAGGATAGAACTTGATGCCGACCCGCGAGATGTCGTGCACCTCTTCACCCCAGGGGTGGTAGTGAGGAGCAAACCGGAACTTGGACCCGGCATACAAGAGCTTGCCGGTGCCTTCCGGAAAGTAGTCACCGTTGTTCCCCATGACGTACTCGGTGACATGCACCGTGTCGACATTGTCGTCGTCGTCCGGGTTCTGCTCGGTGAAGGCGTAGACGTGCTCGTGATGCACGCAGCAGTTCGCCGTGGTAAGCAGTTGCACCCACTTCATGTAGCGGTCTTCGGTCAGCCCTGACTCGACAATCTCCGACGGGAACATGTCGGCGCCCTCGGCCGGGATGGTGAAACCGTCTTCCATCGAGACGATCAAGTCCGGCTCGCCCCAGGCCCACTCGTCGAGCGCGGCCAAGTCAATCGGCGGTGGCGCGTCCTCGGGGTTCCCCTGCGGGGCGCCGGCGTCGACCCACCCGACAATCGTGGCAATCTCGGCATCGCTCAAGGATGGATCATCAAGATACACGCCAATCGACCGGTCGAGATGCCAGGGCGGCATCTGCCGCGCGCTGACACGATCTTTGATGGCCCGCGCCCACGGCCGCACCTGACCGTAGGTGAGCAGGGCCATGGGCGCCGCGGTGCCGGGACGATGGCAACTCTGGCAAGAG
>CAUZAY010000333.1:0-4756 GCA_963577695.1 Vicinamibacteria bacterium | reverse complement strand
CCGACAGCGAGCCATCCGCATCCGATGAAGATGCACACGCACGATTTGCGATGGCGCCGAGCATCCCCTTGAAGATCAACGCATGCAGGGGATAGATGCCATACCAGTAGACGAGCCCGGCCAGCCCCACCGGATCGAAGACAGCTGTTTGCTGGATCGTTGACGTGGTGGCATCCCGCGCGCGCACCTCGAACTCAAGCCAGGCGCGCCCGGGCAGTTTCATCTCGGCCTCAAGCCGCAGCCGGGAGTCAGGCTCGTAGGCCTCGACTCGCCAGAAGTCGAGCGTGTCACCGACCCTGACCCGCCCAGGGTCAGTACGTCCCCTGCGCATTCCGACGCCCCCGATCAGCAGATCGCCCCATCCGCGGAGCCGCCAGAGCCAGCTCAGGTAGTACCAGCCGTGGGTGCCGCCGATTCGGCGGATTGGCGCAAAGGCGTCGGCCGGTGACGCGCACACGTCGATGGTCCGGGTGTCGACGAGGCGCGAACCGAACCGCACACCGCCCCACTGTCCAGGCGCCCCGCCGGATGACACGGCATCGGACCATCTGGTGGCGGCGAACTGTTGGTCTTCATGCCGCCGGGCGCGTCGGATCGCCTCCGCCAGCGGTATCGGCTTGACCGCAAAGAGGTCCCGGGCGGATCGATCATGGACGACAGTGGGATTCTTCAGACTTTCGATCAGCTTGCGTCCGACCCGCGCATAGACCGGGGTCGTCAAGCCCAGCCAGAGACTCGACAGGTGCGGCGTGAGCAGCGGGACGGGAATGAGGTAGCGGCGGAGGCCACGTTGCCGCGCGTACTCCAGCATGATCTCGCCGTAGGACACCGGCTCGTCCGTACCGATCTCGAAGATGCGGCTCTCCTGCTCCGACCGATCGAGCGCCGCCATCAGATAGGCAACCAGGTCCTCGACGCCGATCGGCTGGGTCGGCGTCGCGACCCACCGTGGACAGATCATGACGGGGAGTCGCTCGACGAGCGCTCGGAGCAGCTCGTAGGAGAAGCTGCCGGAGCCGAGCACGATCCCGGCTCTGAATTCGGTGACCGGTACCCCCGACGCACGAAGGATTTCACCTGTCTCGTGCCGACTGCGCAGGTGCGGCGAGAGCGTGGCACCCTGGCTGCCCAATCCGCCGAGGTAAACGATGCGTCTGACGCCGGCGGCCGCGGCGGCCGCGCCGAAATTGCCGGCCGCCTCCCTGTCTTGCTGCTCGAAGTCCGATCCCGACCCCATCGAATGCACGAGGTAGTAGGCGACATCAATGCCGTCCAGCGCGGGCCCGAGCGTCGCGGGGTCGAGGCAATCGCCTTGCATGACGGCCGTACTGCTCGCGACCCGTGACGAGAGGTAGTCCGGCCGACGGGCCAGGCACCGCACGCGCCGTCCAGTGCGCTCGAGCGCATTTAGGACGCGACCGCCGACGTAACCCGTGGCCCCGGTTACGAGAATGGTCCCATCACTGCGTGTCATTCGACGTCCCTTCACCGGTCCAGCGGCCTATATAGGCCTTACTGTCGAACTTCCGACTCGTGCTGGCGTACGACATGTAGCGGACCTTGCCGTACACGGATCGCTCTGGTCCCCACGCGCGGTCGTGCTTGCCCCCCGATCGCCCACGCGATTCCCGTGTAGCCGGACGGGTCACGACCATCGAGCTCGTAGCGATCATTGAGCTGGATCGCGATTTCCATTGCGGCCTCCGGCGATTCCGTCCATTCCAGGATCTTCTTCGCCCAGTACATCCGCACATAACCGTGCATCCAGGTGGGCGGCACTGGTGACAACTTCTAATCCATGAAACGATAAAATATAATGATAAAATACACGTAAATATGTAAGTTATTTATATAGAACGGTTTATAGATATTGTAGTTTTATATACGGGACTCGGATTCCCTGTCGTCCAGAACAAGGTGTCGGTCTCGGCGTCGTAGCTGCCAGTCGACCAGGTGGCGCCGCCGCCGTGCAGATAGGACTCGCCGGCCCAGCTCTCGATACCCGGCTCACCAGCCGCCGGAATCGCGTAGTGCCGCCAGCGCCGTTCGCCCGTCGCGACGTCGTACCCGTCGAAGTAGCCTCGGACACCATACTCGCCGCCACCGACACCGATGACCGCGACATCACCGATCACCAGTGGTGCGGACGTGGCGCTGAACCCCGCCGCATGGTCGTCGATTGTCGTTTCCCAGGCGATGGTCCCGGTGCGACGACCAAACGCCACCAGCTTGGCGTCGAGGGTGGCCATGATGACCACGTCGCCCGCAATCGCCACGCCCCGGTTGGCCGGTCCACAACACAAACGCAGATCGTCGGGGAGCGGGTGGTCGTAGCGCCAGTGGAGCGCCCCGGTCTTGGCGTCCAGGGCCAGCAGTCGATTGCGAGCCGAGGTCAAATAGAGGATGCCGTCGTAGATGACCGGCGACGCCTCGAGCTGGCCCGGCACCCCGGTCTGCGCGATCCACGCCAGCTTCAGATTCCCGACCGACTGCGGGGTCAACTGCTCGATCGGACTATGCCGCCAGCCCTGGTAGTTGCCGCCGTAGTGCAACCATTCATCCGAGTTGGCGGGCGCCGCTTTCAGCGCCTCGTCATCGACCGGGCCGTCGCCGCGCCCGATGTCCGCGTCGGTCGTCCAGTGGTTGCGGTTCGGTCGTTGGCCGTTGGCTGGCGCGACCGACGCCACCGTCAGGACCACCGCAAGCGCGAACACGGCCAGAACAGACCTCGCTCGTCTCGTCATGGTTCCGATCTTACTGTAGGGTGCGACGGCGACCGATTCCGAGCTCGGGTCTGAAAACCCGCGGCTACGTCGGTGGGGCCGCGGCGAAGCTTGGGGGTGGTGGGACCGGAGGCCGGGGTTACTCGACAAACCGGACTTCGAACATCTTTGGCCACCACTTGCCGGTGATGTAGAACGTCTCGGCCTCGGGGTCGTACGCGATGCCGTTGAGCACCTCGGACCCGATGAGATCGTCACCCTGCAGCAGCCCAGCGGCGTCGATGTAGTCAGTGACAAACCCGGTGTCGGGATCGATTCGTACAAGGAAGTCCTCTTCCCAGACGTTGGCGTACACGGCACCGTCGACACACTCCAACTCATTCAACTTGTAGAGCGGCTCGCCGCGCAGCTGTACCCGTTGTTCGCCGATCGGCTCGAATGTGACCGGGTCGCGGAACGTCAATCGGTCGGTTCCGTCGCTCATCACCAGACGGTTCCCGTCCAAGCACAGGCCCCACCCTTCACCCTGATACCGAAAGGTGTCCAGCGCCTCGAACGAATCACGGTCGTAGGTGAACGCGCGTTCCGCGCGCCAGGTCAGCATGATCAGGTGCTCGTCGACCAGGGCCAGCCCTTCGCCAAAATATTGCGGGGCAATGTCGATCCGCTGGTGCACCTCGCCCGTCTGGGGATCGAGTCGACGCAAGGTGGAATCTCCTACCCGCCCGGTGCTCTCGAAGAGCTGGTCATTCCACCACAGGAGACCTTGCGTATAGGCGTCACGTTCGTGCGAGAACTCTCGGAGAACATCGATCCGAAGCGTTCGCACCGCCGGCGCCGTTGACGCCGGCGCGGGAGACGACGATGAGGCGACCGATGCGGTGGTCGCAGAAGGCACTGCGGCCGGCGCCGCTTCTGAGAAACGACCCGAACGCGACGTCCACAGCCCGACCAGAGCCAGGGTGGCCACCACGAGCACCACGATCCACCCGCGAAACGCAGCCAGACCGCCCGGCCTCGGCGTCGGCGATCGTTTCTTCGAGGGCGTCGGGCGCCCAGTCGGGGCCGGGTGCCTAGTCTGTTTCGTTCGTTGTCTTCGACCCACGGTGTGTCCTGCTGTTGGGCGCGCTACGTGTCGGTCGTGCGAATTATACGCTTCGCGCGGCCCCCCGATATCAGATCCGCATCAACACGGACCTGGCTGGCTCACCGGTGGCTCGGGCCACCATGTGCGCATACAACTGGACCTGGCGGAGATACACGTCGAGCGTCTGAGCCCAATCATGATCGGTCTTGAAGTCGACGACGACCCAGGTGTCGTCCTGCTTGAACGCCAGATCGACGATGCCTTCCACCACCAGGCCGTCGTCATGTTGCATGGTGACCGGTGTCTCCCGGCGGCATTCCCCCACGTCACGCGCGTGACGGGCCGCCGCAAACAGCGGATGGGCCAGGGCGTCGGTCACCAACCATGCCCCTTGTACACCGGCTCTCGCCTTGGGCACTACGCGGTGACCGCCCTGGTTGTCGTGCTCGACTGGCACAGCGAGCTGGAAAGTCTACCGTGATGTCCCGAATCGCGCCGCTCCTGCTGTTGCCGTGCGCCCTGTCGTGCGCCAGCGAGCCCGTTGCGACACATCAAGTCGGACAGATCCTCACCCCGATGGGTGAGATCCTCGTCTGGCTGCATCACGAGACACCGACCCACAGGGCGGCGTTTATCGAGTTCGCCGATGCCGGCTACTGGGATGACTACACGTTCAATCGCGTCATCGACGACTTTGTCGCCCAGGGGGGATGTCCCGACACCGCAGAGGGCTTCGCCTATTCAATTCACTTGCTGGAACCGGAATTCACACCGAGCGCCAGGCATGTGTACGGCGCCTTCGGGGCAGGTCGGGACGATAACCCCAGAAAACTGTCGGCGGTGTGCCAGTTCTACATCGTGCAGAACCGGGATGGTATCGCCCGGCTCGACGACAACTACACCGTCTACGGTCAGGTGTTCGACGGGATGGACCTCGTCGACCAGA
>CAUZAY010000332.1:0-4764 GCA_963577695.1 Vicinamibacteria bacterium | reverse complement strand
CCAGGTCGGCACGAAGGATGGCGCCCGGTTGGGCGTAGAGCAACAACTTGGGCACGGCCGAGCGTGTCAGCCAGTCGGTGTACTGCTGCACGAGTTCGACGACATCGGCCGGTTCGCCATCGATCGGAATCTCGTTGGGCCAGCGCCACACCGGTTTCCGCGTGGGCGGGTCGAGAAACGGGGCGCGGTAGGTGTCCATCTCCTCGGGGGTCAGGTCTCGCTGGATGGCGCCCGGCAGGATCTGCTCGACGAACACATGTTTGTTGACGATCAGGTCCCACCCCACCTCGGGTGTGCGGATTTGCTGAAACATCCCCCGGACGCTGCCGGGCCACTCGTCCCAGGTCACCGGTCGCACGATGGCCTCCATGAAGGCGATGCCCTTCACGTTGCTCTCGTGCCGGCGGGCGTAGTGAAACCCCAGCGCCGAGCCCCAGTCGTGCACGACCAGGGTCACCCCCTCCAGTCCCAACGCCTCGATGAAGCCGTCGACATACCTGACATGGTCAACGAGTCGATACTCGAGGTCGGGCTTGTCGGACTGTCCCATGCCGACGAGATCGACCGCGATGCACCGCGCGTCGGTCTCGAGGTGCGGCATGACGTTGCGCCAGAGATACGACGACGTGGGGTTCCCGTGCAGGAACAAGACCGGGTCGCCGGCGCCCGCCTCCACGTAGTGCAGGCTGGAACCGAGCACGTCGACAAACCGCGAGGGGTAGGGCATGTCGGGGGAAATCGCGTCGTCGTTCACGGTCGCGCTCATCGGTGTCTCCTTCGTGGCGTCGCCATCGTATCCGACCTGTTCGACCCGCCGCTATAATCGCCGTGCCACGCCCGCGCTCTGACACAACACTCTCAGGAGCCGCCACCGGATGCCGTCCCGCGTACAACAGGCTATCGACACCCACGGCTCGCTCGTCTTCCCCGGGGTCTACGACCCGCTCTCGGCCAAGGTCGCGGAGCAGACGGGGTTCCCGCTCGCGTTCGTCTCCGGCTATGCGGTCGCGGCGACCCTGATCGGTGAACCGGACCTGGGGCTGCTGACGCAGACCGAGATTATCGATCGGGCGAGACAGATCTGCAGGTCCGTGGGCATTCCGATTCTCGTGGACGCCGATACCGGCTACGGCAATGCCCTGAATGTCGTGCGCACCGTCACTGAGCTGATCGGTACCGGGGCGGCCGGGTGTTTTCTCGAAGACCAGCAGTGGCCCAAGCGCTGCGGACACATGGACGGCAAGCGGGTCGTCGATCGGCAGGAGTATCTGGAAAAGATCGGCGCCGCGGTGGAGGCGCGCGGCGAAGCGGACTTCTTTGTCGTCGCGCGGACCGACGCCGTGGCGGCGGTGGGGCTGGACGAAGCGCTGGCCCGCGTGGATGCCGCGCGGACGGCAGGGGCCGACGCCACGTTCGTGGAAGCGCCAGGGTCGCTGGCGGAACTGGTGGAGGTGGGTCGTCGCGCCCCCAAACCAACGGTGGCGAACATGGTGGAACAGGGCCGCACGCCCGTGCTGCCGCAAGCACAGCTCGCCGAGATGGGATTCGACCTGATCCTCTATCCCGTCACTGGTCTCTATGCGTCGGCGCACGCCTTGACGACCGCCTACGGGCACCTGCGCGAGCAGGGCACGAGCGCCGGCTCCGACGACCGGCTGATGGCGTTCGACACGTTTAATGAGCTGATTGGCGTTGACGAGAAATACGCGCTGGCCAAGAAGTGGTCCACGGGGAACGACTGACCCTGACCCCGGCGCACGAACGATATAATCCGAACCCGGGTGTCCAACCTTCCGCTTCCCACGTCGATCGACGAGCTCCAAACGCTGCTGGCACGTCAGCAGTATGTGACGGACCGTGGCCTGGCCACCTCGGTTTATCTGGCCTTGACGCTCCAACGCCCGCTCCTGCTGGAGGGCGAGGCTGGCGTCGGGAAGACGGAAGTCGCCAAGGTACTGGCGTCGGCGCTCGGCACCGAGCTGATCAGGCTGCAGTGCTATGAGGGTCTGGACGTGACCCACGCCGTCTATGAATGGAACTACGCGCGGCAACTGCTCGAGATCCGGATGCGCGAGGCCGGCGGCGCGGTGGCGCGCGACACGCTGGCGGCTGATCTGTTCGGCCCCGACTTCTTGATCAAGCGTCCGCTGCTGCGCGCGCTCGAAGCGCCCGACGACCGACCACCCGTGCTCCTGATCGACGAGCTGGACCGAGCCGATGAAGAGTTCGAGGGCTACCTGCTCGAACTGCTGTCGGACTATCAGGTGACCATCCCGGAGCTGGGCACCATCCGCGCGACCACCCGTCCCATCGTCATCATCACCTCGAATCGCACCCGCGAGCTGCATGACGCGTTGAAACGGCGCTGCCTCTACTGGTGGATCGACTACCCGGACTTCGACAAGGAATACCGCATCGTCACGCAGAAGGTCCCGGAGGCGCCCGCGCGGCTGGCCGAGCAGGTCACCCGTTTTGTGCAGCAACTGCGCACGGCCGAGCTTTACAAAGTGACCGGTGTCTCGGAAACGCTGGACTGGATCGCCGCGCTGGTCGCGCTGGATCGGCAGGAACTGGACCCCGAGACCATCGACGAGACGCTCGGACTGATTCTGAAGACCCAGGAAGACCTGCAGGCGGTCAGGGGCGAGCAGGCGCGCGCGTTGTTCGAGCACAGCCTCCTCCCCACTGGGACGGCCAGCCGCGGTTGACGGGCGCGCGCGATGACCGACACCCGGCCGGCAGAGCCGCACGGCCGCCTGTTCCACAACCTGCTGCACTTCGGCCGACTGCTCCGCGATGTGGGGCTGGACGCCCAGGCCGGGCGGATGCTCGATGTGGCCGAAGCGCTGAGCCATGTCGACGTGGGACGCCGGGCCGACTTCTACCACACGCTCCAGACCATGCTGGTGCGTCGGTCGCAAGACCTCCCGGTGTTCGACTACGCGTTCCGGGCCTTCTGGCGGCCACCCCGTGGCGACAACCGCACCACGCCCGAGCCGCGCGCGGATGACGACCAGCGGCGGCTGCCGCCGTCGGAGGGGGGCGCCCCGCCCAGCCGACCCGCGAGCGATGCCAGCGAGAGTCGCGGCGCATCGGCCATCTGCATCGAGCAGGTGGCGGCGTTGAGCTACGGCACCGGTCAGGTGTCACGTAGCCAGGACTTCGCGACCTTCACCGATGCGGAGGTCGGGCAGGCGCGCGCCATGATGGCGGCACTGCGGTGGGAGTTGGGCACCCGAACCACACGTCGGTGGCAGGCCGGGGCGGGGCAGACCATCGACGTCCGGCGAGCGGTGCGTCAGAACCTTCGTTTCGGCGGGGAGTTGGTCACGCTCCCCCGCCGCCGACGCCGGACCCGAACCCGACCGCTCGTGCTGCTGTGCGACGTGAGCGGGTCGATGGAGCGCTACAGCCGCATACTGCTGCACTTCGTCCACACGCTGGCCGGAGGATTCGACCACGTCGAAACGTTCTTGTTTGCCACCACGTTGACCCGGGTCACGACCCGGCTGGCGCGTCGCGGGGTCGACGACGTGGTCCCCAGCCTGCCCCGCCACGTGGCGGACTGGGGCGGCGGCACCCGCATCGGTGAAGCGCTGCACCGATTCCACGTCGACTGGTCGCGTCGGGTAATGGGACACGCCCCGGTGGTGCTGCTGATTTCCGACGGCTGGGACCGCGGCGAGCCACGACGGCTAGGGGCCGAGATGGCCCGCTTGCAGCGGAGCTGCCACCGGCTGGTGTGGCTGAATCCACTGCTGGGGTCTCCCCACTACCGGCCGCTGACCCGGGGCATGCGGGCCGCCCTGCCCCACATCGACGACTTTCTGCCGGTGCACAATCTCGCCAGCCTCGACGCACTGGCGGTGCACCTGAACCACTTGCCGAATCATCGCCCGGCTCGGCGCCAACATCCGGCTGACCCGTCCTGAGTCTGGTCGCACAGTGCTATTGTCGAGGGCGACATGAACGTCACAGGCACGTATACGTTCGACGCGCCGGCCCAACAGGTCTGGGATCTCTTGCTGGACACCGAGGCGGTCGCGGCCTGCGTGCCCGGCTGCGAATCGCTGGAGCCGATTGGTGAGCACAAGTACCGAGCGGCGTTGACCATGGGCATCGCGGCCGTGACCGGCCGGTACGAGGGCACCGTCGAGATGGCGGATCTCGTGCCGCCCTCGTCATACCGCCTCATCGTGCAGGGCAAGGGGAAGCCGGGCATGGTCAACGGCGGCACCACCATCACCCTGACGGAGGCCGATGGCACCACCACCATCGACATCGACGGCACGGTGCAGGTGGCCGGCACCATCGCCCGTGTCGGACAGCGTCTGCTTGGCAGCGTCTCTAAGATGATGATGGACCGGTTCTTCAACTGCCTGAAGACCCGCCTGGTCCAGACGGGATGAGCGGATGAGCCACCGCACGTCGAGCCTGCTGGGCCGGGCCCTGATCCTCATGCTGCTGGTGGTCATCGGGGCCGTCGTCGCGGCGCGAACCATCGGGGTACGCCTGGAGGTCGACGGCAGCGGCATGCGCCCCATGCTGTCCCGATTCAACGAAGACGCGCACTTCGACGAACTCGAGTCTAACCGGGCCGAACGGGGTCCATCGGCTCCTACGACCGCGGGGCGAACCGTATCCTCAGCGTCAGCCGACCGGCGCCCTGAGAGCTTCTGGCCCGCCTATCGTGGAGCGACCCGGACGGGTCGCTACGACCACCCCATCACCACCGACTGGCCGGACGACGGACTCCCCCTGCGA
>CAUZAY010000331.1:0-4765 GCA_963577695.1 Vicinamibacteria bacterium | reverse complement strand
CGCGGGGTCGGGTAAGACTTGGCAAGGTTGGTGACTTCGAGCACGTGTCTCTTGGACGCCGGCCCGGCGGCTCGCGTTTCTGCGCGGCGGCCGCGGCCGTTATCCCTGTTGGAACGCCCGCGGCCGGAAGAGGAAGTCCACGATGTTGCCTTCGTGCGGCTGCAACCAGTTGAGCTTGATGGTCGGCACCGGCCCGATGTTCAGCCGGTCAATGTTTCGGGCGTCCAGCAGCGCGCGTGTGAACGTGGGGTCCTCAGTGAGCCCGGTCGCGACCAGCGTCTCCCCGATCGACTTGAGCATCTGGTCTTGCGGGCACTCGACCACGGTCACGAACGGATACATATACTCCTTCTTGACCATCGCCGCCTCGGGCGACGCGCAGTGGACGACCGTCGGACGGATATAGTCACACCGCTCGCGCGAGACCAGCCGTCCGCCGTCCTGATACTGCGCGGACACTTCCTCAACCCCGGGTTCCTTGAGCGCGTTGTCGATATCGGTGGAAATCGCGGCCGCCTGTCCCGGCACGGTGAAGGCCGCGAGCGCCGCCTCGGGGTCCTCCGGCGGCAAGGGGGCGATCGGTCCTAGCCGCTTGGCCACCGCCTCGGCGATGTCGCGTGTATGGCGGGGCGCCCAAATACCGGAGCAGTTGATACACCCGCGTCCGCTGTTGGTCAACACGCTGTCGACCATCACATCGACATACTGCTCCCAGTCGTCGACCTTGTCCTCGCCGATCAAAATCTTGCTGAACCCAGGTCCGTGCACCTGCACGCCCGGACTCGCGGCGTAATGCTCAACCGTCGCGGTCCCGCCGAAGATCAAGCTGCGGGTCGTATTATTCAGCACCGCGGCGCCAACTTCGCCGAGCCCCGGATAGAGGGAGATCGCTTCCTTCGGGATGCCGGCCGCGAAGAACGCCTGAGCCATCCGCCAGGGCGTCCACGGCTCCTGTGGACCCGGCTTGAGGACGAGCCCGATCTGCAGGGGGATGATCGGCAACCACAAGCTGTGCACACCTGGCGAGTTGGACGGGAGGACCATGCCCACCACCGGTGCTGTCGCCTGATAGCTGCGCATCACCCCGTCCTCTTCCCCGTAGCCCCGGGTCAGAATGTCGTAGTCGAGTCGGCGAGTCAGCGACCGCAGCACCTGGTCGAGATGGCTGAGCACATACTCGAGCTTGCCCATGTTCATCCGGCACATGTGCTCAGGCAGACCAGTGGTGGCCGACTGCTGCCGCACGAAGTCGTCCGGCGTTTGCGTCCCGTCACCTAGCGGCAACTCAGCCGACTTGAAGAGCTCGCCGCCCTTCTTGACCATCGCCAGCAGATCCGCGCAGGGAATTTCGCGCAGCGCGTCACGAGCGCGCTCCGATCCCTTGCGCAGATCGCGCGCCACCATGCCCGGATTGGCCTGGCTGACCTCGGCCACCGGCTCGCCGGTCGCGAAATGGTGGACCTGTGTGGTCTCGAGGCTCGTATACGGCTGTCCCCACC
This sequence comes from Vicinamibacteria bacterium, assembly GCA_963577695.1. Taxonomy (GTDB): domain Bacteria; phylum Acidobacteriota; class Vicinamibacteria; order Vicinamibacterales; family UBA8438; genus UBA8438. The sequence goes on along the minus strand of CAUZAY010000331.1, from coordinate 3,266 downwards.
GGAGGATTGGAAAGTGAATCACGGCTCTCTCGGTCCTGAATTAGCGTGAACGGGTACCGAGACCGTCTATTCGACGGCGATCGAAATCGTGGTGCACAAACCGTCCTGGGTCACGTGCATGTCGTCGCCAATCTGCAACGTCAGCGTGTGCGAACCCGCCGGCAGCAGGGTTTCGAAGACTTTGGAGCCGTCGCCGAAATGCACCCACGGGTCGGCCTTCGGAATGGCTTCCCCAACCGCCAGGCATTCGGTATCGATCCCCACGTGATGATGCCCCATCCCCTGACGCGGAGTCTCGACCTCCGCCGGCACCGGTGAGATGTTGAGGTTCGACACGATGAACTCCATCGACACCGGGCTCGACACGGTCGCGCCGTCGGTCGGGCTGACGAAGCCAACCGTCGGCATCATCGACGAACGGTCCTCCATAGGAGCGGCGGGCGCCGTGACCTCTTCCATCGGCTCTGGCTCTGGCGCGCTACCGCCGCACGCTGCCAGTCCGGTGACGAGCGCCAGGACCAATCCCCCGCTCCGACTCGCCGTCCGCCGCCCGTTACTTACTGTCCGCATTGCCATCCCTCCCCTTGTTACGCATGTAGCCGGCCGGCCCTGTCCGGCCTCACAGGCGCCGTGGTGACATCAATACACACCAACCGTCGTTGCCGACCCCAGTTGGCTGAACGGTCGAACGCCGCTGACCCCATCCCATGGGTACTGCTCGCAAGGCGGTTCCCGCTCACCCTCGTCACGTTCCTGGAACCGGGGCACAAAGAACTCTTTTGTCAGCGTCGTCAGCATCACCCGCCCGGTGTCACCGTAGCCAACCACCGTCTCGGGATCGTCGACGTCCACCACCTGCAGGACGGCGCGCGGTTGCGGCGCGTAGTAGGTGATCTTGTACCCGTTCTCAGGCCCGCTGGGCGGACTTGCCGCCAGTCCCATCAGGGTGTTGCCGTAGGTGGGCGTCATGTAGATGCCTTCCAACAGTTCCTCGTGCGCGAAACGGTTCCACTGCGGCGTGAACTCGGTGCCGCCCGCGAAGATACCGGTGATACCCGACTCTTTCAGGCTGGAGCCGTTCTCTTCCAACCGACTGGCCAGCGACTCGAGCAACTTCGGTGTCGCGAACATGCACTTGATGTCGTGGCTCGCCGACAAGACCGTGAGCGCTTGGTCGATGACGTGGTCCTGATAGGCCTTCAGGTGCTCCAACCAACCCTTTTTTATCAACTTGATGACCCAGCGTGGATCGAGGTCGACGCAGAAACAGATGCCACCCCGATGTTGAGCCAGATGCTCGACCGCCAATCTGAGCCGGCGTGGACCGCTCGGCCCCAGCATAAGCCAGTTGCTGCCCTTTGGGAAAAACTCCTCGGGCAGCGTGTCGGAGAACAGCTCGTAGTCGATGCGAAAATCCGCCTGCGTCACACGGCTCTTCGGAATCCCCGTCGTGCCGCCGGTCTCGAACACGAACGTCGGCCGGTCGGCGTAGGCCTTGGGCACCCACCGTCGCACCGGTCCCCCGCGGAGCCAGTCGTCTTCGAAGTGCGGAAACTTGTTGAGATCGGCGAAGCTCTTGACCTGCTGGAGCGGATCCCAGCCCGCCTGCCGGGCCCAATCGAGCCAGAACGAGCACCCGGTGTCAGGGTTGAAATGCCACTCGATGATCTCTCGCACCCACGCGTCGAGGGCGGTATTCGCCTCTGCCGCCTTGGTCTCGGTCAACGCACTCTCCGTACTCATCAACCTGTGATCTTACACTAGGCCGTGGGCACAGCACGGCCTACCCGCCGAAGCCTCGGCGAAGGCGGGTCGTTGCGTCACGCATCGTGCGGGAGCACAGACGCACCGCCCGGGCACGGCCACCCAGAGGGCAGCATGGGACGACTGGAGCAGATCTGGGTGAAACGGTTCCATCGGGGTCCCATGGACCCGGTCGGACGCGCTGAGCTGCGCCGGGGCGCGGGCCTGGTGGGCAACGCGGACCAGGGCGGCTGGCGCCAGGTGACCCTGATCGCCGCGTCGCAGTGGGACGAGGTGCGGGAAGCGCTGAGGATAGCCGTTGACCCGATCAGCAGACGAGCCAACCTGCTGGTGGCGAGGGTCGCGCTGCCGCGCAGCCGGGATCAAATCGTGCGTGTGGGACCATGTCGACTCCGGATCCGCGGCGAAACGCGACCGTGCGCGCTGATGGACGAGACGGAACCGGGGCTGCGAGCGGCCCTCGATCCAGGCTGGCGGGGCGGGGTCTTCGCCCAGGTCCTCGACGACGGTTGGATCGCCGTGGGTGACCCGGTCGAGTGGGGCGAGCCGGAGCCGATGAAAGCGACGGCTGGCCTGCTATAGTGGGTCCGAACGATCTCAGCTGCGCCAATCTGGATAGCTGGATAGAAGGAGGCTCAATGGCCGACCAAGAGCAGAATTTTGCCAACCACGCCCGCTTTGTCCCACCGTATCACTACGTGGCGTTCCCGATCTTGCTCGTCAACCTCCTGTACAGACTCTACTGGCTCACGGGCGGGTTCACCTTCGACGCGATCCTGGACGTCCTGGTCGGTGTGGCACTGATTATCGTGGCATTGTTCGCTCGAGTGTTCGCGCTGGGGGCCCAGGACCGAGTCATTCGACTCGAGATGCGCCTGCGAATGCGGGAGCTGCTGCCGGACGACCTCCAAGGCCGCATCAACGACTTCACCCCGACGCAGATGGTGGGCCTGCGGTTCGCCAGCGACGCGGAGCTGCCGGCCCTGGCACGCAAGGTGCTGGACGAGAACATCGTCAAAGCGACACCCATCAAGCAGGAAATCAAGAACTGGCAGCCTGACCTTCACCGCGTGTGAGCGGACAGCGGTGGTGTTGGAGTGAACCATCTGATGACTGTCGGGAAGAACGTCGCACCGCTCAGACAATCCGCGCGCAGCGGACAAACGCGGCGACACGTGCTGATCGACGCGTGGGGCTCACCGGCTGACCGGTTGGACGACGCGGAGGGAATCCGGTCCCTCCTGGAACAAGTCGTCGACACGCTCGGGGCCACCCTCCTTGACCTGTCTCTCCGCCGGTTCAGCCCGCAAGGGGTCACCGCGGTGGCGATGCTGGCCGAATCGCACCTGGCCGTGCACACCTGGCCCGAGCTCAGCTACTTTGCCGCCGATCTGTTCTACTGCGGAGCCGGTGACAGCGAGAAAGCGGTGCAGATGCTCGTGGACACACTTGGTGCCGTCGAGGTGCGCCAGCGCCACGTCGCACGCGGTTACGACCAGAGG
>CAUZAY010000330.1:0-4784 GCA_963577695.1 Vicinamibacteria bacterium | reverse complement strand
CGATGACCAGCGGCCGGGTGGTGACCGAACATGACGTGCGACCAGATGCGTGGTATCTCGACGGCGAGCGCATGCCGGTCTGCATCACGGTCGAGGCGGGGCAAGCCGATCTGTTCCTGTGCTCCTACCTGGGGATCGACCTCGAGGTGCAGGGCACGCGGTCCTACCGGTTGCTCGATGCCACGGTGACGTTTCATGGCGGACTGCCGCAACCGAACGACGTGGTCCGCTATGACATCCACATCGACCGCTTTGTCCGCCAGGGTGACACTTACCTGTTTTTCTTCCGGTTCGAGGGCACGCTGGGGGAGCGGACCGTGTTGACCATGGAGCACGGCTGTGCCGGCTTTTTCACCGAAGAGGAGACAGAAGCGTCCGGCGGCATTCTTCTGACCGGCGACGATCAGGCGCCGACACTCGGACGCCGCGCCGACGACTGGCGTGAGCTGGTGCCCATGCGGGTCGAATCGTATGACGCGCCGCAGGTCGAGGCGCTGCGCCGCGGCGACCTGGCCAGCTGTTTCGGGTCGCGGTTCGACGGCCTCGGTCTGCGGGCGCCGGTGGCGCTGCCCGGTGGACGCATGCGCCTGATCGACCGCGTGGTCGAGGTGAATCCGACCGGCGGACGATGCGGCCTCGGGCTGATCCGCGCCGAAGCGGACATTCGTGGAGACGAGTGGTTCCTGACCTGCCACTTCGTCGACGACATGGTCATGCCCGGGACGTTGATGTACGAGTGCTGCCTCCACACCCTGCGGGTGTTCCTCATGCGAATGGGCTGGATCACCGAACGGGACGGCGTCTCCTACGAACCGGTGCCGGGCGCCGCCAGTGCGCTCCGGTGCCGCGGGCCGGTGACCCAGGCGACACGGGTCGTGACCTACGAGGTGCAGCTCACAGAGATCGGGTACCGTCCCGAACCCTATGCGCTCGCCGACGCGCTGATTTACGCCGACGGACACCGGATTGTCCAGTTCACCAGCATGTCCCTGCAGATGACCGGGGCCACGCGCGAGCAGATCGAGGCCACCTGGCGACAGACGCCGGCGGCGGTGTCGGTGGTCCCCACAGACGCGCCGCTCGTCACCGCGATTGGCGAGACCGCGGTCCCCGTTGGCCCGCGGCCGGCGCTCTATGACAGCAACCGCATTCTCGCCTTCGCGGTCGGGAAGCCGTCGGAGGCCTTCGGCGACCCCTACTGCGTGTTCGATGCCGACCGACGCATTGCGCGACTGCCGGGGCCGCCCTTCAAGTTCCTCGACCGCATCACCGCCATTCACGCCGAGGCGTGGGAGCTCGCGCCGGGCGGATGGATTGAAGCCCAATACGACGTGCCGGTGGATGCTTGGTATTTTCGGGCGAACCGCCAGCGGTCCATGCCCTTCGCCGTCGTGCTCGAGATCGCGCTCCAACCGTGCGGATGGCTCGCGGCGTATCTGGGGTCGGCGCTGCGCAGCCGGGACGACCTGTCGTTCCGCAACCTCGGCGGGACGGCCACGCTGCATGAGGAGGTGTTCAACGACGCCGGAACGTTGACCGTGCGCGTCGAGATCACGAAGGTCTCCGAGGCGGCAGGGATGATCGTGCAGTCGTTCGACATGCAGGTCTGGCAGGCCGGCCGGGTCGTCTACGATGGCGACACGCAGTTTGGCTTCTTCTCCTCGGCCGCGCTATCCCAGCAACTGGGCATCCGCGATGCGTCTGCCCGGCGCTACGTCCCCGGCGCCGACGAGGCACGACGAGCGCGTCGTTTCCCGTTGGAGACCGTCGCACCCTTCACCCCGAAGGACACGGCCGGTGCGCCGTCCCACGGCGAGCTCGTGCTTCCGGCTCGCGCGCTGCGCATGGTCGACGAGATCGAGTGCTTCATACCGGATGGCGGACCGGCCGGGATCGGATTCATCCGGGGAGTCAAACAGGTTGACCCGCACGAGTGGTTCTTCGCCGCGCACTTCTACCAAGACCCGGTCTGTCCTGGCTCTCTCGGGCTGGAGTCGTTCCTCCAACTCCTGAAACTGGCCGCCCTCGACCGCTGGGGCGAGCGGGTACGACACACACATCGCTTCGAACCGATTGCGCTCGGCCACAGGCACACCTGGATCTATCGAGGCCAGATCGTTCCGCGCAACCGTCGGGTCGAAGTCGACGTGGTCGTCACCGGGGTCGAGGAGGGGCCGACCCCGACGATCACGGGTCACGGGTTCCTCTCCGTCGACGGGACCGCGATCTACGAGGTACAGGGGTTCGGGATGCGGCTCGTCGTCTGACGGCGGCGCGTGGCGCTATGCGATATTCACACGTCAACATCGAGTCCATCGGCTACGAGCTGGCCCCGCATGTCGTCACATCGGACGCCCTCGAAGACCGTCTGGCCCCGATCTACGACGCGTTGCGGCTGCCGACAGGTCAGATCGCCGCGCTGACGGGTGTCCGCGAGCGCCGCTTTTGGGATGCCGGCCAGCGGATGTCAGACGCCGCCGCCAAGGCCGGGCGAAAGGCACTGTCGGCGGCCGGTGTCGAGGCCGACGAGATCGGCATGTTGGTCTACGGGGGTGTCTGTCGAGACAATCTCGAACCGGCCACCGCCTGCGCCACCGCCGACGCGCTGGGTATTCGTGGCGCGACCATCGTGCACGACACCTGCAATGCGTGCCTGGGTGTGATGAACGCCATGTTCCAAGTGGCCAACGCCATCGAGCTGGGGCAGATTCAGGCGGGCCTGGTCGTCTCCTGCGAATCCGCGCGGCAGATCGTCGACGTGACCATCGCCCGGATGGTGGCCGACCCCAGCATGGAGATGTTCAGAAAATCGATGGCCACGATGACCGGCGGGTCCGGTGCCATCGGCATCGTCCTGACCCGCGCCTCGCGCTCAGCCGGTGGCCATCGCCTGGTGGGAGGCGTCGTGCATGCGGCCCCGGAACACCACGCGCTGAGCCATTGGGGCGGCGACACAGACGCCGTCTCGGACGGCCACTCGATGGTCATGGAGACCGACGCCGTCGGGACGCTCAACCACGGTGTGGCCCTGGGTACCGAGGCGTTCCAGGCGTTCGTCACCGAGCTCGACTGGCCCGGCGGTCCAGACCGGGTGATTTGCCATCAAGTCGGGGCGCCCCACCGCGCGGCGGTCCTGGCCGCCATGGAGATTCCGATCGAGCGGGACTTTTCCACGTTTGAGTATCTCGGGAACATCGGTACCGTGTCGGTGCCGATCACCGCGGCCATCGCCGACGAACGGGGTGAGCTCCGGCGCGGCCAGCGGGTCGGCTTCTTCGGCATCGGGAGCGGGTTGAATTGCCTGCTGCTCGGCCTCGAATGGTGAGGGCGGCGTGGACCTTGCGACGCATCGCCCCCTCTATCCCTTCACGAGCCGCTGGCTGGATGTCCACGGGCATCGGTATCACTATCTCGACGAAGGCGCGGGGGACCCGATCGTCCTCGTGCACGGCAACCCCACGTGGTCGTTCTTCTTTCGGCGCCTGATCACGGAGCTCCGCGACTCGTACCGAGTCATCGCGGTGGACCATATCGGATGCGGGCCGTCCGACAAACCTGGTGATGCCGAGTACCCGTACTGTCTCGAACGCCGCGTGGCCGACCTCGATACCGTTGTCGAGCATCTCCAGCTCGGCGACAACCTGACGTTCGGGGTGCACGATTGGGGCGGGATGATCGGCATCGCGTGCGCGCTGCGTCGACCCGAGCGGGTCCGGCGTCTGGTGGTCTTCAACACCGCCGCGTTCCGCCTGCCGCCTGGCAAGGCGCTCCCGCTCCGTCTGTCGATCCTCAGAAACCTCACGACACTCGCGACCCCGCTCGTGCGTGGCTTCAACGCCTTCTCCTATCTGGCGACGCGCATGGCCTGCGTGACGCCGCTCCCGGCGGACGTCAGCCGGGCCTATCGGGCCCCCTACGATTCGTGGGCGAACCGCATCGCCACCTTGCGGTTCGTCCAAGACATTCCGCTGTCCCCCGAGGATCGCAGCTACGCGCTAGTACGATGGGTCGAGGACCATCTGCACGAGCTGCGCCACTTACCGATGCTCATCTGCTGGGGCGAGCGCGACTTCGTGTTCGACGCTGACTTCCTGGCCGGCTGGCGCACGCGCTTTCCGGACGCGGTCGTACACACCTTCCCCGCCGCGGGTCACTACGTCCTCGAAGACGCGGGAGACCAGATTTGCCCGCTCGTCCACACGTTTCTGGACGCACATCCGACCGGAGTGCCCGCGCCCGGACCACCGGACGCCACGCCATGACGGCAGCGGCGACGTCGCACGTATCGGCGACCGGTCGGCGCACGAACCATCAGACGGTGAACATTGCCGGGCAGCTCACGGCCATGGCCGCGCGCACACCCGACAAACCCGCCGTCATCTGGACGGCCGGCCGAGCGGGATCGGGACAAGCCCGCTATGCTCACGTCACGTTCAGGGAACTCGAACAGGAGACCGATCGCTATGCCCATGGTCTCAGTGCCGCCGGCATCACACGCGGCACCCGCACGATTCTCTTCGTGCCCCCCGGTCGGGACTTCTTCGCGCTGGTCTTCGCGCTCTTCAAGATTGGCGCGGTGCCGGTGATGGTCGACCCTGGCATCGGGCGGCAGCAGATGCGGCGGTGCCTGACCGATGTCGCGGGCGAGGCGTTCATCGGCGTCCCCTTCGCGCATCTGTTTCGCACGCTGTATCCGGGCTCGTTCCGCTCGGTCCGTGTGGCCGTCACGGTGGGGCGCCGGTGGGCCTGGGGCGGACTGCGGATCGAGGACGTGCGCGCCGATC
>CAUZAY010000329.1:0-4834 GCA_963577695.1 Vicinamibacteria bacterium | reverse complement strand
AAACTCAACTGGAGGTTCCGGAAGATCGGTGGTGAATCGGCCGGTGGCAACGGCGCCTCCGGCGCCCCCGGCTGCTGGGCGGCAGGCTCGGCCGGCCCGGCCACCGCGGGCACCGGCGTCATCGCCAGCCAGCCGCCCGCCGCCACTGCGACACACACGGCTCGCAACACCCTACTTCGCATGGATCTGTCCTATCTCGCGTGGTTGAAACGACCTACCGACACCCACTGTTATCGGCGGTGCACTTGATTTAGACGCTCGCCGCCAGTCGACGGCCGGTGTAGGTTCCCCCGGCGTCCTGATATGTCAGTTCGCCGGCATCGAGATACACCTCGATCTCGCCGTCGGCCAGACGTCCGCGGATCAACTCCTCTGACAGCGGATCCTCGACGTAGCGCTGAATCGCCCGCCGCAGGGGGCGGGCCCCGTACGAGCGGTCTTTACAGGTGACGTCGATAATCCAGTCGACCACCTCGGGGGTCAGCGTGATCCGCAGTTTGCGGTCGACGAGGTGCTCGTTCAGCTGGTCGACCAGCACCGCCGTGATCCGCCGCAGGTCATCATCCGTCAACGACTCGAACACGATGATCTCGTCGACGCGGTTGACGAACTCGGGATTGAACGTGCGTTTCACTTCGCCAAGCACGAGCTCGGTGACGCCACGCTGGATCTCGTCGGCGTCCGACGGCTGAAACCCCATTGACGCCTGCTTCTGGATAAAGCGGGCGCCGATGTTCGAGGTCATGATGATGATCGTATTTTTGAAATTGATACGATTGCCCAACCCGTCGGTCAAATGACCATCTTCGAACACCTGCAACAAGATATTGAACAGATCCGGGTGCGCCTTCTCGATCTCGTCGAGCAGCACGACCGAATACGGGCTGCGTTTGACCTTTTCGGTCAATTGCCCGCCCTCCTCATGCCCCACGTAGCCCGGCGGCGATCCGATCAGCTTCGAGACCGAGTGCTTCTCCATGTACTCGGACATATCGAAGCGGATCAGCGACGTATCGCTCCCGAAAAGAAAATTCGCCAACGCTCGAGCCAACTCGGTCTTGCCCACCCCGGTCGGGCCCAAGAACACGAAACTCCCGACTGGACGCGTGGGCGCCTTCAGCCCAGCCCTCGAGCGTCGAATGGCCCTGGACAACGCCGAGATCGCGCGATCCTGGCTGATCACCCGTCGATGGAGTTCAAGCTCCATCCGGAGCAGCTTGTCGCTCTCATCCTGATTGACGGAGGTCAGCGGCACCCCGGTCCAGGTTGACACCACCTCGTCGATATCCTGCTTGCCCACTTCGATCGGCCGAGTGCCCGCTTTCACGTCGAACTTCTCCCGCACGAACTGGAGACTCTCGCGGGCAATGACCTCCTGTTCCTTGAAGAACTGCGCCTTCTCGTAGTCCTTCTGGGCCGCGGCGCTTTCCATCTGCTCGACCGCGACCCGGATATTCCGATTGATGTCCCCGAACTCGTCGCTGACGCCGGCTTTCCGCAGTTTCGCCCGCGAGCCGGCCTCATCGATCAGGTCAATCGCTTTGTCCGGCAGAAACCGCTCGGTAATGTACCGGCTCGACTGATACACCGCCGCCTCGATCGCCTCCGTCGAGTACGCGACATGATGGAAGCTCTCATACCGGTTCTTGACGCCAAGGAGTACCTGGAGCGCCTCCGCCTCGCTCGCTGGGGCCACCTTGACCGCCTGGAATCGACGCTCCAACGACCGGTCCTTCTCGATGTACTTCCGGTACTCGGCCGGCGTCGTCGCCCCGATACATCGAATTTCTCCGCGTGACAGCGCCGGTTTCAGGATATTGGCGGCGTCCAGCGACCCCTCAGCCGAACCCGCCCCGACCAGCGTGTGGAGCTCGTCGATAAAGATGATGATGCTGGGATTCTCGACCAGCTCTTTCATGATCGCCTTGAGCCGCTCTTCGAACTGACCGCGATATTTCGTCCCGGCCACGATCAAAGAGATGTCCAGCGACAGGAGCCGCTTGTCGGCGAGAAAGTGGGGCACGTCTCCACGAACGATGCGCTGGGCGAGTCCCTCCACGATGGCGGTCTTGCCGACACCCGGTTCGCCGATCAACACGGCGTTGTTCTTCGTGCGGCGACACAGCACCTGCTGAACCCGGTCCAGCTCGCCGGACCGGCCCACCAGCGGATCCAACAGGTTCTTCATCCCACTGTCGGTCAGATCGCGGCTGAACTCCGACAGCAACGGCGTTTCCTTGACCCGCGTCAACGTCGTTTTCTCGTTCAGCAGCTGCACGATGTCCTCGCGCACCGTACTGAGCCGCATCCCTTTCTCGACGAGAATCGACGCCGCCACCGAGCGCTCCTCCCGCAAGATGCCCAGCAGCAGGTGCTCCGTCCCGACATAGTTGTGCAGCAGGCGATCCGCTTCTTCGGCCGCGAACTGCAGCGCCCGTTTCGTCTCGGTACTGAACGGAATCTCTACCGACGTGGAGACCTTCTCCCGAAATACCGTCCGTCCCTCGATGTCCTTCCGGATCCCTTCCAGCGACAGGTGCGATCGGGCAAAGATCCGGCTGGTCAGCCCCTGGCCCTCGCGGATCAGTCCGAGCAGCAGATGCTCGGTCTCGATCGAGATGCTGCCGAGCTGGCTCGCCTCGTAGCGGGCAAAGAACAGCACACGGCGGGCACGCTCTGTATAGCGCTCGAACATCCGGTCATCCAGACGATAAGTAATGATGGTCCGTGTCGAGAGCGTCCGGCGTCACGCCAGACGCCCATCATCCGCCGCACGACGGGCGGACAGGGCTAGCCGCCCGTGACAGACCACGCACGTGGTCTCCCTTTTCATTATAAGACACACGGGGGGTCAGACCGTGTTCAGACACCCATCCTCGAGCCGCAGGACGCGATCACACGACTCGGCAAGTCGCAGGTTGTGCGTCGCAATCAGTGAGGTCAGTCCATGGGCGGTGTGCATGCGACGCAGCAGGCCGTGGAGCTCTTCACCAGTCTGCTCGTCCAGGTCCCCGGTAGGCTCGTCGGCGAGCAGCAAGGCGGGGCGCATGACCAGGGCGCGGGCCACGGCCACTCGCTGCTGTTCGCCGCCGGACAGCATCCCAGGGCGATGCGCGACACGCTCGGAGAGACCGACCTCGTGGAGCAGGGCCTCCGCGCGAGGTACCGCATCGCCTGGCGGTACACGGGCAATCCGCAACGGCATCGCCACGTTCTCGACCGCGGTGAACTCTGGCAGCAAGTGATGGAACTGAAAAACGAACCCGACCTGCCGATTGCGAAATGTGACCCGCGTGTTGTCGTCGGCGGCGGCGACGTCCATGTCGTCGATCACAATGGTGCCGTCGTCGATCCGATCGAGGCCCCCCACCACCTGCAGCAGCGTGGTCTTCCCGACGCCAGACGCGCCCACGATGGCGACCATCTCGCCGCGCTCGACCGTCAAATCGAGCCCCCGAAGAATAGACAACTGGCGGTCGCCCATCGTGTACGTCTTCGTGAGCGACCGCACCTGGAGGAAAGACATTACGAACCACGGTGACCCGACACTACTGATATCTCAACGACTCGGCCGGATCGAGACGGGACGCCTGACGGGAGGGATAGATGGTCGCCAGGAGACAGACGAGCACGGCGGTGGTCACCACCAGCAAGAAATCGAGCGGGACCACCCGAAACGGCACATACGAGATGGGGTACACGTCGCCGGGTATCTGAATCAGTTGATACCGATCGGCGACGACAGAGATGACGAACCCGAGCCCCGCGCCCACGACGGTCCCGACCACGCCGATGATGCCGCCTTGTAGGACGAAGATGCCCCGAATGCTGCGACTGTTCGCACCCATGGTCTTCAAGATGGCGATGTCCCGGCTCTTTTCCATCACGAGCAGGATCAACGACGCCACGATGTTGAGCGCCGCCACCATGACGATCAGCCCGATGCTGATCGAAATCCCCATCTTCTCGAGCCACAGGGCCGAGAACAGCGGCGCGTTCAGTTCGTTCCAACCCTGCGCGTAATAGTTGGCACCCAGGGTGTCAGACACCGCCAGCGCGACCGCCGCGGCATCGTCGAGGTCCTCCACGCGGAGCTGCATCAGGTCGACCGACTCTTTGCTGAAGAGCCGACCGGCGGCATCAAGCGTCACGAACCCGTAGCTGTTGTCGTACTCGTACAGACCGAGGCTGAAGATGCCAACCACCTGCAGCCGCTGCGCGCGCGGCAGTATGCCGATCGGGAACAACGTGACGCTCTGCTTGGACAGCACCGAGATCGTATCGCCCACGAACACCCCGAGGTCGCGCGCAAGCGCCTCGCCGATGATGACGCCCCCCAACGTGCGGTCGTGCTTCTCCTCCAAGGCCTGCAGACTCCCGTGCAGCACGGCCCCGTCGAGGTCGGTCACCCCACGTTCGAGCACCGGATCGATCCCCTTGATGGTAATGAACGCGTCGTTGCCGCCACCGGTCACCAGCGCCCGACCCACTGTCGATGGCGCGGCGCCCACGACCCCCGGCACAGTCAACAGGAGCTCTGCCTCCGCCTGATAATCGTCGAATCCGCCCGTGATGATCTTGTGCACGTAGACGTGGGCCTGAGCCCCGATGAGCTTGTCGCGGATGTCCTCGTGCATACCTGTCATCAAGGCCAGTGCAACGACCAGCGCCATCACCCCCACGGCGACGCCGACGATCGACACCACTGAGATGAGCGAGATAAACGCCTGACGGCGTCGCGCGACCAGATACCGCGTCGCGATGTAGAGCTCGAAGGGTAGAGTCATGAGGGATCCGATTCGACCGGCTCACCGAGCGCAACCGGCTCGCCATG
>CAUZAY010000328.1:0-4836 GCA_963577695.1 Vicinamibacteria bacterium | reverse complement strand
TGAGGGGGGAACTCCTCCCAGGGTTCGAATCCCTGCCTCACCGCCATTTTTCATGTTTGGCCCGCCAGTTCCTCAATCGCGCACGCTGCAACGCAGCGCTACAAGTGGTGACCCGAACGGGTCGAATGTGGCGACGTGGCCCGCGTTCACGACCGGCTCAGGCGCGCACCTTGAACTCGGTGCCAACATCATGGCGGGCGAGGGGCTTCACACGGCCGGAGCGGTCCTCTGGGACCAGTTCCAGGCGGAGCGACGCGCGACCAACTGACACACGCGGTGGCCTCTTGCATCTGCGTGACTTCGTGCGCAGGCCGACCGCCGGAGCCACACTGGTAAACGGAATCGGCCGATACACCGTTTGTATATTTGAGATCCCCGGTTCTCTGGGGTAGGATCGGGCACTGGTGCGAAGAGCCCCCTGTCCTTGGGACAGTCTAGAGTGAAAGGACCACACCCCATGAAGACCGCCATCAGGCAATCCCTCGGTGTTCTGCTGTGCGCGGCCGTGGCGCTGGCCCCTGCGTCGGTGAGTGCCGCGGCGGAAGACGAGGTGCCGACCTTTACGAAGGACGTCGCCCCGATTTTCCAGGCCAAATGCGAGGCTTGTCATCGGCCGGACTCGATTGCCCCGATGTCGCTGGTGTCGTACCAGGACTCTCGGCCCTGGGCACGGTCCATTAAGGACCGGGTGACGACCCGACAGATGCCCCCGTGGCACCTTGACCGCACGGTCGGCATCCAGGACTTCAAGAACGACCGCTCGCTGACCGATGAGCAGATTGACACGATTGCCCGCTGGGTCGATGGTGGTGCGCCGCGAGGCAACCCCGAAGACATGCCGGCGGCCATCAACTGGCCGGACGAGTCGAAGTGGAACTTTGCAGAACAGTTCGACGGCCCGCCAGACCTGATCATCGAGTCGACGCCGTACACGATGGCGGCCGAAGCAAATGACGCCTGGTGGAAGCCCCGGGGCGAGACCGGCCTGACCACCGAGCGGTGGGCGCGGGCCATCGAGATGCGCCCGGGCACCGTGGCGGGTCGTAAGATCGTCCATCACGCCATTGCCAGACTCGTGCAGGAAGAGACCGACCCGGCTCTGGTCGCGGCGAACCGAGCCAATGCCGCAAACGGCGTGGACCGCTCCCGGACCGCCGGCACCTTCATGGAGTGGGCCGTCGGGAAGCAGGGTGAAATCATGCGTCCCGGCACCGGGAAGCTGATGTTGCCAGACTCCGAGATTCAGTGGGACATCCACTATTCGTCAGGTGGCGAGGAGATTACCGACACCGTGCAGTTGGGCGTCTATCTCCATCCTGAAGATCAGGCACCCGAGCATCGCCAGGTGCTGCATCTGATGGGCACCGGCGGCGTGGACATTCCGCCTAACAGCGTGGCGTCCACGCAAGGTTTCTTCCCGCTGCAGCGCGCGGCCCGGATCGAGAGCTTTCAGCCGCACATGCACCTGCGCGGCAAGGCGATGTCGATCGAGGCGATTCGGCCCAACGGTCGCCGCCAGGTCTTGAGCCATGTCGGCGACTTCAACTTCAACTGGCACAACAGCTACGTCTTCACCGACGACGCGGCGCCGTTGTTGCCGAAGGGGACGCTCATCAAGGTGACGGCGTGGCACGACAACACCGCCGCCAACCGAGCCAACCCAGACCCGAACGTCTGGGTCGGATATGGCGACCGCACCGTTGATGAGATGGCCCATGCCTGGGTGAACGTCACCTACTTTGAGGATGACGACTACGAGGCCGAGCTCGCGAAGCGTGAGGCCGCGGAGTCCGAGACCCAGGGGGGCGGACAGTAGCACCCGGTCCGGATGTCGTGATGGCACGACACCGTTCGTCGCATCTCTTGTGAGAGGGGGCGCCGCTCGCAGCGCGGGTGGCGCCCCTTTATCGTTCGCTCGGTTCGCACGACCTGGAGTCGGCCAATGCCCCAACCTTTTCGCGTTTTCCCGACCGTCATCGCTCTTGCCGCCGTGGTTGCGGCTTCGCTGCTGGCGTCCGCGGCCGACGCGCAGCCGCCACGCACACCCCTCTCGCTCGAACCGTCCGGCAGCACCGGTGAGGCGGTCTGGCCCGCGTATGAGGCATGGTCCCGGAACCAGGACGGGAGTCTGACGTTGCTCGTGGGCTACTACAACCGCAATGAGGTCGCGGTGGACATCCCGATCGGCGAGGACAACCACATGGGACCCGACGCGGCTGACATGGGGCAACCGACACACTTTCTGCCAGGGCGAAACTGGGGCGTGTTCTCCGTCACCGTGCCGGCCGACCAGGCTGAGCGCCTGCTGAATTGGACGCTGCGTATCAATAACCAGCTGTCGAAGGTCGAGTTCTGGGCCAATCCTCCCTACTTTGCCGATCCGTTCCTGAACAAGGCGAACGGCAATGTGCCGCCGGTCATCAAGGTCGGCCCGAACGGCTCGGAGCTGCAGGGCCCGTCGCACGGGATCGCTGCGACCTATAGCACGACCGTGGGAGAACCGCTGACCCTCCTGCTGACCGCGATCGACCAGCCGCTGACCATTGTGCCGGAGCAGCGGGCCGGTCGGCGTCGTCGTCCACCCTTGGGCGTCACCTGGAAGAAGTATCGGGGCCCGGGTATCGTGACCTTCGAGGCGGAGGGGGTCGACACCGGCCCTGAACTGACGCACAGCTTCGAGGATCTGGCCGGCGGCGAGACCATGACCTCAGTCACGTTCGACGCGCCGGGTCAATATCGCCTCATGGCGACGGGCAACGACGTTTCCGGCGATGGCGGCGGCGGCGATCAATGCTGCTGGACGACCGCCCACGTCGACGTCACCGTGAACCCCTAGGTTTCCTGGCGAGGCGTCCGCCTGGCGGCGTTGCTGCGTCGGTCACATGCCGCCTCCTGCATGTTCCCTCCTTGCGCCTTGCCAGACGAACCCCTCGCCAGGAAACCGGTTCTGCGGGGAGGAGTCACGCCCAGCTGGCGGCCGTAGCAAGGGCCTTTAGGCCCGCTGAACGATCAGCGCCCCTGAAGGGGCGACGATCCCACGGTCGCCGTTTCCTCAGGAGACGAACGCGGCGTCGCTTAGACGGGGCTGCGCCCCGACCCCCCCCGCGGCCGTTCCGCGGGGACCCCAAGTGCCCCACTCCACGGCCGCGAGGCGCGCATTGTCGCGCGCCCTCCGGTGTTGCTGCATCGATCACAGCCCGCCTGGCCGCGCCCTCCTTGCGCCTGGCCAGACGAACCCCTCGCCCGGAAACCGCCCGTCACGCGCCACCGACTTATGCAGCGAATCATTGATACAAGACACTAGTAGCCGCGGGTCGGGTCGACGGCGGATGGGGGGCGTCGGTCCGATTCCAGATGGGTCAGAGCGTCGAGGAAGGCGGCTCCCGCCTCCTCGACGTGTGTGACACCGGCGATGTGGGGGGTGATCACGACGTCCGGGCTCCGCCAGAGCGGCGAGTCAGGCGGAAGTGGTTCTGTATCGAACACGTCCAGCACGGCCGCGGTGACCGTGCCGAGGGCCAGCGCATCGAGGAGCGCGGCGGTATCCAGTAGCCCGCCTCGGGCGACGTTGATGACCACAGTATCTCGACAGCCGCCGAGCACAGCGGCCCCCACGAGTCCCCGGGTTTCCGCGGTCAGGGGCGCCGCCAGCACGAGCCAGCGAGCCTCGGTGACGGTGTCGGTGAGCCCCCCGACGGGGTGCACGTGATCGAACGGAGGCGTGGGTTGGCCGGACCGCGACACGCCGATCGTCGAGCAACCCAGCGCCGCGAACCGCGTGGCGATCGCCGACCCCACCGACCCGGTCCCGATGATGACGGCGGTCGTTCCCTGCAACGTGCCCGGTTCGACGGGGGCCCAGCGACCCGCCCTTTGGTCGCAGTGAAACTCGCGTATTCGCTGCGTCACCGCCAGGGCGTGGCCGACGCAATACTCGGCCATTCGGGCCCCGAGGGCTCCGGTGGTGCGCGTGAGCGTGACCCCGTCCGGCCAGCGCTTCCCGCCCAGCAACCCGTCGACGCCGGCCCCGGTGGAGTGCACCCAACGAATCGATGACCGGTCGAGGGAGATCGGCGTGGCGAACCCGACGAGCGCGTCGGCCCACTGCGGGTCCGACTCGGTGAGCGTGGACGCGGTTCGCACCCGAGAGTCGAGGTCTGACCGGCGCGCCGCGAGATAGGTCGCCAGGGCGTCCCCTCGGTCGTCCGTGATCAGCACATGCCGGATACGTACCGCGGGCATTGGATGGTCAGAGGATGACGGGGTCGCGACCGCCCCGTGTGGAGAGGTAGTAGTGCCACAGCAGCCGGGCCGCCACCGCTCGCCAAGGTGCCCAGCGAGCCGCGAGTGCGCGTAGCCGCGTGTCATCAGGCCGACGGCGGAGTCGTTTGACCTGTTGCGCTGCGGTGGCCAGCGCCAGGTCGCCGTCCGGCCAGATGTCGGGCCGTCGGAGGGCCATCAGCAGATAGATGTCGGCGGTCCAGGTGCCGATGCCGCGGATGTCGATGAGCCGCCGTCGGACTTCCCGGTCGTCCGCTCGACTCAGCGACCGCAGGTCGAGGGCGCCACTCTGAATGAGCTGAGCCAGTCCCAGACAGTAGCTGGCCTTCTGTCTCGTGACGCCGGCTGTCTGAATGTCGGCGGCACTCAGCGACGCCATGTTCTCGGAGGTGACCTCGCCGAAGGTGTCGCGCATCCGGCCGAACGTCGCCTTGGCGGAGGCCAGCGACACCTGCTGCTCCAGGATGATCCGCACGAGCGTGGCGTATCCGGGCGCTCGTCCCCACAGCGGCGGCGGCCCGAACCGCTCGGCGATTCGAGCCAGATCAGGGTCCA
>CAUZAY010000327.1:0-4866 GCA_963577695.1 Vicinamibacteria bacterium | reverse complement strand
GGTGTGTTGTGGAGGACCGTTGTTTGATAGGCATGGGGGCCATTGTCCTGAACGGTGCGGTGATAGGGTCTGGCTCGATTGTCGCGGCGGGGACCCTCGTTGTCGAAGGCATGGAGATTCCGCCAGGGTCACTCGTCATGGGCAACCCCGCGCGAGTCCGCCGCTCGACCACGGACGCGGAAGCCGAGTCGATCACCCGCTACGCGTCCAACTACGTTGGCTACAAAGACGAATTCGAGGCGTAACGCCCGCCTGCACGGTCCCCGCGGAGTGGGGCACTCGGGGTCCCCGCGGAGTGGTCGCGTGGGGTTCGGGGCGTAGCCCCGTATAAACGTAATGATTCCCGGCATTCGTGGTACTCGTGACATCCTGCCCGCCGAGGTGGGCCGCTGGCAGCGCGTCGAAGGCGTGGCGCGCGACCTCTGCGCCCGATATGGCTACGCCGAAGTACGCACTCCGGTCATCGAGCGGGAAGAACTCTTCGCGAAGGGGACTGGCGAGTCGACCGACATCGTGCAGAAGGAGATGTACGCCTTTATCGACAAGGGCGGCGAACGGATTACCTTGCGACCGGAGGCGACCCCCAGCATGGTCCGGTCGTTTGTGGAGCACGCCCTCGAGCAGGAGTTGCCGTGCGCCAAGCTGTACAGTCTGGGGCCGATGTTTCGCTACGAACGGCCGCAGAAAGGACGCTACCGACAGTTTCATCAGCTGGACGTCGAGGTGTTTGGCATTGTCGACCCGGCGGTTGACGCGGAGGTGATCGAGATGGCGTCGGCGTTGGTGGCCGAGCTCGGAATCGAGGGGACCGAGTTGGTGATCAACTCAGTGGGGTGTGCCGCGTGCCGACCCCGATTCACCCAGGCCCTGATCGACGCGCTTGGCGAGCGGGTCGCCGAGTTGTGCGGCGACTGCCAGCGACGGAGTGTCACCAATCCGCTTCGGATTTTTGACTGCAAGGTGCCCGCCGACCAGCCCATCATCGAGCAGCTCCCGCATTCGGAAGACTTCTTGTGCGACGGGTGCCGCGATCACTTCGCGGAGGTCCGGCGGCATCTGGACGCCTATGGCCTGGCCTATCGAGTGTCCCACCGCCTGGTGCGTGGTCTCGACTACTACACGCGTACGACGTTCGAGATTCTTGGGACGAACCTTGGCGCGCAGAACGCGTTGCTCGGCGGCGGCCGATACGACCATCTGGTGAAGCAGCTCGGTGGTCCCGACCGGCCCGGCATCGGCTTTGCGGCCGGGCTCGAGCGCCTGGTGCTGGCGCTGCCGGAGGGAGCCGGCAAGGTGGACGTCGCGGACGCGTTCGTGGTGGCCCTCGGCGACCCCAGCTGGTCCGCGGCTCGCATCCTGGCCCGGGATCTGCGTCGGGCCGGGTTGACGACGTTGATCGACTACGAGGGACGGTCCTCGAAATCGCAGATGAAGCGGGCGAATCGCAGCCAGGCTCGCCACATGCTGATTCTTGGTGAAGATGAGCTGGCGAGTAATCAGGTGACGGTCAAGACGATGGAGACCGGGGAACAACAGACCGTGATCAGGGCCGACCTGGTCGCTCACCTACGCGCCGTGGGAACGGATTGAAACGTGTCTGAACGAACACATACCTGTGGTGCGTTGCGCACCACCGACATGGGCTCTGAGGCGACCCTGATGGGATGGGTGCATCGGGTGCGCAATCTCGGGTCACTGATTTTTCTCGACATCCGGGATCGCTACGGCGTGACCCAGGTGGTCGCTCGCGACGATGAAGCGCTGCTCGCGCAGACCAAACGGTTGCGCCCGGAATACGTCGTCGAGGTGTGCGGGACGGTCGAGCGCCGGTCCGACGAGACGCTGAATCCGAAACTCGAGACCGGCGAAGTCGAGATTGCCATACGCGAGATCACGGTGTTGAGTGAAGCGCGTCGACCGCCGTTTCAGATCGCCGACGAGACGCCCGTGTCGGAAGACCTACGGCTGAAGTATCGCTACCTCGACCTGCGCCGCGATCGGATGCAACGGAACATACAGTTGCGGCACCGCGTGTTGATGGCGGCGCGACAGTCGCTCGACGCCCAGGGCTTTCTCGACATCGAGACGCCCGTGCTCGCCAAGTCAACCCCGGAAGGCGCGCGCGACTACCTGGTGCCCAGCCGCGTGCATCCCGGCGAGTTCTTCGCCCTGCCGCAGTCTCCACAGATCTTCAAGCAGATTCTGATGATCAGCGGGATGGACCGGTACTTTCAGATCGCACGGTGTTTCAGGGACGAGGACCTCCGCGCCGACCGGCAGCCGGAGTTCACCCAGATCGACATGGAGATGTCCTTCGTGACCCAGGACATCGTCTTTACCGCCGTCGAGCGGCTGATGCAGACCATGTTCGCCGCCAACGGCGAGTCGATCGAGATCCCCTTTCCGCGATTGCCGTACGCCGAGGCGATGGATAAGTACGGGTCCGACAAGCCGGATCTGCGCATGGAGATGGCGATCGTCGACGTGTCCGACGTTTTCTCCGAGTCGAGCTTCCGGGTGTTCCGCGACGCCGTCGCCGGGGGGGGCGCGATTCGCGCGCTTGTCGTGCCCGGCGCGGGGAAGTACTCCCGCAGCCAGGTCGACAAGCTGGTCGACGAGGCGATCGAGCTCGGAGCGCAAGGGCTGGTCTGGGCTCGTCGTGGTCCCGACGGCGACGTGCAGAGTTCGATTCTGAAGGTAGCGGGGGCCGAGACGCTGGGCCGGCTCCTTGAGTCGGCGGGCGCTGGCGACGACGGGCTGGTGCTGGTGGCGGCCGGGGCGCCCCACGAGGCGTCTGCGTTGTTGGGGAAGATGCGTCTCACGCTGGCCGCTCGCGAGGGCCTGGTCGATGAGCAGCGCCGTGCGCTGACCTGGGTGGTTGATTTTCCGATGTTCGAGTGGAGCGAGACGGAAGGGCGCCACATGTCGATGCATCACCCGTTCACCGCACCGTGTGACGGGGACCGAGACCGGCTGGAAACCGACCTGGGCTCGGTACGGGCGAAAGCGTATGACCTGGTCTTGAACGGCAGCGAGATCGGCGGTGGCAGCATTCGGATCCACGAGCAGCCGCTGCAGCGGCGTATCTTCGAGCTCTTGGGGATCAGCGATGAGGACGCACGGTCTCGGTTTGGCTTTTTTCTTGAGGCGCTCGAATACGGGACACCGCCGCACGGAGGAATCGCCCTCGGGGTCGATCGGATCGTGGCGCTGCTCGCGGGAGAGCCGTCCATTCGTGACGTGATGGCGTTTCCGAAGACGGCCACGGCCGTCGACCTGATGACGGGCGCGCCGTCGACGGTGAGCGCGCATCAGTTGCGCGAGCTCCACTTGGACCCCACACCAGAGCGCTGAAGACGTGGTTTCCGGGCGCGACCTCTTTAGACGGGGCGCCGCCCCGAACCCCACGCGACCGCTACGCGGGGACCCCGAGTGCCCCACTCCGCGTCCGCGAGGCGCGCACGTGCGCGCCTCGGCGACATCCCGGGCGGTTTCCGGGCGAGGCGTTCGTCTGGCCAGGCGCAAGGAGGGAGCAGCCAGGCGGGCTGTGACCGACGCAGCAACGCCGCCAGACGGGCGCCTCGCTCGGAAACCGATGAGTTGACCGGCTCCTGACACCGTGTCACCATCGTTTCTATCCGTGCCACAAGACCAAGGCGAGCCTGGCACCACCACCATCGCGCGGATCTCCATTCCCGACGAGGCGGCCGACGCGCTGTTCGGTGCCTACGACGCCAATCTCAAGACGTTCGAGGGTCTGTTTCGGGTGCAGATCCGCACGGACGGCACGGCGCTGTTGGCCGAAGGCGCCCCGGAGTCGCTCGCGGCCCTCGAGGCTCTCGTGGGGCAGTTGGCCGAGTTGGTGACGCACGGCTACCAGTTCTCGCAGGACGACGTGCGCCGCGCGGCGGAGTTGGTGCGCCAGGACGACGGCGTTCGGCTGAGCGACTTCTTCGTGCGGGCCACCGTGAAAGCGTCCAGCAAACGCCACATTGCGCCGAAGAGCGTGAACCAGCGCCGCTATCTTGAGGCGATCGACAGCCATGACGTCGTCTTTGGCATCGGTCCCGCCGGTACCGGGAAGACCTATTTGGCGATGGCACAAGCAGTCGCGTCCCTCACGGCCAAGAAAGTCACGCGGATCATTCTGGCCCGTCCCGCGGTGGAGGCCGGTGAGAAGCTCGGATTCCTGCCGGGGGATATGCAGGAGAAGGTCAATCCGTATCTGCGCCCGCTCTACGACGCGTTGTACGACATGCTTGAGGCGGAACGTGTCGACCGCCTGCTCGAGCGCGGTACCATCGAAATTGCGCCGCTCGCGTTCATGCGAGGGCGCACGTTGAACGAGGCATTCGTTGTTCTCGACGAGGCACAAAACACCACGCCAGAGCAGATGAAGATGTTCCTGACGCGGCTCGGGCGCGGTTCGAAGGCGGTCATCACGGGCGACATCACGCAGATCGATCTGCCAACGGGGCGCACGTCCGGGCTGATCGAGGTGATGCGGATCGTCGAGCATGTCGAGGGTATCGCGTTCATCCGGTTCGACGGTCGCGACGTCGTGCGGCATCCCCTCGTGCAGAAGATCGTCGAGGCGTACGAAGCCTACGCCGAGGGGGCCCCGAGCGGTCCTCTCCACCGCGCCGGCGAGATGATGGGCACGGAGCCGCGCGTGACCCAGGCGGCGCAGGCCCCGAACGACAGATGACCTCGGACGACCCGGACTCTCCGCTTAGAATCGCTCCATCCCGGGCCGCTCGGGCCTCGCGGTTGCGCGTGATCGTCACGGATGGTCGCGGGCGGCGCAAGGCGGCGCCGGGGCTTCCGGCCTGGTTGGCTGGCCTCGCGCCGCGCTCGGCGGCCGGC
>CAUZAY010000326.1:0-4910 GCA_963577695.1 Vicinamibacteria bacterium | reverse complement strand
GGACCACCGTCTTCCGAACGGCCGCAACCGCCGCAGCGCTGCTCTCGGGACACCCGGTCACCCGGACCTCGCCGGTCGGCGGCGGTATCGGCGCCTCCAGCGGATCACCGTCCAGGGGCGCTTCGAGCACCTGCACGAAGGTCACGCGGTCGTCATGACGCCGACGGCGCGCCGCATCGGCCGCCATCCCCAGCGCTATCAGATCGTGCGCGCCGGTCAGCCGCGCCCAATCAGCCTCGGTCAGCTCGACGCCGTCGACCACCTTCTGGACTACCTCCTGCACCACCACCTGGTCCGCCGAGGTCACGTCCTCACTCATGTCGCTCCCATCGCCTCGGCGACCCGCTCGGCCAGCGCCAGCGCCCGTCGTCCCGCGGCGCCGTCCACCGTCGGCGCCGGTCCGCCGGCCACCGCGGCCACGAAATCGGCCAACTCGCGAACCAACGGCTCGCCGCGCGGTACATCGAGCTTGCCCCCTTCAATCGCCGGCACGGGTCCGGAGCCGCGGGCCAGACGCCAGCCCTCGACCTCCTGCTCGGCACAGTCCACCGAGATGTAGGCGTCCTTCTGAAAGAACCTGAGCTTCCGGATCTGCTCCCGGCTGATCCGGCTGGCCGTCAGGTTGGCGATACATCCGGACGTGAATCGAAGCCTGGCGTTTGCGATATCCGCGCGGTCGGTGAGCACCGGGACGCCGACCGCCTCAACCGAGGCGACATCGCCACCGACGGCGGTCAAAACGATGTCGAGGTCGTGGATCATCAGGTCGAACACCACGTCGATGTCCAGGCTGCGCCCCGGAAACGCCCCGATCCGGTGGACCTCGATAAACCGCGGCGAGCGCACCAGCGGCAAGGCTGCGGCCACCGCCGGGTTGTAACGCTCGGTGTGCCCGACGGCCAGAACCGCGCTGTTGGCTGCGGCCGCCGCGATCAGCTCGTCGGCCTCGGCGACCGTCCGCGCGATCGGCTTCTCCACGAGCACGGAGATGCCGCGTTCGAGTAGCGGCAGCGCGACAGCATGGTGAGCGTCGGTGGGCACCGCCAGGGTGACCGCGTCGACACGTCCGTCGAGCGATGAGGCGTCACCGGCGAATGCCGTGCCGAGCTCCGCGGCTATCGCCTGCGCCCGAGCCAGGTCGATGTCCACCACCGTCTCGAGTCGTACCCCGGGGAGCGTCGAGAGCACACGCGCGTGGTGCCGGCCAAAGTGGCCCACTCCTACCACGGCCATTCGCGGACCGCCGCGCTCCGTGTTCGTCATGACGACACGCCTGCTCGGGCGACGACCGTCAGGCCGTGGGTATCCGCCTCGGCGTAAAATTGATCGCCATCCAGCACGAGCGTGCGGTCGGCGTCGATCGACAACACCGTGGCCCCAGCCTCCCGCATCGCCGCCAGCGTCGGCAGTCCCACGACCGGCACGTCGAAACGCATATCCTGGTCCGGCTTCGCCACCTTGATGACACACGTCCCGGGCCCCGCCAACCGACCGGCCCGCGCGATGACCGCGTCGGTGCCCTCCATCGCCTCGACGGCCACCACCGCCCGATCTTTGACGACGATGGTCTGCCCGACATCGAGCCCCGCGATCACGTCGGCGATACGGTAGCCAACGTCGAGATCTCCCTGTTCGTCTGCCGTCACCGACCGACGGGTCGCCACCCCGGACCGCGCGAGCAACGGCTGAAGAAACGTGGTCGAGTTCTCCAGCTCGATGCCGTGATCAGACAACACGTCCGCCACCGCCGAAATGAGAGCGTCGGTGTTCTTGGTTTTGAGACGACCCAGCGCCTTCAGCGCCGTGAGATCAGGTTTCAGGCCGGTAAACAGTTTGGTGTGTTTGACCTGACCGGCCATGACGGCTCGGGTGACGCCCGCGTCGCGCAGAATCGCGACACAGCGTCCAAGCTGGCCAAGCGACACCCAATGAAACTCGGCCGGCGGATCGCCGGCCGCCGCCGCCTCCAACGCGGGGCTGGTTTCGTTCCGAATCGCCACGATCGTCAGCGCGTGGCCAAGCCGTCGTGCGCCTTCGAGCGCCAGAAAGGGAAAGCGACCGTTCCCCGCGATCAGCCCGAGAGGCATGTGATTCATGACGGGACCAGCCGGGTCAGAGACCGCGTCTAGCAGCCCGTGGTGAAAGCGCCGCTGCATTCGAACAGCGCTGAATCACGCGTGGACTGCGTTGCTCCTCGGTCGAAAATGGCTAATTTGCTCCCTCGTCGCGCCTTGCCGCGCGCGCCCAGCGCCGTTCTCGATGCGACGCGGGGTTTCACCACGGGCTGCTAGTCCTCGGGGCCGGCCGACTCGAGTCGTTTGGCCGGACGGCGCAGATTGACCCCCCGAGGCGACGTGCGGATGAAGTCGAGCAGATAGGTGATCTCAGGACAGGTGAGGGTTTCATCCTGTTCGATCTGCCGCAGGGCCTGTGTGGTATTCAACTTCGACTGGAGAAGATACCGGAACGCCCGATCAAGCTGGGCGATTGTCTCGGCCGGCATCCCCTGTCGTTCCAGCCCGATGATGTTGAGATCGTAGACCCGCGCCCGATTGCCGACCGTACGGACGAACGGCAATGCATCGAGCGTGATGACGGAGAATCCGCCAATGAACGCCTGCCGCCCCACGCGGCAAAATTGATGGACGGCCGAGAACGCACCAATGTTGGCCTGGTCTTCGACCGACACGTGGCCACTCAGCGTCGCTGCGTTCCCGAAAATGGTCTTGTTGCCGACCACGCAATCATGCGCGACATGGACATAGGCCATGAGCAAGTTGTCATCGCCGATACGGGTGACGCCGCCGCCCCCCTCGGTCCCACGATGCAGCGTGACAAATTCACGAACGGTATTGCGGTGCCCAACGACAAGCTCGGTTCGCTCGCCTCTGAACTTGGTGTCTTGCGGCACCATGCCAATCGAGGCGAACGGGAATATCCGGTTCTCGTCGCCGACGGTCGTCCATCCGTCAATGACCGCGGAGGCGCCGACCTGACAGCCCTCTCCGATTCGCACGTGGGGGCCAATGACGGCGTTGGGGCCAATGACCGTGCCGGCGCCGATTTCAGCCCCCGGAGCCACGTGGGCGCTGGGGTCGATAGAGGCGGCACCCACGACCAGACCGAGCAACAGTTCCGCTTCGGCCACGACCTGACCGTCGACCCGCGCCACGGCCGCCACAATGGCCACCCGCCGCCGACGGCGGCTGACTTCAACGTCGAGGCATAACCGATCTCCCGGCACGACCTGCCGACGGAACCTGGCGTTGTTGACCCCGCGCAACACGACGCGCGTCGCCGGCGACTCGGTCTCCGCGTCGAGCAGCAGCACACTCGCGGCCTGCACGAGCGACTCGATGATCAGGACCCCGGGGACCAACGGCGCCCCGGGGAAATGGCCTTGAAAGAATTCCTCGTTGACGGTAAGATTTTTGACCGCGGCGAGCCGAACCCCTGGCGTGCGCTCGACGATCCCGTCGATGAGCGGCGAGGGAAACCGGTAGCAAAGGCGATCGAGAAAGCCTGGAATATCGAGGGACACGGCGTTGGTGGTCGGGGGCTCGCGACGCAGACACTTCGGTGTGGACACCGGCGAACCGTTCGAGCCGGCTCAGTCTACCCGGGTCCAACCGCCACGTCTACCCGTCGTCCACCGTGACGCCACACCGTAGCGGTCCGGCAGCAACGCGCGGGCGCGCGACAATGCGCGCCCCGCGGAGGGCCGCGTGGGGTCCGCGCAGCCCCGGCCGCAAACAGCCCTATGGTGTCGGTGGCGCGGCGTCGAGCGCCAGAATGACGTCCTCCGTCACGTCGAGGGCCGGGTTCGCCCAGGCGATGCCGCCTTCGCCGACGCTGAGGATGAACGACAGCCCTCTCTCCGCCCCGACCTGATCGAGCGCGGGCGCGAGCTTCTGGTTGAATTCGATCTGGAGGCCCTGCTGGAACCGCACCACCTCAGCCTCCGCGTCCTGCGTCTGCCGTTGCACGCTGAGATTCAACGTTTCGATCTCACCTTGCAGCTGCAGTTGCGCCTCCGCGCTCATGACGCTTCCGCCCTGTTGCAGCTTCAGCTGACTGGCCGCCAGTTGCGCGTTGGAGGCTTCGATTTCGGACAGCTTCTGGTCGCTCAGGGCCTGAACCTGCTGGTTCGCGGCCTGACCGACGGAGGACTGGGACGCGACGCGTTGCAGATCGACGTAGGCGTGAGTCGCGCCGGGAGGAAACGGGAGCCGTGCCGGAGGCGCGGCCGCGGCCGGCGCCTGCGCGGGGGTGGCCGGTGGCTGCCCCGTCGCATGCACGGGGGCCAACACGATCATGAGCGCAACCATCGTCGTCGCGACCACACTGAGCAATCTCATCTAATCAATCCTTGTTTGGTGTTGTCGTTGTCTTGTGTGTATCGGCTGGACGGAAGCATCCCGCCAGTCGCCCAGTTTACACGCTTCGCCAACCTCTAGCAGCCCGTAGCAACAGTCCCGCCGCATTCGACCGGGGCTGAATCCAGTGTCCCTTTCGATGCGACGCCGGACGTTCACCACGGACCGCTGCGGGTCCCTTGTGCCGCCTATAGATTAACAGCTTCGCCGAAACCCACCCGACCTCGACGGCCGTGCACTTAGGCCTCTGACCAGAATAAACTTACCAACTGGGGCGCCGCGACGCCCCAAGATGGCAAGCTTATTCTGGTCAGAGGCCTTAGAACGTCGTGCCGACCCCGAACTTGAAGATCGTCGACTCCTGCGGCTGGAAACGGTCGTTCAGAATGCCCTCCACATTGGGGTTCCAGGCATAGATCAATCGGAACGGGATATTGAGCACCGGCATAAAGAATCGCAGTTCGACCCCAGTCGAACTCCTGAACCGGTTCATCGCAAAATCCATACCGAAATCAGCGACCTGACCGGTATCGT
>CAUZAY010000325.1:0-4963 GCA_963577695.1 Vicinamibacteria bacterium | reverse complement strand
CCCGAGGCGAGGGGACCCTGGACGAGCACCATGTCTCGTTCGCGGCCGTTCAACCCCCCGAAGGCGGTCGGGTCCGCGTTGAACGCCGGGGTCTGCCCCTCCCGGAGGACAATCATGTGCGCGGCCGCTCGACTGTCCTTCAGCGCGTCGAGGACCTGCTTCGCGTCGCGGTTGCTGTAGTCGAGGCCTTCGCCGGTGATGGCGATGATGACGGGCCTCGCCGATTCCCGACGTTCGAAACCTCGCGCGGTCTCCACCAGCGCGTCGAGCAGGTAGGCCGCGCTGTTCGACGCCGGGAACACTTGATTGATGCCATCTCGAAGCCGGTCAAGACGGGCAGTCGATTCCACGAGGATACGCGGGGTGCCGCCGAACGTCACGAGTGCCAGTTCGTTCCCCTCAGACAGCCGGCCGACGAGCGTTTCCAACCCACGCCGGAGGTCACTGGTGGCATGGGTGACGCTGGCGCTCGTATCGACCAGCACGGCGACCTGCATCGGGGCGCGTGCCGGCCGCACGTCCAGAATCTCCCGCTCGGCCCCGTCCTCTTCGACGATGAAGTCCGTCGTGGTCAGTCTGGGCACCGGAGCGCCAGCGGAATCGAGCACACTGACGAACATTGATTCGTTGCCGCTCTGCGCCAGTGCACTCCGCGTTGGGGCCGATGCGGCCACCAGCGCGGCGGCGGCGAACAGGAGCGCGGATGGGACTCGCCCGCAGCGGACATCAAGGCTTGAGGGTCTGGACATGGTGTGATGACCCGGGTGGTGCCCCACCTGGGTGTCTCTATGAGGAAGTATAGCGGCAAATCGCCCACTCTTGTCGCCGATTCGCCCCGGGCCCGGTTCGGTCGCGGGGCGGGATACACCCACCGGAATCGGTTGTGAACATGGGGGTTTTTGTGCTCGTGGCCCGGTCCCGCACGTGGAGGGGATTCCTTGACACCCTCGAGGGCGCATGCTATAAAAAGCCCGGTTTTCAGGCCCGCAGGTCGAGCGATCTGCCAACGACCAACCCTGCTCCAACGAGCTTTTCCGGGAGAATACAGAGGCGCGTGCGCGTCGGGGGGGCACTCTCCGTTTGTCCGGTGCCCACGGTCGCTGGTGCTACGCGGTGGGAGGTCTGAGCCCGTGACACTGAATTTGCAGTCTGACAAGAGATACAGGGTGACCGTCAATGCCTGAAGCGTACATCCCGGTGCTTCTGTTCGTGCTGGTCGCGATCGCCGTCGCCGTCGGCATCTTGATGTTTACGTCGTTGATCAAGTCGGCGAAATACAACAAGGTCAAGCTCCAGCCGTACGAGTGTGGGATCGAGCCCGACACCGATGCGCGTGGCCGGTACAGTATTCGGTATTACCTGATCGGGATGCTCTTTGTGATCTTCGACGTGGAGACGGTGTTCATGTTCCCGTGGGCGGTGATCATGGACGAGTTGCTGTTGTTCGGGCTGATCGAGATGCTGGTGTTTCTCTTCATCCTTGTGCTCGGATACGTGTACGCGTGGCGCAAGGGCGCGCTGGAATGGGTGTAGTGTCCGCACTTCATGGCTGACGAACAGAAGCCGGACGACGACGCAACCGCGAAACCGGCCGACGCGCCAGCCTCGGCCAAGGTGACCCCGGCTGCTCCGCCGAAGCCCGCTGGCGCAGGCTCCGCCGCGGTGCCGGCCGCCGCGAAGCCGAAGCCCAAGCCGAAGGCCCCGCCTGAAGCGCCCAAGGGGCCGACTGATCCGCTGCCACCCGACGATCTGGAGCCACCGGCGTATCTGGTGGCGCTGCAGCAGGCGCAGCCAGATGCCGTTGAACAACTCAGCTACTGGGTGGGCGACTGGACCGTCATCGTGCGGTCGACGGCGTTGCTCGACGTGGCCCGTTTTCTCCGGGATGACGACGCGGCGTCGTTCGACTACTGTTGCGATGTTACCGCCAGCGACTGGCCGCCGCGTGCGCAGCGCTTCGACATCATCTACTGCCTGTATTCCGTACGCCGTCGGCAGCGGGTTCGGATCAAGGTGCGGGCAACCGAAACCGAGGCGGTCCCCTCGGTGACCGATGTCTGGCCGGCGGCCAACTGGCTTGAGCGAGAGGTGTGGGACATGTTCGGGGTGAATATCACCGGGCACCCGGATCTCCGTCGGATTCTGATGCCAGACAACTGGCAGGGTTTTCCGCAGCGCAAGGACTACCCGCTCGAGGGACCTGGCGAGTTTCTGCTCGAGAGCCCCATGGAGTGGCTCCGGCTACGCAATACGGTGGACGAAACGGAGATCGAGTAGCTCGGCCCTGCCGGAGAAGTGAATCGAGTCAGCTAGAGATGGCCACCGAATCCGCGGCGATGTTCGATACCGACGAGCTCGTGCTCAACATGGGCCCGCAGCACCCGAGCACGCATGGGGTCTTGCGTTTGGTCTTGCGACTCGACGGCGAGCGAGTGAAGGACGTCGATGTCGTGATGGGGTACGTCCACCGCGGTATCGAGAAACTCTGCGAAAATCGAGACTGGACCCAGATCATCCTGCTGACCGACCGGATGGATTACGTGGCGGCCGCCACCAACAATCTCGGCTATTGCGAGACCGTCGAGAAGTTGATGGAAGTCGAGGTGCCGCGGCGCGCTCGGTATATCCGCACGATTCTCGCGGAGCTCCAACGCATCGCGAGTCACTGTCTGTGGCTTGGTACGCACGCCATGGACATCGGCGCGATGACCGTGTTCCTCTACGCGTTCCGCGAACGGGAGTTGATCCTCGATCTGTTCGAGGAGTACTGCGGTGCCCGGTTGACCTACAACGCCATGCGTATCGGCGGTCTCCCGCTCGACATTCCGAGTGGCTGGGATGACAAGGCGCGCGCGTTCTGCGACATCATGGACTCGAAGGTCCTGGAATACGAGGAACTGCTGACGAATAACCGGATCTGGTTGGAGCGGACTCGCGGTATCGGTGTGATCTCCGGTGCGGACGCGATCTCGCTGGGCCTCTGCGGTCCGCCGCTGCGAGGGTCCGCCGTGAATCGTGACGTTCGAAAGGACGAGCCGTACGCCGCGTACGACGAGTTCGACTTCGACATCCCGATTGGCACCCGGGGCGATACCTACGACCGTTACCTCATCCGGCTCGAAGAGTTCCGCCAGTCGATTCGCATCATCAGGCAAGCGCTCGACGGGCTGCCTGAAGGACCGGTGATGGGGAAGGTGCCCCGGCTGCTCAAGCCGAAGGCGGGCGAAACCTACCACGCGATCGAATCACCAAAGGGAGAACTGGGCTACTTCATCGTGAGCGACGGACGCGCGACCAACCCATACCGCTTCCGAGTCAGGCCGCCGTCGTTCTGCAATTTGCAAGGGTTGCGCCCGTTGGTCATCGGTCACCTGGTTGCCGACGTGGTTGCGCTGATCGGCACCATCGATGTCGTACTCGGCGAGGTCGACAGATAGCGATGCTCGATACCGTTTTCTGGCCGCTGGTCAAGATCGTGGTACTGCTCAACGCGGTCATGGTCTCGGTGACGTTCATGACCTTGCTTGAGCGGAAGGTGATCGCCTGGGCGCAATCGCGTCTCGGGCCGATGCGCGTGGGGCCCTATGGAGTGCTGCAGGCGTTCGCCGACCCGCTCAAGTTGATGACCAAGGAGGACATCACACCCGCGAACGCGGACAAGGTGATGTTCACCCTCGCACCGATTCTCTCGCTGGTTCCGGCGTTTGTGGTGTTTGCTGTCATCCCGTTCGGGGGCGACCCGCTGTACTACGTCGCCGACATCAACGTCGGTTTGCTGTTCATCATTTCGGTGACGTCGATCGGAGTCTACGGGATCATCCTCGCCGGCTGGGCCTCCAACAGCAAGTATCCGCTGCTTGCCGGTCTGCGAGCGTCGGCACAGCTCATCAGCTACGAGATCGCGGTCACCATGACACTGGTGAGTGTCATTCTGACGGCCGGCACGCTGAGCATGGTTGAGATCGTCGAGGCCCAGCAGGAGGCCGGAATCTGGTTCGGTTTTATTCAGCCGGTTGCGTTCGTGCTGGTGCTGATTGGCGGGTTGGCCGAGACCAACCGCGCGCCGTTCGACATGCCGGAAGCCGAGCAGGAGCTGACGGGCGGGTTCCACACCGAGTACAGCGGCATGCGGTTCGGGCTGTTCTTCTTGGCCGAATACGCGAACATGATCGTCATTGCGGCGGTCGTGGTGGTGCTCTTCTGGGGCGGGTGGCTCCGTCCGTTCCCGAGTGTCGGCGCGCTCGCATTGCTGGACTACATTCCGAGCTGGATCTGGTTGTTCTCCAAGATGTTCCTGGTCTTGTACCTGTTCATCTGGATCCGGGCCACCTTGCCGAGGTATCGGTATGACCAGTTGATGAGGATTGGCTGGAAAGTCTTGATCCCGATTGCCATTGCCAACGTCGTGGTCACGGCTGTCGTCAAGGTGTTGCTGTAAGTCATGGCCGAAACCATCGCCTTCTATACGCTCTCGGTCTTGATTCTCGGGCTGGCGGTCCTGGTCGTGACCGTGAAGAACGCCGTACACAGCGTGGTCGCGCTCGTCATGTCGTTTCTGTGCGTGGCCGCGCTGTATGTCGTGCTCGAGGCCGAGTTCCTGGCGGTTATCCAGATATTGGTCTACGCCGGCGGCATCGTCGTGCTGTATTTGTTTGTGGTCATGCTGGTGAATCTGGATCGATCGCCGGAAGAGCACGAGGACCCGCGGCGGTTGAGTATCTTCGGGCTCGGTTTGGCTGGCGCGATGCTCCTCGAGGTGGCCGGCATCGTGGTCTACAGCTACAACCGCTCGGCGTCGACGGTCACCGCCCCTGCCGCCGCGTCGCCAGTGCAGGGCAACACGGAGGAACTGGGGTGGCTGCTCTATACCGATTATCTGATTCCGTTTGAATTGGCGTCGGTGCTGCTGCTCGTGGCCATGGTTGGCGCCATCGTGTTGGCGAAGCGAGATCTGTAATGATGG
>CAUZAY010000324.1:0-4964 GCA_963577695.1 Vicinamibacteria bacterium | reverse complement strand
AAATTTCTCTATGCCCCGAATCGTGGGCACAACAGCGTCGCGAGTTTCACGATCGACGCGGTGTCTGGCCGCTTGACCGCCACGGGGCGGGTGGCTACCGAGCCGGTGCCACGGGCGTTCAATCTGGACCCGTCCGGGAATTTTGTGTTTGTCGGGGGACTGGACTCGGGACGGCTTGCCGCCTATCGCATCGCCCAGGACACCGGCGAACTGACCCCGCTGGAAACCTACGAAGGCGGCAACCGGCCGATGTGGGTGTTGCTGGCCGATCTGTCCGCGTAGTCACGACTGCCGGCGAGGAGCCACACGATGGACGGCCTGATGATGGAGTACCCGCTCACGCTCGACCGGATTGTCGAGCATGCGGGCCGCATGTTTCCCCACAAGGCCGTCCGGACGAAGCGACCGGACGGCAGCATGCACGAGTACACCTACGCCGACCTGCTTGGGCGGAGCCGGCGACTTGCCGCGGGCCTGGCGGCACTGGGGGTGGAACCTGGCGATAGGGTCGGCACGTTTGCGTGGAACCACTATCAGCACCTGGAGATGTATTTCGGCATCCCCGGCGCCGGAGCGGTGTGCCACACGTTAAACATCAGACTGTTTCCTCGACAACTCGCCTACATTGTCAATCACGCGGAGGATCGGGTGGTGTGCATCGACGCATCGGTGCTGCCGCTCTACGAGCGCGTCGCCGGCGAAATCTCGTGTGTACGACATCACGTGCTCGTGAACGCGCCGCCGGATATCAAGACGACGTTGCCGAACGTGGTGCACTACGAAGACCTCATCGACGGAGCGGACGACGATTTCACGTGGCGATCGACCGATGAGCAGATGGCGATGGGGCTGTGCTATACGAGTGGCACGACCGGCGATCCCAAGGGGGCGCTCTACAGCCATCGGTCGATGTTTCTGCACACGTTGGGTGAGAACCAGGCGATGGGGCTTGGCCTGACCGAGACCGATGTCGTGCTTCCGGTCGTCCCGCAGTTTCACGCCATGGCCTGGGGCCTGCCGTACGCGTGCACCATGGCCGGCGCCGATGTGGTGATGCCGGGCCCGCACCTGCAGCCGGCCGCGCTGGCCGAGTTGATCGAGTCGCAACAGGTGACGGTGGCGGCCGGGGTGCCAAGCATCTGGAACGGCCTCTATCAGGAGCTGAAGACCACACCCCGCGATATTTCATGCGTGCGTGCGCTGGTCGTCGGCGGTTCCGCCATGCCCCGGTCACTGATCGACGGGTACGAGCGGGAACTGAGCGTCAACGTGCTCCAGGCCTGGGGGATGACTGAGCTCTCGCCGCTTGGTACCGTGTCGAGGCTGCAGCGTCATCATCTCGATCTGCCGGAGGCCGAGCGATTGGATGTGAAGGCCCTCCAGGGGACCCCGCTGGCAGGGGTTGAACTCAGGATCGTCAGCGACGACGGCGCCGAACTGCCCTGGGATGGCGAGACGATGGGCGAATTGCAGGCGCGGGGACCGTGGGTCATTCGCGGCTACTTCAAGCGTGATCCGACCCCGGAGCATTTCACCGCGGATGGCTGGTTTCGCACCGGCGACGTGGCCACGATGACGCCAGACGGCTACATGCGCATCACCGATCGCACCAAGGACCTCGTTAAGAGCGGCGGCGAGTGGATTTCGACCGTGGCCCTCGAGGGCGCGCTGATGGCGCACGATGGCGTGCTGGAAGCGGCCGTCATTGCGGTGCCGGACGAGAAATGGTCCGAGCGCCCGATGGCGGTCGTGGTGCGAGCCGCGACAAGCGAGGTGGAGGCAGAGGAACTCCGACGGTTCCTGGCGGACCAGTTCGCGAAATTCGAGATTCCCGACCGGTTCGTCTTTGTCGACGCGCTGCCCAAGACCAGCGTGGGGAAGTTCGACAAGAAAGTGCTGCGGGCCCGCGTCAGCGACGGAACCCTGTAGCAGCCCCATACGGGGCGAGTGACCGCTGTCCGGTTGGTTGGGACCCACCCGACAAGATGGCGGGCCGCTCAGGCCACCGGAGCAACGCGAACGACCGGAGTTGGTGAAAGTCCGGTTTGTCCCCAGTCAGGGGATGGGCCGAGAGGCAGCGTCGCGAAGCGCCCTGGCCATGAATCGCATGAGCGTTGAACGCCCGGAGCTTCGTCGGTAGAAGCGCCCCCGCGAGTCGGGCACCGCCCCGCCAGCGTCGGTCCGTGCGAGACGCCGAGAAGTCCAGCGGCAAGCCGCTGACTTCAACATGGCGGCTGCCGCGGAGCGCCAGGGCCAGGTGGTGCCCGTGTGGACCGAATTCAAGTTCGAGATAGCGCTCGTCGTCGCCCAGCAGAAACAGCTCGACGACTTGATGAACACCGCGGTGTCGAGTGCGACGGGCCCCGCGTAAACGGGTGAACGTCCTGATCTGGCTATCGGCACGACGACCCATAAAGATGGCATTAGGTAAACCCATATGAAGACAACGATTGAGTCGCCAGACGACCTATTCGTGGCCGCGAAGAAGCGGGCGGCAGAGACGCGGTCGACCTTGCGCGAATTGGTCGAGCGTGGTCTCCGGCGCGAACTGGGCGGTGCCGGCGGCAGCAAGCGCCGCCGCAGCGTGGCGGTTCGGTGGGTGATCGTCGAAGGCGACCTGGCCCCCGATCTCGATCTGTCTGACCGAGCGGCGATGAGCGACTGGGTGCGACGGATCTGATGGTCGCGCTCGACGCAAATCTGCTGGTGTATGCCCACCGCTCGTCGGTGGCGCAGAGTGACGCCGCACGAGCGGCAATTACGACCGCAGCAGGCACTCCGGACGGGTGGGGTTTCAGTCTGGCGGTGGTACTCGAGTTCTGGAGCGTGGTCACCCATCCGGCGGCGCCGCGACCGTCGACCTTTGGATGAGGCATCGGGGTTTCTGGCCGCGCTCGAGTCGGCCGGCGCGCGCGTCTGGATGCCTGGCTCTGGGTTCAGTCGGCGAGTCATGCAGTTGGCCGCCGCCCAGTCCATCGCGGGGGCCCAGGATCTTCGATCTGCAGATTGCGCTGACGGCGTTCGAGGGGGGAGCCAGAGAGCTGTGGACCGCTGACAGCAAGTTCGTGTCTGTTCCTGGTCTGCCGGTCGTGTTTCCGCTTGCGCCCTGATGATGGACTGGACTACGACGTCCCCTCGGACTCACGGTTCGTGATGGTCACGAGCAACGCGGCTGCGGAGTTGGTGTTTGTCGACCACTGGTTCGAGGAATTCACCGTTAGATTTTGGCGAGGCGTATGCCCGGGCGCGGTGGATGGAGGCGGCTTGTGTTTCGGCCCGTCTCGTAGGACGAGACGACCTGATTGTCCTGAAGACCTGGGCGGGCCGACCGCAAGATCTCGAAGACGTGAGACAGTTGCAGGGAACTAGGGTGACGGACATGAAAGTTGTCACGAGACGAGGGGGTGGCCAGCGCACTCTCGATGATGTCGCTCGGCTGCAGCGCACGCTGCGACGTGTCCGGGGCGGGTTGGTGCGTCGCGGGGTTTATCGCTTTTCGTCGTTCGAGGAGGCCGACGCATGGATGATGAGCCAGATGGTCTCTACAACTGGGCACCGGAGCTCGAGGATCTCGTCGGGCTCTGCCGCGCCCTCAACCGGGAAGGCGTCCGTTATCTCCTGATTGGCGGCTTCGCGGTCATCCTGCACGGGTTCGTGCGCACCACCAAGGACATCGATGTACTGCTCGACCCGTCGGGACGACAATGTCCGCGCGGTCAAGCGCGCGCTAGCGGGGTTGACGGACAACGTCGTCGCCGACATTGCCCCGTCAGACGTACGAGAGCACACAGTTGTCCGCGTTGCTGACGAAATAGTGGTTGATCTGATGGCGTCGGCATGCGGAGTGACCTACGACGAAGCCCTGCGGCTTGGGGTCGACGAGTGCCGAATCGATGATGTCGCCATTCCGCTCGCAGGAAAGCGGTTGCTGATCCGCATGAAAAACACCGTGCGCAACTCTGATCGAATGGATGTGAGGTTTCTCGAGGCTCTGTTGCAGGATCAGGACGAATAGTCGCGCGGAGAACCCGCGCGGGAGGACTCTGAGTGCTGAATACAACTAGACGTGGTTCATCGCTGCTCGGGACGCTGGTCGTCGTGCTCGCGATGCTCTGGGCGCCCACCACCCTCCACGCGCAGTCGTCGACCGCCAATCCGTACCGCGCGACCTTCGGCTGGGAGCAGTTGCCAGAGGGGCGGGTCATGGGCACCGTCAGCGGCGTGTTCCCGGACCCCGACGGACAGCACCTCTGGATCATGGACCGGTGCGGCGCGAACCAGTGCGCTGGCACCGACCTCGACCCGATCATGAAGTTCGATCTCGAGGGCAACCTGGTCGACAGCTTCGGGGCCGGGCTGTTCGGGTTTCCGCACGGTTTCTTTCTCGACCACGAGGGGTTCCTGTGGGTGACCGAAGGTGGTTCGCACGGAGACGCCAGGGCCACCCTGGGCGAGAGTCTGGGTATCGGCCATCAGGTGCTCAAGCTCAATCAGCAGGGCGAGGTCGTGATGCGGCTCGGCGAGGCGGCGGTGTGGGGTGACGACGAGACGCACTTCAACGGACCATCTGGCGTGGTGGTGGCACCCAATGGCGACATCTGGGTGTCCGACGGACACCGCGGTGGCAACAACCGTATCGTCAAGTTCGACCGCGCTGGCAAGTTCCTGTTGGCGGTCGGCGGCGGGGTCGGGTCTGAAAGCAAGGAGGCTCTCTGGTTCAGCGATCCTCACGACATCAAGATGGATTCGCAAGGTCGGGTGTTCGTGGCCGACCGGGGCAACAGCCGCATCCAGGTGTTTGACCAAGAGGGGAGCCTCCTCTATATCTGGACTCACTACGGCAAGCCGAGCGGCCTGTTCATTGACCGCAACGATATTCTCTACGCGGGCGACGGCCTGTCGGGAATGGTGCGCAGCGGCCCGCCGGACAACTGGCGCAGCAATCTGGGTTGGGAGAAGGGGAT
>CAUZAY010000323.1:0-5003 GCA_963577695.1 Vicinamibacteria bacterium | reverse complement strand
CCCGGTAGCCTGGGGCGACACCCGGTGCTGCACCAGCAGGACCGGCTGTATTCGACCGAGGAGCAACGCCGTCAGCCGGGATGAAGCGCTCGTCGAATGTGGCGGGATTGTCACAACGGGCTGCTAGCTTACAGAACACTCGCCCAGGCGGCAAGAGCGAATGTGCTCGGAGTGGCCCATGACGTCGTTGTAGTACAGTCGTCGGAGCTTGATCAATCGTATCCCCGAACCGGCGGTCTTCCACCGACATGGCGGGGCGGGCTTCCGGGCCGTCGCCGCGTCGTTCGTCCTGTCCCGTTGCGGAGTTGGTCGCAAGAGACGAGTGCCGCTGGTGGCTGAGTGCGCCCTGCGCGCCATCGGCGTGTCGCATGCGTGATTACCTGCGCACCGCAGCCGTCATCGGGCTGACGGTGGGGCTCATGGCGTTCTTCTTGCGCAACGCGGATCTGCCGTCCGTGTGGTCTGAGATTCGGCGAGTTCGGCTGGACCTGCTTGTGGCGTCGGTCCTCGTGGTCGCGCTCTCGTATGTCATTCGCATCCGGCGGTGGCAGCTGCTGTTAGCCCCCATTGGTCGGGTGGGGTTTGGCTCCGCCGGCCGTGCCACTGTCATTGGGTTCGCCACGAACGCCGTGCTGCCCGGGCGGCTGGGCGAGGTGTTGCGACCGTATCTGCTGGCGCGGGGTGAAGGCCTCAGCACCAGCGCCACGATTGCCACCATCGTGCTGGAGCGGGTGACGGACCTGATCACCGTGGTCTCGATCCTGGGTGTGTTCCTCCTGTTCTTCAGTGAGGGTCTGCTGCAGACCGACGACCAGATCCTCGCGGCACTCAGAGGTGGTGGCGCGCTCGCGGCGCTCGGCGCGGTGGCTGCCCTGGCGGTGATCGTGTTCGCAGCTCGGGCGCCGGGCCGGCTCGGCGCCGTGGTGGCCCGGGTGCTGCCGGACCGGTTCGGCGCGCCTGTCCGTGCCGCGCTCACTCAGTTTGGTGACGGGCTCGGTGTCGCCCGTGAGCCGACTCGACTGGCCGTCGTCCTCGCTTGGTCGCTCGCGATGTGGTTGTGTGTCTGTGCGTCTGCCTGGTATGTGTGTCACGCCTTTGGCATCGGGCTGCCCGCGAGCGGGTCGCTCGTGGTGATGGTGATGATGGTGCTGGGCGTGGCGGTGCCCACCCCGGCCGGCGCCGGTGGGTTTCACGCGGCCTTTCAATTGGGGGTGACGAGTTTCTATGGTGCGCCGGTCGACGCTGCCGTGGGGGCGGCCGTGATACTCCACCTTGTATCGTTCGGGCCGGTGACCGTGCTCGGATTGGTGCTGATGATTCGCACGGGTTTGACGTTCCGCGGAGCGGTGGATCTGGCGTCGTCCGTCGGCAGTGACAGGACCCGGGAACCCGCGCAGGGTGAGTCAGCCGGCGGTGTCGTCCCAATTGACGCGGCTGACCCAGTGGAGCCGTTGGGCACATGACTACACTTAGGACACTGACCGAAATAGATGGCCCACCTATTTTGATCAGTGTCCTTAGACCGAGACAACGAACCGGCGCCGTTGCGCGGCCCGGTCCTGGGGCTGAGCTCGACGGCCGGTCGCGTCGGCCAAGGAGACGAACGTGAAGTGTCCGTTTTGCGGGCGCCTTGGAGACAAAGTCGTCGACTCCAGAGAGAGCAAGGAAGGCGAGGTCATCCGGCGTCGGCGCGAATGTCAGGACTGCGGTCGTCGATTTACCAGCTACGAGCGGATCGATGAGATCCCGTACATGGTGGTCAAGAAAGACGGCAGTCGAGAGCGCTTCGATCGTCAGAAAGTGACCGCCGGCATGCTCAGGGCCTGTGAGAAGCGGCCGGTATCGGTGGCGGCGGTCGAAGGGATTGCGGAGCGCGTTGAGACGATTCTGCAGGAGCGCTCCGAGAAGGAGATCCCCACCGACGAGGTCGGTGCCTTCGTCATGCAGGAGTTGAAGCGTTTGGACAAGGTGGCGTACGTGCGCTTTGCGTCCGTCTACCGGCACTTTCGTGACATCGGGGAGTTCATGACCGAGTTGCGCGACCTACTCGACACGAAGGAATGAATGCGTCGAACGTTGAGTAATTTGCCGGTAGCGTTGGCGCTGGTCGTGGTGGCTGCCGTGCCGGTCGCCGTGCTGGCCTAGGACGACGTGGAGATCACGACGCTGGCCCGAGGGGGCCATCTGCTCGTGTCGCTCGAACTGCCTGGCGCCTATAGTGACGATGTTCGGGAGGCGGTCGCCAGCGGCCTTGAGACGACGTTCAGTTTCGATGTCGAGTTGCGGCGGGCGGTCGCCTACTGGCCGGACGAGACCGTCGATCGGGCTTTCATCTCGGCCAGCGTGTCACTCGATGGGCTCACGGGGAGGTATCGCGTCGTGCGCACGGTGAACGGCGCGGTGGAGGATGTGCGGGTCGTCGAGGAGGAAGGAGCGGCGCGGGAGCTGTTGACCACCATGGAACGGCTGCCGTTGTTCAGCACGCGGGACCTGGAGACCAACAGTGACTACGGCGTGCGAGTTCGTGTGGATCGGCGGCCGCGCACGTCCTGGTTTCGCTGGCCCTGGGATCGCGCAGCGGCCCTTGGTCGCGCCAGCTTCACCTTTCTTCCCTAGTCCCCCGTAGCTCCGCGTCGGCGTAGCTCCTCGTCGGCGTCTTCGGGCGTTGAAACACAGAGCCAGGCTGCTAGATATCTGGCTCGAGCGGAGGGCGCGGCATGGCCGATCACTCGCCATCCACAGACCGGATCTTCGTGGCGCCTGGCGCCGGGCCGCCGACCGTCCCCCGGGGCGGGCCCCAGGATAGCCCGAGGCTTGTCCTGGTCGCGATCGCCGTGGTGGTCGCCGCCTTGATCTGGCTCGTGCGGCTGGCTCGGCGGTCCAGGGAACTCACGCCAGACTATCTGGCGGAAGTGGTGCTCTATGCGCTGTCGGCGGCATGTGTGGTCATGCTGCTGGCTTTGGGCTTCGTGCTGGCCCGCAACCTCATCAAGATTCTCGCTGAGCGCCGTCGCGCGGTGCCGTTCGCGCGCTTTCGGTCCAAGCTTGTCGCCGCCCTCGTCGGCCTCACGCTGATTCCGTCGATGCTCGTGCTCATTGTCGGCAGCGAAGTGATCCGTAGCAGCGCCGAGCGCTGGTTCAGCGCCCCGATTGACGACGTGTTGCGATCAGCGAACGCGATCGCGCGTGGCGTCTATCAAGACCAGCAACAAGCGGCCGAGGACCGCGCCGGGCGTTTGGCGGTGCGACTGGCGGCCGTGGACCTGGCGCGGGTGCCGGAAGACACCCTGCGGGACATCGTGGCAGAGGAGCGTGCCGTCGGTGGCGGCGAGGTCGTGGACATTTATTTGGTCGAGATCGACGACGAGGGAGAGGCCACCACACGGCTCGTCGAGGTCGCCCATCCTTTCTTGCCGCCCGGGTACCCGCGCGCCTCGGCCGACGCTCTCGCGGCCAGCCTCGCCGCCGGGAACGTCGAGAGCGCGTCGGCCGAGCCATTGAGTGATGGGGCTGAACTGTTGCGTGGGGCGGCCGTCGTGCGTGCCGCTGGCGACGGGCCGGTGGTGGGTGTGGTGGTGGCGAGCAAGGTGCTCTCCAGTGAGTTGACCGCCCATGCCCGTCGAATCAACGGCGCGTTCGGGACCTATAACCAATTGCGCGTGCTGACGCGACCCGTCACGGGTGTCTATCTCTCGTTCTTCTTGATGACGACCCTCATGATTCTGATCGCTGCGACCTGGCTCGGCACCTACGTCGCCAAGCGGATTGCCCGGCC
Organism: Vicinamibacteria bacterium; assembly: GCA_963577695.1. Taxonomy (GTDB): domain Bacteria; phylum Acidobacteriota; class Vicinamibacteria; order Vicinamibacterales; family UBA8438; genus UBA8438. Next base: position 1,228 of record CAUZAY010000323.1, on the reverse strand, counting down.
GGTTCTGCAGCTGGCTGAGGGTGCCAGGCAGATCGGCACGGGTGACCTCGACCATCGGATTGAGCCGGAATCGTCGGACGAGTTCGGGGGGATGGTTGAGGCGTTCAACGCGATGGCCGCTGACCTCTCAACCAGTCAGCGGAAGTTGATTCAATCGCGTGCCGATCTCGAGCACAAGACGCGCGAGGCGGAACGGCGGCGACGGTATATCGAAACGATTCTAGAGCGGATCGCCACCGGCGTGATCTCGATCGATTCGGCGGGTCGACTCACCACTGTGAACGCGGCGGCGGCCCGGTTGCTCACTCTCGAGGCGACGGTCATTGGGGAGCCGGCGGCCTTGATCTTCGAACGTCCCGATCTGGCTCCGCTGGGTGCCATGTTACGCGAGGCTCGGCGGGGAGCGTTGGGACGCGGCGCGCGCGAGGTGGCCCTCGCGCGCGGCGGGCGCGAGTGTCACCTCGCGGTCGCGGCGACGACCTTGCCGGGCGAGCGTGGCTTGGACGGCGTGGTCATGGTCTTCGACGACGTCACGCCCTTGTTTCGCGCACAGCGGGTCGCCACCTGGCGGGACGTGGCGCGTCGGCTGGCTCACGAGATCAAGAACCCCCTGACGCCCATCCAACTCTGTGCCGAGCGGCTGCGTCGCAACTTGTCGACCGCTGCGCCACAGACCAGGGAACTGGTCAATGAGTGCACCTCCACTATCGTTGGCGAAGTCGAGGCGCTCAAGGGACTGGTCGACGAGTTCTCCCACTTTGCCCGTCTGCCATCGCCCAGGGCGGTGCCGGCCGACATGAATGCGCTGCTCGCCGACACCCTCAGCCTGTACGCGGGGTTGTTCCATGGCATCACGATCGAGGCGACCTATGACCCCGGTCTGCCGGTGGTTCAGTTGGATCCGGATCAAATTCGACGGGTCGTGGTCAACCTCGTGGACAACGCGGCTGCCGCGCTTGGCGGCGACCGCGGCCTCACCTCGAAGCTAGGCGGTATTGTCGGCGTTACGACCTACCATGACGCGACGAACCATGTGGCCCGAGTGACGGTCAGCGACAACGGGCCCGGTATCGCGGAGGCCGACCGTGACAAGTTGTTTTTGCCCTATTTTTCGACGAAAAGTCGAGGGAGTGGTCTTGGGCTCGCCATTGTTCGGCGGATCGTCGTCGAGCACGGAGGAAGTATCGAGGTGACGGAAAACCGCCCCCGAGGCACTCGTTTCTCCATC
>CAUZAY010000322.1:0-5018 GCA_963577695.1 Vicinamibacteria bacterium | reverse complement strand
GGTGCCGGGAGGCATTGAAGCGACGTTACGTCATGAGTCCGCTCGACCCGGTCCAGTGCCTGGCTTCGAAGGACGGGTCCACTGACAAGGCGTTGTTCCGACTCCCCGACGGTGAACTGATTGAAACTGTGCTGATGCGGTACGAACCGGACGGGCATCGGAAGGTCCGTCGAACTGTGTGCGTCTCTACCCAAGCTGGCTGCGCCCTGGGGTGCACCTTCTGCGCTACCGGGCAGCAGGGTTTCAGGCGCCAGCTCTCGGTCGGCGAGATCGTGTCGCAGGTCATGTTCATGGAGCGACTCGCCAGGACCGACGAGGAGGCGCAGATGGCGGACGGGACGCAGACCAGGTCCGCACGTCAGAGCATTACGAACGTCGTATTCATGGGCATGGGCGAGCCGTTGGCCAACTACGACAACACGCTGAACTCCATTCGCACCCTGACCGACGAACAGGGACTCCACCTCAGTGCACGGCACATCACCGTCTCGACCGTCGGGCTTGTGCCGCCGATACTGAAACTCGCGGATGAGGACCAGCCGATCAACCTCGCCGTGTCATTGCATGCGCCCGACAACGTCACGCGTTCCGAGACGATGCCCGTGAACCGCCAGTACCCGATTGAGCGACTGATCGAGGCGTGCAAGACCTATATCGAGAAGACACGCCGGCGGATCTTCTTCGAATACGTGCTGCTCCACGGACAGAATGACCACGTTCACCAGGCGGAGGCTCTGGGCAGGTTGCTCACCGGCACGCTGTGCCATGTCAACCTGATCCCAGTCAATCCAACCGTCGACGGGCCGTTCCGCCGACCGGCTCGTGAATACAGCTCCGCGTTCCAGGCGAAGCTGCGTGCATACCGCGTCCCCTCCACGGTTCGGATGGCGAAAGGGCTCGATATCAATGCGGGTTGCGGGCAATTGAGGGCGCGTGCCATGGGCGTAGAAGCCGTGGCCCTCTGACATCCACCAACGTTACAACGGGGCTGTCCCATGTTCTGGTCTCAGGCAATGCCATTCGACCGACTATGACGGAGCCGCGTCGACCGGTCGTGCAGGGTCACGGGCGGCCGCCGCCGGGGGCGGTGGCCGTGCTGGTGGCCTGCATCGCCGCGAGTCTGGCGTTACCCCATGTGCCGGGTGGTCGCTTGGCGTGGTGGCCTCTCATGCTGTTGTCGACGCTCGCACACGAGCTTGGCCACGGACTTGCCGCCGTGCTCGTGGGAGGGGATTTCGTCTCGCTCCAGGTGTTCGCGGACGGGTCTGGTGTTGCCGCCACCGCCCATGCCGGCGGCCGCGTGGCTCGCGCCGTGATCTCGGCCGGGGGCCTCGTCGGACCCGCGTTGGTGGCTTGCGGGCTTTTCTTCTTCGCGCGAACGGCGGGGCGCGCCCGCGCGGCGCTGGGGAGCCTGGCCGCGGTCCTTCTGCTGGTGGTCGTCTTGGTGGTTCGCAATCCGTTCGGTGTCGGCTACGTGCTCGTCTTGAGTGCGCTGCTGGCGGCGCTCGTGCGCTTCGGATCCAGTCGGATCGCGCGGTTCGGCCTGGTGTTTCTCGCCATCCAACTCTCGGTCAGCGTCTTTTCACGAAGCGACTACTTGTTTACACGGGTGGCTCGTACCGGCGCCGGGAACATGCCCAGCGATGCGGCCCAGATCGCAGAGGCGCTCCTGCTGCCGTACTGGGTGTGGGGTGGACTCTGTGGACTCTTGTCCGTGCTGGTGCTCGGGCTCGGGATGTGGCTCTATCTACGGCCGATGCCGGTCTACGAGCGTCAGTAAGTCCCGTGGCGCCAGGTTGTTCCGGCGCGTGAGACAGGACACTAGTCGCGCGGTGCGAGGGCTCGTTTTCGCGACAGCCCGATCCGGCGGCGACGCGCATCGACTGCGAGCACCTCTACCTGCAATCGATCACCGACCTTGACGACGCGGGCCGGATCCTTCACGAACCGGTTGTCGAGTTCGGAGACGTGCACGAGGCCGTTTCCGGTTAGCGCTCCACCGCTTTTCAATTCAGCAGATCGAACAACGCGCTGTATTTGAGCGTCAGAGTACGCCCGGCGCCCGTCGGGATATTGCTTCCCAGTCCCTGGATGTCGTTGTAGACGATGAAGAGCCCGGTGTTGGCGTCGGACAGCAGACCGAACCGGAGGTTGGAGGACCAGAGGTCGGCCCGGTCGTTGTACTGGACGAGCGCTTGCAGGAACATGCGCGTCGTAAAGGAATACGACATTCTGAGGCGCGCGAGATTAGTTGTGAAATCCCCGCCCGGCAAGTTCAGGTCGTTGTAGCTCCACTCGAAAATCGCATTGATCGTTTCGCCGAGACGAGCGGCGATGGACGGGGTGATCGTGACACGGTCGCCGCCGAACAGACCGCCGACGATGACATTGATGTTGCCGTTGACCGGGGCGCCGAGATTGGTGTTCCCGGCGAGCTGCATCTCCTTGTGGTCATACGTGCCCGGCGGAACAAAGACATCCGGAAATATCTCAAACTGTTCCAACACGCCTTCTCGCGTGATGTTCATACCGGTGTGGATCTCGTATCCATTCCGCCACTCGAGGTGGTTGTCGATGTGCGTGAACTGGGTTTCGTGATCACCGCTCTTGAAGTCGAACACGGTGTTGTGAAACACGTGTGGCCGAACCTCGTGGAGGCCCCAGAAGTTCTCGGGGCGGAACGTGGTGAACACGCTGCCGTTCACCCGCCGGTAGCTCTCGCGGGCGAGGAAGCCGGCCTGCGGGTTGAAGTTCGGCGCGACCTCGGTGTACCCGAGCGATAGGCGCGCCCGTTGTGACTCGTGCTGGGTGTTGATCGCATAGGCATATGAGCCTGCCGTCGGGTCGGCGGCGTCGCCGGACGTGTCGGTGCCCGCGGCGAAGCCGGAGATCGTGCCACCTTCACCGATGCCCCAGCGTCCGTCGGCCGCGAACGTCCGGTTGTAGTCGTCGCCGGCCAGATCCGTCCCGGCGAGTTCACCGTTGGCCTGGCGATTCACGAACATGACCCCGATGTTGGAGCGATTCGCGAGGTCCTGTCGCACGCGCCCGACGGTGAAGTTCTGCCGTGGGGTCCCGGTGGCGCCGACCGACGCGGTCTGCATGTTCAGGAAGCCGACGTTCGTATTCGACCCCACTTTGCCCGAGAGCCGGCCGCCACCCAGGATCGGAATCTGGGCCCCCTCCTCACTCAACCCAATTCGACGGCTGAAGAAGATGTCGACCGCCCCGGGCTGTCCCACCGAGAAGATGCCCGCGTTCTCCAGGAAGAACGGCCGCTTCTCCGGAAAGAACAGATTGAAGCGGTCGAGATTGACCTGTTGGTCGTCCACTTCGACCTGGGCGAAGTCGGTATTGTAGGTCAGGTCGAGCGTCATGCTCGGCGTCATGCTGTACTTGAGGTCGGCGCCGAAATCGCCGGTTCTGATGGTGCGCGAGTCTTCGGCCCTGGTCAGCGACTGACCCAGGAGGTAGGGTGTGAGCTGCAGATTGCGCTGCGGGGGTACCTCGATGCCTTGGAGCTCCCCGGCCAGGGAGATCCGATTGATGTTGTATTGCCGCGGCAGTGGTGACCAGTAGGCCTGCTCATTGCGGGCGCGGATGTTCCGCTGGAAGTTCATGCCCCAGTTCTGAATGTCGTTCAGCGGATAGCGCAGCGTCGTGAACGGAATCGCGATTTCCGCCGTCCACCCGATGTCGGTCACCGTGGCGACCACCTGCCAGGCCCCGTCCCAATTGAGATTGAAGCCGCCGCCTGAGCCGCCCTGTTGCCGGTTGTTGCCGGGGCGTCCACCGCCACCGCCGCCACCGAACCGTCCGCTGCCCTGTCCCTCGCTCGTGATCTGGCCGTCGTACTCGACCCCAGCCGGGTTGGTCCCGAAGACGAAACCGTTCTGTCGGTCGAGATAGGTATCGAGCACGATCTGGAAACTGTCGGTTTCTGTGAGGTCGGAATCGCGGCGGCTATCGGCCGCGATGATGGTGCTGGCGTCCTCGGTATAACAGATGATGCCGAAATACAGCGTGTCGGCGGTGTAGACGATACGCACTTCCGTGCGCTCGGACGCCGGCTCTCCTTCGAATGGTCGGCTCTGCACGAAACCGGTCGCCGGCACGGCGCCCGCGTAGGCCGGGTCGTTCACCACGTCGCCATCGATGATGGGGCCGTTGTCGACCCGAAGCGACTGGGCCAGTGGTACGCCGCCGACGGGTGTCGGGGCTTGCTGGGCGAGCGCGGTGGTGTGCAGGCACCAGACGGCCACGACGACCGGCACAACACGAACACGGCGGAGCAAGAGGGTCATAAAAGTTGGGTTCCCGGTTGCGGACGAGCCGCTTACTCTAGCAGTTCTGGGGCGGTTGCGCGTCGTCCTAGAGACGACTGACGCTGGTGCGACGTTTCGCAGCGCGCGCTAGTCCGCGGACGGACGCTTCTTGGATTTGGCGGTTTTCCCGCGGCCCGCGGCCCTACCGCCCGTCTTTTTCTGGTCCCACCACTTTGGCTCGCCAGAGACGTTCTTGCGTTTGTGCCGCGCCTTCTCGTGGCCATCGGCCTTGGCGAACGTGCGGGTGGGCCTCGTTCTCTTGCTCGACGGCCGTTTCGGTCGCGCGTCGGGCGGGCCCTCTGTGTCGAGTTCAATGGCCAGTGGCTGCTGAAGAACCCGAACCCTCCGCAGCCGGAGCAGGACCTCCCCCGGCAGATCCGCCGGAAGTTCGACCGTGCTGTCCGTGTCGTTGAGCCGAACCCGGCCGATGGACTTGCCCGTGAGGCCCGCCTCGTTCGCGAGCGCTCCAACGATGTGCCGCGCGGTGGCGCCATGCACCTGGCCCACCTGAATCCTGTAGCGCTCAAGCGGCGGGTCGTCGCGATGAGAGGACGATTGCCCACGCGGGCCGTCGTGTCGCCTCTCTCGCCGCGATGCTGACGGCTTCGGCGGGGGCCCTTTGTCAGGGGGCGGTTGCAGGGGGCGCTCGCGTTGCAACTGGAACGCGAGCACCGCGGCGGCATCTTCCGTCGA
>CAUZAY010000321.1:0-5029 GCA_963577695.1 Vicinamibacteria bacterium | reverse complement strand
TGACATCCCGGATGCGTCGCCTGAGATCGGCAAGCAGCCATTCCCGTCGTTGCTCCAACCCCTGGCGGTTGAACTTGATCCGCTCCAGGTGTCCGGTCCGCTCGACACGACCAGTCATCAGCGATCCGACAAAGAGATCGCCCCGCCACGCGGGAAAGCGATCGCCCGTGTAGAACAGCAGACCGGAGGGCCCGATGGACGGAATCCAGACGATTTCCGGCTGTTCGAGGTCTTCGCGCCACGGGCGCTCAGACACGCGCTGTCCGGTGTACTCACGGGAGTACGAGACTTCCGGCCAGCCGTAGTTCTGCCCGGGTCGGATGATGTTGACCTCATCGCCCCCCTGTGGGGCGTGTTCACTGGCCCACAGCTCACCCGTTTCCGGGTGGAGGGCAATGCCCATCGGGTTCCGGTGCCCCAGCGAGAACAGTTCAGGCAGGTGCCCCGATTGCCCGACGAACGGGTTGTCGTCGGGTGCGGTGCCGTCGTCTCGGAGGCGCAGCACCTTGCCCACATGACTGGCCGGGTCCTGAGCGCTGGGACGGCGTCCACCGAACGCGCCCCCCAGCGTCATGAACAGCGTGCCGTCAGGCGCAAAGAGGATCCGTGATGCCCCTGCCGCGGCGCCATCGGCCTCGCTCACAAAGAGGTCGCGCACCTCGGACAACACCTGGCCGTCCAGACGTCCCCTGGCCAGCGCCACGGTGGAGCCGGCGTCGGTCGGTTTGGAGTAGGTCAGGTACACCCATCGGTTGTCGGCAAACCCCGGATGCACCGCCACATCCATCAGACCTGCCAGCGCGGTGCCGGTATAGACCTCGGGGAGGCCGGACAGCGGATTGGGGTCGAGCATGCCGTCGCGAATCACCCGGAGCGTGCCCAACCGCTCGGTCACGAGCACGCCACCGTCGGGAAGGAATGCAAAACCCCACGGGTAGGTCAGCCCGTCCGTCACCACGCTCACGCGGATGCCCTGCCCCTCGGCCGTGCCGTAGACGACCGGCGGGTCCGGCAGAGGGACGACCGCAATCCCCCCTGCGGCGAACGGCTCGTCGCCCTGCCCCGCATCCACGGCAAACGGCAGCGCCCCGGGCAGCGTGATGGCCACGAGCGTAGCGAACAGACGATGCATCTCAGCCTCCGGGATAGACGAGGGTCCTCACGACTTCGACGATGTCGGCCCTGCACGACTCTGCCTCGATCGCGCCGCCCCGTCAGGGAAGAACCGCGCGCGCGAAGACGGTTGCGGCCTCGGAAGCATGCGTCGCTCAGAGAATTCGTCGATTATACCGATGCTGCGTCTCGGCCGGGGCGGCGAACAGCCTGTCGTACACGTCCCGCTGCTTCGACGGGGTTACCCGGCACCACCGCCACCGCCGCCACCACCTCCCCCTCCCCCACCGCCGCCGGACGCGCCCCCGCCGGCTCCGGCCGACGAGCTGACGGTGGCGATCGTGGCGGTGACGACGGCCGTCATCGCGTGAGCGAACTCGGCCGGTGAGGCGGCGCCGTGGTAATGCACATACCAGCGCAGATACGTCACCCGATCGGGCTCGGACAACGACCCGAAGAGCCGCTCGATCACCTTAACGCCGACACCCAGCGCGAGCCCGTAGACCAGTTACTCACCGATCTGCTCGCCGGCCCCCACCCGGCTGTGTTGGTGGTAGTCCTTCAAGTAGCGTCGGAACGCCTACAGTCTCTTCCGCTGCAGCTTCGCCTCCGGCGTCAGACGCAGGGCGCCAATGAGCCCATTAGACCCACCACCCCAGCGATGACCCCGAGGATGCCCGCCGGCCCCACCGTCACCATGGGGACGATGCCCGCGACCATGATGGCGGCCCGTGTGCTGGCCGGGTCATAGTACGGCCGGTCCCCGGCCGACATCTTGACGAGCTTCTTCCATCCGCGGAACCACTTCTGCATCTTGCCGCGCGCCTTCTTGAGCTCGCGTGACCCAAGCGCGTCCCGTCCTTGGGCGACCTCGTCGAAGAGAAATCGGATGAGGCTGCTCTCGTACGGGCGCAGTTCGTGCTGGCGGCCTCGCCAGGCGTCCCGCTGCAGATGGATCGTGAACTTGGGTCCCGAGTCGTGCCCTTTTTTCTTGTGCGGATCCTGTTCGATGTGGATGACACCCTGGCGCGCCAGGTCGAACAAGGTGGCGCCCAGGGCCGCCCCCCGGCACCTGCTTCGTGTAGTAGAAGGGTTCCTCCCACAAATGTATGCAGGATTTTGGGTGAGTTGGGCGACGCTTAGGGGGAGTGAAGATGTGTAATAGGCCTAGAAACCGGGCAAATTCACCGGCGTCTGCAGCTGAATCGACCGCCGCCTGCGCGGGCCAAGATTTTGGTGGGGGGCCTGCTCGGCGGCAGCCTCTTCCACCGCAAGATGCTGATTCGAATATACTTACGACACGGTGAGGCTGAAGATCGCTGAAGCTGGCGGCCTGACTCGCTCCGACGGCTGTCGCTGGCCTGGAGTGCACGGACCGCCTCGGAAGCCGGCGGCTCGGTGCGATCCGGCCCTTCGCCGCTGTCGTAGGTCCGGGCAGCCTGGGACCAGCTCTTAGATACATGGCCGTTGGCGACACTCGTAAACAGCTAATAACAGGACATTTACCAGTAGCGAAGCCCAGCTCTCCTTGCACCGATTCTTGAGAGGAACCAGTAGAAGTAGCTGGCGATCGCCGGAGACTCCGCCGGCACGTTGGCGTCGACCCGTTGTGTGTAGGGCACGGGGTGCGCGCGTCCGGCCTTCAGGTATCCCATCACGACCGTTAGCAGTCCGAGGACGGCCATCGCGGCGCTGAGCTGGCCCGCGGTGCGGTTGTTCGCGGCCGACTCAAGGGTCGCCACCCGATCCCGCTCCCGACGGCCGTTCACCTCACGCACCCACGCGTCCTCCTCTGCCAGAAGGCGGTCAAGCGCGGCCTCACCGAAGACGGCGGGCGTATCGACCGAGACCCATTCCGCCGGAAATGTCACGCGCGCCTCCCACATCTGCCGCGCCGGAAACGGTGCCACATCGAAGGCCAGACGACCGGACGCCTCGAAATCGACCCGGCCATGGAGCGGTCCGTGCGCCCAGGCCCGAACCTCGCCGAACACCGCCGGCTCCGGCAGGGCTACCTCCACCTCTACGCTCCCGATGGACTGTGGATTGATCGCGCCAACAACCGGTGACCAAGCGAAGAGGAGCCCACTAGGGCCAGGAGCACGGTCGTGTACCGCCAGCCCCGAGCGCCACGGATCCGACTGAATGCGTGCATCATATGTAGACTCTACGCGACCCGGTGGCAATCTATTCCCGACCGGGTCCTACGCTGGGAGGTCACCCACGATGATGAACCGACGCCAGTTCGTCCACGCAGCCGCCGCGGGGGTCGTGACGATCGCCCGTGGCTCGACGCTTCTCGCGGCCGACTATGACCTGATCGTCAAGGGCGGCCGCGTCATCGACCCGTCGTTGCGGGTCAACGCCGTTCGTGACGTAGCGATTACGAGCGGCCGCATCGCGCTGGTCGAGGCCAACATCGCGACCGGTTCCGCGGAGGTCATTGACGCAACGGGCAAGCTGGTCGTCCCCGGACTGCTCGACGTCCATACCCACTATGCCCGAGATGAAGCCGGCCCACCGGTGGGCCTGGCGGGTGGGGTGACCGGGTTCATCGATGCCGGATCGGCGGGGGCGGATCAGATTGACCAGATGGCAGCCATTGCGCGGATGGCGCCACAGCCGGGCCGCCTGCTCATCAACATCGGGCGCGCCGGCATCCTGCCCGATGGCGACACCATGGACCTCAACCTGGCCGATGTCGATGAGGCGAAGCAGGCCATCGCGCGACACCGCGATATCGTGGTGGGCGTCAAGGCGCGATTGACGCGGGGGGTGGCGGCCGACGACGTCGAGGTGCTGCGCCGCGCGCAGGAGGTGGCGACATCGTTCGACTTGCCACTGATGATTCACATGGGGCAAACGGCCTCACCGCTGCCCACACTCCTGCGCCAGCTCAAGTTCGGCGACATCGTCACCCACATGTTCGCACCACCTCCGAACAGCATCATCGACGAAGACGGTCACATGCTGCCGGAGGTGCTGGCCGCGCGGCGCCGTGGGGTCTGGTTCGATGTCGCCAACGGGCGGACCGGCCATCTTCGGTGGGACACCCTCGACCAGATCATCCAGGCGGGCTTTTGGCCCGACACCCTGTCGACTGACGGGAGCACGACCAGCCGCGAAGCGGAAAGCGTCATCGACTTTCCCAACGTCATGTCCAAATTCCTGAATTTCGGAATGACGATGGATCAGGTCGTCGCGCGTGCGACCGTCAACGCGTCGCGTCTCTTCCCGTTGTTCCGCGACCGAGGCACACTCAACGTGGGCGCGCCGGCCGACGTCGCGGTACTTGACCTGCGTGAAGGCGCCTTTGAATTCGTTGACAACTACGGGAACACGCGCACCGGGCGTCAGCGTCTCTTCCCAAGCGAGACCGTACTCGCCGGGTCACGGGTAACACGATAGCCTGCGGCGCCGCGGGCTCCTGGTTACGGCACCACTTGGCGGTAGACCACCCCGCCCTTCATGACGAACCGGACATCGCGGACCGCGCTGATGTCCGCGAGCGGGTTGCCGGCGACCGCTACGAGGTCCGCCTCGAACCCCGGGGCCAGTGTCCCGATCTGATCGGCGAGGCCCAGCGACTCGGCGGCGCGCGAGGTGGCGGAGATGATGGCATCCATCGGGGTCTGTCCGCCGTCGCGGACCCGGTAGATGAGCTCTTCCCCGTTCCGCCCATGGGCGCCGGCGACGGCGTCCGTGCCGAAGATCACTTTGACGCCGCCGTGTCTGATGGTGCGGCGGAACGTCTCGTAGCCCGTGACCCGCGCGTTTTCCATCAACGCGAAGCCCTCTTCGGTGTAGTTGCCGCGACCGAGAAAGCTGTCCTTGTGCTCGACGTAGTTCGCCCAGAGCAGCCCGAGGTGCGGGTCAAGGTAGGTGCCGCGCTCGGCCATCAGGTCGAGGACCTCGT
>CAUZAY010000320.1:0-5030 GCA_963577695.1 Vicinamibacteria bacterium | reverse complement strand
AGGAACGTCGACACCCGGGTGATGTCGGCCTGATAGGCCAGCGCCAACAGGTCGAACATCAGCCGCGCGTGGTCGGCGAACTGCTCCGGAACGGACACCGGCCGCTCGGGCAGCTCCAGCCCAGCGTCGACGCTGTAGTCCTCCGCCCGCTGCACTCGCTGCTCGACCTCACGCACGGCGTCGAGATACTGCGTCATCCGTGTGCGGTCCCCGGCCCCCAGCGTCCGCTGCAGCCGCGCCGCCTCCTCGGTCACCGAGTCCAGGATGCTGCGGGTCGACCGCAACCTGGTCCGGCGCACCTCCGGGCTCGAGCCGTCGCCGAACAGCCGCTCGAAGACGATGCGCGGGTGGGTCTCCATCGGCACCGGCGTCGTCGATGTCCGCCACGAGATGGTGTTCTGATACACGCAGCTGTAGCCGACGTCGCAGTTGCCGATCAGCTCGTTGGCTTCAAGCGCCAGCTCCAGCGACGGGAGCGGCGTCTGCCGTCCAAGGACCCGGGCGGCGACCTGGTCGGCGCTGACCCCGGCCAGCACATCGGCGCCCTCGGTCTGCCGTGCGTGGACGCCGGTCAACCAGGCGGCGCTCGCCCGCGAATGGTCGCCATTGCCATCGCCGAACGCTTCGGCCTGCCGGTGCGCCAGCCCGGTCAGCACCATGAGCTGCTCCCGGAGCGGCGCGAGCGGCGCGAGCGTGGGCGACAGCGTGAACCCGGCGCCGGTCTCCTCCGGCCGCCACTCCGGCAGCACGACCCCGTTCGGGACATAGACGAACCCGAGCCGCGGGGTTGGCGCCGCGGCCGTCCGGGCGAGCGCCGTCAGCGCTGGCGCCATCGCGTCCAGAAACGGGAGGGCGAGCGTCGCCCCCACCCCACGCAGCAGGGTGCGTCGTGGCAGGTTCCTCTTGGTCACGATCATGACGCCGCCCTCCTCATCTGAAACGGCACGCTCCGCACCACGGCCAGGACGAGCGCGCGCAACCGGTAGTCGTCCGCGGCCGCCTCACGCACGACCGCGCGAACCGCCGGCGCGTCGGTCGACGTGACACCCCGCCCGAGCGCATAGGTCAGCAGCTTTTCGGTCACGGTCGTGACGAACGTCTCGGGACGGTCCAGCAGCAGCCGGCGCAACCCCGCGACGCCCTCGAACGCGGCGCCGCCCGGCACTGTGCCGGACGCGTCGATCAGCTCCCCCGCCGGGGTGGCCGTCCGCCATCGCCCGACCGCGTCGTAGTTCTCAAGCGCAAAGCCAATCGGGTCCATTGGAGCGTGGCACCCGGCGCACGCCGGGTTGGCCCGATGCCGGGCCATGGCCTCGCGCATCGACAACTCGGCGCCGTCGTCGGCCGTCTCGACGAGTGCCGGCACATCGGGCGGCGGGGGGGGCGGGGGCATCCCGAGCAGATTCTCGAGCACCCACTTGCCACGCAGCACCGGCGACGTCCGGTGGGCGTAGGACGTGACGGTCAGAATGCTGCCATGCCCGAGGAGCCCGCGACGGCGCTCGTCGGCGAGCCGCACCCGCCGGAAGTGACTGCCATACACGTTCGGGATGTCGTAGTGGCGCGCGAGCCGCTCGTTGACGAAGGTGTAGTCGGCCGTCAACAGGTCGAGCACGCTGCGCTGCTCGCGCAGCACGCTGTCGACCAGCAGCTCGGTCTCTCGCCGGAACGCCAGCCGCAGCCGCTCGTCGAAATCGGGGAAGCGGACGGCGTCCGGCACGGCCGCGTCGAGATTCCGCAGGTGGAGCCACTGGCCGGCGAAGTTCTGCACCAGCGCGCCAGCGCGCTCATCGGCCAGCATCCGTCGCACCTGCGCGTCCAGCACCTCCGGCTCGCCGAGACGCCCCGCCTCGGCCAGGGCCAGCAGTTCGTCATCCGGCACGCTGCTCCACAGGAAGAAGGACACGCGCGAGGCCAGCTCGCGGTCGCTGATCCGATACGGCGCGCCGGGCGCTGCGTCGGCCGGGTCGCGCTCGACCCGGAAGAGAAACTCCGGACTGACCAGCAGCCGTTCGAGGGCCGCCTGGATACCCCGTTCGAACCCGCCACGCGCGTGGCCGTCGTCATAGAACGCCAGCAGGAGGTCGAGATCCGCGTCGACGACCGGTCGTCGGAAGCCGCGTCGGGCCAGGCTCCCGAGGATCTGGCGGGCGCACGGGCGCTCGGCGGCAGCATCACCAGGCCGGCAATTGAAGATACGGCGCCGGCTCGACGTGTCCCCCGGACCGGTCGCCTCGTAGGGACCGGCGACCTCGACGCCGCTGAGATACGGCCGGCCGCCGAGGCCGTAGCGGCGCGGCCGCAGGAACGGCAACAGGAGCCCCTCGCTCTGCGCGGCGCTCTTCTGGACGAACGTCACCTGCAGATCGTGCGCACCCGCGCGCAGTGGCAGCCGGACGCTGACCTCCGACGGCGTTTCCTCGGCTGCCTCGCCGCCGAGGGTGACGACGTGCGCCGGCGCACCGTCGATCAGCACCTCGAGGGTGTGCGGGGTGTCGAGGCGACGCACACCAGTGAGCTGCGCCGTGACGACATACTCGGCATCGAGCGGGAAGTACCGCCGGATCGTGGTGCCGCCACGGGTGCCGAGCGGCATGGCGTCGAGCCGGACGTCCTGGGACAGATCGGAGGGTGGTCGGTAGCGGTCGCTGGTCACCGGGGTCGACGGGTCGCCGACCGCCAGGCGGCTGATCTTGCGGGCAGCGGCCAAATACCGCTCCATGAGCGTCGGCGATACCCCCAGCACGCCGGCAATGTTGTCGAACCCATAGCTCGTGTCGTCGGGGGGCAGCAGGAAGTCGACCGACACCGGCTCGAGCGCCAGCAGGTCGCGGATGACGTTGGCGTACTCCGTCCGGTTGAGGCGATGGAACGGCTCGGTGCGACCCGGGTCCGGCGCCGCCGCCGCGGCCCGGTCGAGGTCGGACTCGAGCCGCGAGACGAATGCCCTCACCATGGCCACATCGGGCCGTGGTCGGCCCGCCGGCGGCATCGCGCCGGCGCGGAGCTTCCGTGCGACCTGCTCCCACACCTTGGGCTCGCGCTCGACCCCACCGACGTCGGCACCGTCGAGCGACAGTCCCCCGGTCCTCAGGCGCGCGTTGTGGCAGGTGACGCAGTAGCGGTCGAGCAGCGCACGGTCTGTGGCCGCCGCGTCGGGCAGCGGCTGTCCAGCGACCCGAGAGGGCAGCGCCAGTCCGCACGCCAGGGCAAGCAGCAGGCCGGAGCCGGAGCGGAACGGGAGCGTCATCATGTCACCGTGGAGCGTATCCGTTAGTATACTGGCCGCATTCATGACCAGCTCCCCGTCGACGGGTGTATGGCTGCGATGCGCCTGCCTAGCAGCCCGTGGTAAAAGCCCCGCTGCCTTCGACCGGCGTTCTCGGTGCCGCGCGGGGTTTTACCACGGGCTGCTAGTGCTCCTGACCGTCGTGACGGCGGTCGCCGGCGCCGCGGGACAGCCTGCCGCCGTGTCTCGCCCGCTGCTCACCGCGGCCGTCCAGGCGGGCGACGTGCTCGAGGTCGAACGCCTTCTGTCCCAGGTGGTCGACGTGAACGCCGCCGATCCAGACGGCACGACGGCGCTGCACTGGGCGGTCCAGCGCGACGACGTGGAGCTGACCGCGCGTCTGGTCGCGGCCGGCGCCGACGTGAACGCCCCCAATCGCTACCAGGTCACGCCGCTCTCGCTGGCCGCGCTGAACGGGAGCGCCTCCATGGTTGGACGGCTGCTCGACGCGGGAGCCGATCCCCACCAGGCCGCACTCGACGGGGAGACGCCCCTGCTGACCGCCGCGCGCACCGGGATGCCGGAGGTGGTCGAACGTCTGATCGCGCATGGCGCCGACGCGAACGCGCGAGAGGGGTGGCGAGGCCAGACGGCGCTGATGTGGGCGGCCGCTGAAGGGCACCCCGCGGTGGCGCGGCTGCTCGTCGAGCACGGCGCCGACGTGCAGGCGGCGACGAACGACGGGTTCACGCCCCTGCTGTTCGCGGCGCGCCGCGGTGACATCGCGACGACCCGGTTGCTGCTCGACGCGGGCGCCGCGGTGACCGAGACCGCGCCGGACGGCACCAGTGTCCTGGTGCTCGCGATCCTCAACGCCCACTACCAGCTCGCCGGCCTGCTACTCGACGCTGGCGCCGACCCGAACGTCGAGGACGCTCGCGGCTCGGCGCTGCATGTGCTCGCCTGGGTGCGGCGACCGGGCACTCCGTCCACCACGAACGTCATGCCTCGAGTCCCGACAGGCACACTCGACAGCCTGACGTTGGCCGAACGACTGCTCCAGGCCGGCGCTGACGCCGACGCCCGCATCACCTGGGAAGAGCCGCCGTTCAACAAGGTGTCGGGGCGGGTCCGCGTCCCGCGTGACGTGTCCGTGGCGCCGACCTATCTGAGCTGGGTGGGCGCGACGTCGTTCTTCGTGGCCGCCAAGAACGCGGACGTGCCGCTCATGCGGCTGCTGGTCGAGCACGGCGCCGACCCGATGCTCGCCACCCCGCAGAACATCACACCGCTCATGGCGGCGGCCGGCCTCGGCTACTGGCTCGCCGAGTCGCCCGGCATCGAGGCGGAGGCGCTCGCCGCGGTCAAGCTGGCGGTGGAGTTCGGCGCGACGGTCAATGCGGCGACCGACTTCGAGGCGGCCCCGTTGGGCGACCTGCGCTGGGGCGGGAGTACGGCGTTACACGGCGCGGTCATCCGCGACGCCCCGTCGATCGTCCGTTACCTGGTTGAGCAGGGGGCGCGGCTGGACGTGCGGAACTCACAGGGCTGGACGCCGCTCGACATGACGCGCGGGGTCTTCGTCGCGAACACCCAGAAGACCTACGGCGAGGTCGGTCACCTGCTGGAGGCGCTTGGCGCCGCCGCCTCGGCCGCGGGACGGTGACGGGACACGTCACGTTGGGGACTGACTCGGATCGCCATCTGGTGCGGTGTCCAGCACCTTCGCCAGCCCGAAATCCAGCACCGTGACGGTTCCGTCCCCGCGTACCTGGAATTTGGCGGGCTTCAGAGACGGTAG
>CAUZAY010000319.1:0-5031 GCA_963577695.1 Vicinamibacteria bacterium | reverse complement strand
TCAGGCGACACCATGCGCAGATTGCGAAGAAACAGCCACTGCGCTCCAAAGTTCGTGACCAGCGCCGACGCGCGCTCGTCCGCCAGCATGCGTCGCACCTGGTGGTCGAATACCCCGGTGTTCGCCAGTTGGCCCTGCTCGGCCAGTGTCAGCAGTTCGTTGTCAGGAATACTGCTCCACAGAAAGAAGGACAGTCGCGACGCCAGTTCGAGGTCGCTCAATCGATAGGGGGCGCCGGGCGTGCCGTTGGGCGGGTCGATTTCGGTCCGGTAGAGAAAGTCGGGGTCGACCAGCAGTCGGGTCAGCGCGACTCGGATGCCCGCCTCGAAGTCGCCGTCGGCGACGCTGTGGTCGCGACCCTGACGGTAGAACTGGAGCAACGTCTCGAGGTCGTCGCCGGTCGCCGGCCGCCGATAGGCCCGGCGCGCCAAGGTGCCCAGAATCTCGCGAGCGCAGGCCTCGGCGCCGGCGTCGTCTGGCGCAGGGCGGCAGCTGAAGATCTGGCGTCGGCTCGGCGTGTCACCGGTTCCGGTCGGTGACAAGGGACCCGTGATCTCGATGCCATCGACGTGCAGATATTGACTGGCCCCCGTGGTGGTGGCGAACACCGCGCTGTTGGCCCACGGAAAATAGGCGGGGAAGCGACCTTCAGGGGCCAGCATCCGCTTGAGGAACATGACCCCCACCGTATGTGAGCCGGCCGCGGCGGTGATTCGGACCTCGGTTTCGACGGGGTCCAGCAGACTTGGTCTGGCTTGGGCCGACACTTCGCCGACCTTGACGCCGTCGAGCCGAACCTCGATCTGTTCCGATTGCGAGCGCGGGCCGGCCAGGTCCAGCTTCACCACATACTCGCCGTCGAGCGGAAAGTAGTGACGCGCGACGCCGCCGCCGCGCGACCCGAACGGTAACTCGTCGTGTCGTTCTTCCTGCAGCAACGCCTTTGAGAAGCGATAGCCGGTCACGTCGGCGCCGGCGTTCAGGTCGCCGATAGCCAGTCGGCTGACCTTGCTCGCGGCTGATAGATAGGCATCGAGCAGCGCCGGAGACATCGACAGCACGCCGGCGTTGTTGTCGAACCCGTAGGCAGCGTCGTCGCCGGGGAGCCAGGTGGTGACATCGACATCGAGCGCGAGCAGGTCGCGGATGGCATGCTGATACTCCGTCCGATTCAGCCGGTGGAAGGACGCCGGACGACCCGGGGCCGGGTTGGCCGTAGCCGCCCGGTCCAGCCCGGTTTCCAACGAGGAGACCATGTCGACATAGGTAGTCTCGTCCGGGCGCTGGGCGCCGACCGGTGGCATCGAGCGGGCCTGCAGCTTCCGCAGCACCTTCTCCCAGACCTCGGCATCGGCGCCCGCGTTGGTCGGGTCGACCCCGTCCAGCGAGAGTCCGGCCGTGAGGCGCCGATCGTTGTGACAGCGCACGCAATATTCGTCGAGGAGCGCCTGCTGGCTAGACGCGGCGGTTTGGGCCTGACCACCCGCCGTCGGGAGCCCGGATGTGGCCGAGACGGGACGCGTCAGCGTCAGTGCCCCTGCCACGGCCATACCAACCGCGCACCACCGGGACCAAGTCGCCAGCCGCCGTCGCCTCATTCCAGTCTCCCTCAGCGTGTCTGATGAATCAGTCCGTATGGTACCGCATCAGACCGCCTAGCGATCCCCCAAAGGTGACGGTCGCACGTCGCCGCCGTGCGAAAAGACGCCAGCGCGCGCGTCAATGCGCGCGCTGCGGCGGCCGAGTGGGGCACTCCGGCCCGCCCAGGTGTTGCGTGGGTTCGGGGTCAAGATCCGTCTAGTGAGGTTGAGGAAGCCGCAGCGTCCCTTCAGCGACGAGTACGGCCGCGCCGCCAACACGTACGGATGTGATTGAACCGCCCTCGGACGCTATTGAAATATGCACCCGGCTCGGCCGACCCATCGCCACCCCCTGCAGGCTGACCATCTGGTGCGCCGCCTGCGCCGACACCGCGCCATGTCGCAACAGATACGCGCCCAGCGGACCGGACGCGCCGCCGGTGGCAGGGTCTTCCGGAATGCCGAACGCCGGGGCGAACATCCGGCTGTAGACGGTGGCGTCGTCGTGTCCCGGCTCGAGCGAGAACACGAACACCGGGAGCACATCGAGGCCGTGTTGCTCGAACACCGGTTGAATGGGGGCCAGCGCGAACCGGACCGCGTCGACCGCGGCCCGGGTCACAAGGGGCGCGAAGAGCACCGGGATGCCGCACGAGACGACCTGGACGGGAAGGTCGGCGCGAAGCCGAGCGGGGTCGAGTCCCAACGTCGCGGCCACCGCTGTGGGTGCGTCGACCACCTGACCGAACTCGGGGAGCGGCTGAGTCATCCAGGCGAACGCGAGCTCGTCGCCTGTCCATTCCAAGGACACCGGTGTGGGGCCGACGCCGAGCTCGAAGACGACCGCGTCGCGATCCGGTCCGATGAAGCCCTCTCGGGCGAGCGCGAACGTGCTGCCGATGGTGGGGTGTCCGGCCATCGGCAACTCACGGCGCGGCGTGAAGATGCGCATCTTCACGTCCGTGTCCGGGTCTTGCGGCGGCAGGACAAAAGTGGTTTCCGGGAACGCCATCTCCAAGGCCACACGTTGCATGACGTCGGCGTCGAGCTCGGATGCGTGTGGAAACACCGCGAGCTGGTTCCCCGCCAGCGGGCGCCGGGTAAACACGTCGAAGTGGAGATATTGATGACTGGACATCGTCCAACACGCGTGACTTTCTTTCGAGATATGGAGAGTATCAAGGACATGAGCAATACGCCGACGCGCATCTTCCCCTTTCTCCGGTACGACGACGCACCCGCTGCATTCGAGTGGTTGGCACACACCTTCGGGTTCGAGAAGCAGATGATCGTGCCGGGACCGAAGGGGACCATCGCACATGCCCAACTCCGCTACGGTGGTGGCGTGGTGATGATCGGGACGGCTGAACCAGACGAGATGAATATGAAGACGCCCGCCGAGGCCGGCGGTACCACTCAGGGCATCTACGTCCACGTCGACGATGTCCTCGCGCACCACGACCACGCCAAGGCGGCTGGAGCGGAGATCGTCACGCCGATGGAAGAAACGCCGTACGGGTCGCGCGAGTACGTGGCACGTGACCCCGAGGGGCACCTGTGGAGCTTCGGCTCCTACGCGCCGGAGATTTAGGTTTCCTGCCGAGGTGCCCGTCTGGACGGCGTTGCTTCCTCGGTCACCCCCGCCCGGCCGGGCGGGTCGCCCGCCTGGCTGCTCCCTCGTCGCGTCTAGCCAGCTGGGCGCCGCGCTCCGAAAATCGCTCCGGTCGTTCTTCAGTATGCCCCGAGGTTTCCGCCCTGGATGGCGCCTAGGCGCACCTGCGCGCCCGTGCGCGGGCGCGGAGTTTTAGCGCCGGGTCTGGGACCAGCTCCGCGCTCGCTTTTCCCTCGGTGTCGGGACCAGGCACCCGTTAGCCCGCGCCAAGCGCTTCGGGGGCCAAGGTGAGGAGGGCTGGGCTCGTCGACCGGTTCGCGGACCGGGATGCCCGCTCCCGCCGCCCGACTGCACCGACCCGGGCCCGAACAGCGCAGGCATTGTCAGGGGCGCCTGGAGATCGGCCGCAGTGCTCGGTCAAGCTCGATGACGCCGCCGCCGAATCGGACGTCGGCGATCGTCACGCGGTAGCCGTCTGTCGTCGGTTCCACAATAAAGCTGGGGAACCGGGTCCACGTCGCGAAGCCCCACAGCTCGGGCGCGGCCAGCGCCGCCGCCGCCGCCGGATGGTCGTCACCGATCGCCGTCTGCGTCCCCACCGGCGTGATCCGGTCTTCAGCCAGCCAGTCCAGCCGCACACGGTGGTAGTGGCGGTCATCAGCGACCAGGACGTCGCGACGGAAGGGGTCTGCCGGTACCGGGCCCACCATGATGCGACGTGGTTCGAATCCACGGTCCCGGGCCCATTGCGTGACCTGTTCGTGCGCCAGCCGCGAGAGGCTGACCATGCCGACCAGGTAGCCCCCGACGAGCACCAGGCAGACGGTCGCGACCTGTCGCAGGCGGTGCTGCAGTCCGCCCCAGACACGCAGTCCAGCAATGCTCGCGACCCCCAGACACCAGAGCACACCAATTGGGGCGGGCATGCCGGGGAACAAGGTCACCAACCCGGTCGTGATGCTGCCGAGTGCGATCCAGCCGGCGGTCTGAAGCCGCGACCCACTATGCGCCAGCACGACCACCGTGCCGAGTAGGAGCCACACCCATGGATCGATGATGAACAGGCTGTCGCCGTAGAACCAGCGGCCATCGAACGGCATCAGGAGCCGCACGCCGTAGGTGTTCATCCAATCGAGCGCCGGATGGGACAGGACCGAGAGGTAGGAGAGGGCCATCAACCGTCCGAGCGACACCGGCGTGGCGGCTGGGTCCCGTCGGCACCGGAACAGGTCGACCTGGTGTATGACCCATCCGAGCAGCGCCGGGAGTACCGCCATTGCGAGGGGACCGTGGGTCCATCCGCGTCGGAATCCGACGGACAACTGGTTGTCCAGGAAGTAGGTCGCGGCGTCGATGTCCGGCAGGTTCGCGCCGATAACTAGCGTCGCTGTCCCGAACCGGACCTGACCGAATCGGGTCTGCGCCAGGCTGGCGCCGACGAGCGTGTGGGTCACCGGATCCATGGACGGTGCGTCGTTCGGCGTCGAAGGGTCCGTTGCCGTTGCGGACGCTGGCGGCACGGCATTGGAAGGATACAGGAGTACGAGGCCGGAGGCAGGCAGGTAACATAGACGCTTTGGCTCGGTCGAAAGGAGCGGTTTCTTTGAAACGGTCCACGATTCTCGACGACGCACCGGTTGCATTCATCGGTGCCGGCGCAATGGGTGAGGCGATGATCGGCGGCTTGCTGCGTCACAAGTTGGTCGAGCCGGAAGCGATTACGGCCGCCGACCTCCACCAGGCACGCCTCGACGAGGTGAAGCGCCTGTTCGGCGTGCGAACGACCCACGACAATCGCGCTGCGGTGCGCAAGGCGCGTATCGTCGTGTTGTCGGTCAA
>CAUZAY010000318.1:0-5038 GCA_963577695.1 Vicinamibacteria bacterium | reverse complement strand
GCCGCCACGGTCAGACCATCCGCGATCTCGGCTCGGAACGCGGCCACCGCGGCTCGGACATAGTCGAAGTCACTGCTGGGGAACTGGGTGGAGTCAAGGAGCACGCCGTCAAAGCAGTACCGATCCAGTAGCTGAGTCAGCCGCTCGCTGATGTGTTCGGCGACCTCCGGAAGGATGGGGGACAGGTAGAGGCCGTCCACGCCGTCTGGTGACGGCTGGGTCCACCGATCGATGGCTGCGAGATAGGTGGGGTCCTTGACATCCAGGCGCGCGAGGCGGCCGGCGAGGTCGCGAGGGACCATGATCCACTCCGGGTGCCGGTGGACGATATGTCCTCGGGACGTGGGCAGCGGACCGGCACGGGTGGCACGGGTGACCTGAATCCCGGCGTGGACACGCAGTCCGCGGCGCCTGGCGGCGGTCAGCAGCTGCTGCAATCGGTCGTCGCCCCGTCGGTCGCGCCGACGCCGCTCGTCATCTACGCCGGCCGATGGGCCGCGGTCACGCCGGCTTCGGGACCGTGCGGCCGGTGCCGGCTCGGGGGCGAGGTCTGAGACTTCGACCAGGAGGATGGTGAAGCCGGCCCGCGACGCGTCGTCAACCAGTCGTTCGATGGCGGTCCGGGACCTGAGGGACTGTCGCGTGTTCGAGAGCCCCGCGGTGGCCTGGCCCGCCGCTGCGGCGGAGAGCCCGAGCCAGAATGAGATGCACGCACCGAACACGACGGCGACGGATGTCGACCGACGGGCGGTTGGAGCCAAATGCACAGCTAAGGTCTCTGACCAGAATACGCTTGCCATCTTGGGACGTCGCGGGATGCCCCGGCGGCCCAGTGGTAAGTTTATTCTGGGCAGAGGCCTAAGGGTAGGAGAACGAAATCGACGGCATCGCCCCGGAACCTACAGTGTCAACGCGCGGCGAGCGGGGGTCGGGCGAGCCGTTCACGCAGGCGTGGCTCGACATCTTCGCCGATGGCATTGCGCACGGAATCGCCGGCGCGCTTGAGGCGGGTGAGCGCCTTGGCGTAGGTGTCGCCGGTTTTCTCCATGACGATGGCGGCTTTGACGTTCCACCGCGCGCGCCGGAGCAGGGCCCCGGCGGCATCGTAGTCGAGACCGGTCACGGTCGTGATGATGCCGCGCGCGCGGTCCCGACGTTGCTCGGACCCGGTCTGTACGTCGACCATCAGGTTGCCGTAGGTCTTGCCGATATGCACCATGGAGATGGTGGTCAGCATGTTGAGCACCATCTTCGTGGCGCTCCCGGCCTTGAGCCGGGTCGATCCAGCGATGACCTCCGGTCCGACCGCCGGTGCGATGATGACATCGACGAAGGTTTGCAGTTCGGATCCGGGCCAGCAGGTGACGAAGATGATCTTCACACCGACTCCGCGGGCTCGGGTGAGGGCACCCCGTACGAACTGGGTCATGCCACTGGCGGAGACGCCGACGAGCACGTCCTTGTTGGTCAGGCGCAACCGGCTGGCCGCGCGCGCCCCCTCTTCGAAGTTGTCCTCCACGCCCTCGCGCGGTTTGAAGAACGCGTCTCGGCCCCCAGCCATGACCGCCTGGACGAGTCGGGCCGGGGTGCCGAAGGTCGGCAGCATTTCTGCCGCTTCCAGCACACCAAGCCGGCCACTCGTACCGGCGCCGACGAACACGAGTCGTCCGCCCTTTCGAAACGCGGCCGTGATCAACTCCGCCCCGATGGCGACCCGCGCCTTCTCCCGATGCACCGCGGCAACCGTGCGTCGATCCTCCTGGATCATCAGATCGATGATCTCTTCGGTCGACGCCCGATCCATCGAGAGCGTGCGGGGGTTGATGGCTTCAGTGGGCAGGGACTGCCACTTGGAACGGGTGGGCATGGTGTGGTGGGAGCGACGCGATCGCGGCGGATACTACTCCTCGGTCTGACGGGTGTCAACCGGGGCGGCCGTGCCGGACAGACAGGTCTGGATCGGTGGGGGCGCATGTTGACTCGCCGGCAGCCACGGAGTTAAGCTCGACAGGATATGCGTAGCGTCTGCACGCGTGACCAGTATGCCTGCGAATAGGACCGTTTCCACGACCGTGGTCCCAACGATGGCGCCCGCGACGCGCGGGCAATGCGGGTGATGTAGCTGACAGCGACACGCTGAGTCTGAACAGGCCATCATCCGAGCGGGTGATGGCTTTTTTTTTGTCCCCTACGGGCAGATCTCGGAATCGCATCACGCACACGGGTACCGATGATGAGCACAACCGAGCGGGTGGGGCCTTGTCGGGTCGCGATTGCCGGGTTTGGCACGGTGGGGCAGGCCGTCGCGCGAAACCTGTCGGGTGACATCCATCCGTCGCTCCAACTCACCCACATTTGCAACCGGCAGGTGAGCCGGAAGAAGGTGGACTGGGTGGCGCCGACCGTCGTATGGACTGACGCGTTCGACGATATCCTCGACGGCTCGGTGGATGTGGTGGTGGAATTGATCGGCGGGCGGTCGCCCGCACGCGAATGGATCGAGAAGGCGCTGTCGGCCGGGGTGGCTGTGGTCACTGCCAACAAGCAGGTGATCGCACACGACGGAGCGTCGTTGGGGCAGGTGGCGCGCCAGGCCGAACGCCCCCTCCTGTTCGAGGCCGCGGTGGCAGGGGGCGTGCCGATTGTGCGGGCCCTCCGCGAGGGGATCGCGGGTGATCGACTGTATCGGATTCAAGGGGTCCTGAACGGGACCTGTAACTACATCTTGACGCGCATGGAACGGGAGGGCGTCGCCTATGGTGACGTGCTCGCCGAAGCGCAGCGGCTCGGATACGCCGAGGCGGATCCGACCGCCGATGTCGACGGATTCGACGCCCAGGCCAAACTGGCGATTCTCATTGGCGTGGGACTGGGCTGTGAGGTCGGTGTCGATGACATCCCGCTGGGCTCGATCAGACCCATCTCCCCGATCGATTTCTCGTACGCGAAGCGGCTCGGATGTGTGATCCGGCAGGTGGCTCGGGCTGAGTTGCTGCCGGAGAGTGGGCAGATTCGCGCGGCGGTGCAACCGGTCCTCGTGCCAGACGACTCGTCCCTGGCTCGGGTCGACGGGACCCAGAACATCATCGTCGTCGATGGCGAATTCGGTGGCGAGACGGCATTCTCCGGGTTTGGTGCCGGGGGCGACCCCACCGCTGTCGCGGTCGTCTCGGACTTGCTGGCGATTGCGCGTGGCGCGCCGGAACGAGGCGCGGCCACCACCCAACCGGGCCGCCGTCCGGTGTTGAGAGAGTTCGACGCGCCGCACTATGTGCGGTTCATGATTCGCGATCGGCCGGGCATCATTGCTGCGCTTGCCGAGGTGTTCTCGCGCCACGCGATCAACGTTGACGCGGTGTGGCAGGAGCCCGGGTGGGCGAAGACGGAGTTGCCGTTCGTCATGACGTTGGAGTCGTGCGACTCCGCGTCGGTGGCGGCGGCGTTGAACGAGATTGGTCAGTTCGATTTTCACGTACGGCCGCCGCTGTGGCTGCCGATCCTCTCGAGGGGAGAAGCGCGCGCATGAGTGTGTTCATCGGGCTGAGGTGTGCGATGTGCAAGACCGAGTTTCCAGCCAAGGCGTTGTATGTGTGCGACCAGTGCCTGGGCCCGCTGGAGGCGTGCTATGACTACGGGGCCGCTCGGAAAACCCTGACGCGGGACGCGATCGCGGAGCGGCCTCGCAACTTGTGGCGCTATCGGGAGCTGCTGCCGATCCAGGGTGAGCCGCTCACCGGTCTGCACTCGGGCTTCACCCCGCTGGTGCGGGCGGATCGACTGGCGCGCGAATTGGGGGTCGACGAGCTCTATATCAAAGATGACTCCGTCAATCACCCGACCCTGTCCTACAAAGACCGGGTGGTGCCGGTAGCGGCGACGCGGGCGATAGAACTGGGGTTTGAGACATTCGGATGCGCGTCCACCGGCAATTTGGGGAACAGCGTGGCGGCTCATGCCGCTCGGCTCGGGTTGACATGCTACGTCTTCATCCCGCAGAGCCTGGAACCAGGCAAGATCGTCGGCTCGTCGGTGGCCGCGCCGCACGTGGTCGGGATTGACGGCAACTATGATGACGTGAATCGGCTCTGCACACAGGTCGGCGACCGGTATGGCTGGGCGTTCGCCAATATCAATTTGCGCAGCTACTACGCCGAAGGTGCCAAGACCTACGGCTTCGAGATTGTCGAACAGTTGGGCTGGCGCTATCCACAGCATGTGGTGTCACCGGTCGCGGGCGGTACCTTGCTGCCGCGGATTGGGCGGGCGTTCCGTGAGCTGCGGGAAATCGGGCTCGCGTCCGGCGACCTGCCGCGGATTTACGCGGCGCAGGCGGCCGGCTGCTCGCCGGTCGTCAACGCGTTGGAGAGTGGCGCCACGCATCCCGAGCCGGTGAAACCGGACACCATCGCCAAGTCCATCGCCATCGGCAACCCGGCCGACGGGTATCAGGTGCTGGAGACTGTCAGAGGCAGCGGAGGTTCTGGTGCTCGTGCGACCGATCCGGAGATTCTCGACGCGATCGGGTTGCTGGCCCGTACCGAGGGGATCTTCACTGAACCCGCGGGCGGCACCACGTTGGCCGCCACGATCAACTTGCTGAACGCTGGGACCATTCCACGTGACGAGTCGATCGTGGTGTGCGTGACGGGCAACGGGTACAAGACCTCCAACGTCATGACGGACCAGTTGACGGAACCGACGCGTTTGGGTCGCTCGCTTCGCGAGTTCGAGGCGTTTCTGGCCGATCACTCGACTCAGCCCGCCCATAGCTAAGTCGGTTCGACGTTTGCCTCATGTCAGACCAGTCCCATAGCGAGATCGTCGAAGCCGACGGTCACCTGATCGACTCGCAGCTGCTGACCTCCGTCTTTGACAAGGTCATCGAGCGCGGAGCGACGTTCGACGTGCTCGAATTCTCGATCGGGCGTACGAACGAGGAGTTTTCGCACCTTCGCCTGCGTGTGACAGCCGAGACCGCCGACGGTCTGAGGGAGGTGCTCGAGGCGCTCATCCCGTTGGGGTGCCATCCTCGTCGCCA
>CAUZAY010000317.1:0-5073 GCA_963577695.1 Vicinamibacteria bacterium | reverse complement strand
ATTCACGCTCAACATGACACGTGCTCCGCGAGCAAGACGCAACACCTCGTAGGTGTGGGTATGCCCGGTCAACACCACGTCCACGCCACCGTCGATCAAAATCTCCGGCAACGTGCGATCGCCGTGCGCGGCGTAGGCGCCGTTCCACATGCACCGTGCGTGGTCCTATGCTTCGTGGCCGAGAGCATCACCGTGTGGTGGAACGCCACAACCGTGGGACCGTCCCAGGACCGCGTCAGCTCGGCCACAAGCCACGCGAGTTGCTCGGCCCCGCGGTCGCCGGCCGCATACCGCCCCTTGCAGCTCCCCCGCGCCGGGTAGACCAGATCGTTGCTGTCGAGGATTAGCAGCCGGAGCAGTCCAACGGTCTTGGCGTAGTACAGGCGCTCGACCCGAAACTGGTCCCGACCGATGACGTCGCCCAGCAACTCGACGACGTGCCCCTTCGCCCTCACGTCATCGTCGTCAATCTCGTGGTTGCCGACGGCCAACAAATAGGGGACGTCATCGACCACAGACAGAATCTCGTCCAGTTGCACGAATTGGTCACTGTACGTGCCGTTTTCGACGATGTCGCCCGTGTCGAGCAGAAACAACGGCGGGGGCTCCAACGCGCGCACCTGACGAAGCAGAGCGTCCCACCCGCCGCTCTTCGCGGGCCCCTTCTGATCGCCGAACACGGCGAACCGGAACGGCGCCTGCGCGGTCTCTGTGACCTGGTCAAAAGGTGGGTGCGGGAGACGCGGTACCGGCTGGCTAGAACTACGAGCCCCGTAACAGCCGGTGGACAACACCGCCGCCGTCAGCAGTAACGTCGAGCCACTCCGCGCCCAGGGAGATCTTCCCCTCGCTGCCTCACGTGCCCTCATAACTCTAAGCGTACACGGAAGAGACCGCCGTGAGGTTCCCGACGAACAAATGGAAACGGTCAGCGTAGTACATTCGAGAACCAAGTCCAACTACATGCACAACCCGACACCTCGGCGCTCGCCTGTCACCAACTCGTCAAGCGGTTCGCGGACAAGACCGCGGTAGACGGGCTCGATCTCCGCGTACCGGTCGGGAGCATCTTTGGGCTGCTCGGTCCCAACGGCTCCGGCAAGACCTCGACCATTCGCATCGCGCTTGGCATCTACGTGCCCGACGGGGGCACGGTCGACATCCTCGGGTCACGGAACCCGTTGTCGGTCCGGCATCGCATTGGCTATCTCCCAGAAGAGCGTGGGTTGTACGCCCGGATGAAGGTGGCCGAACAACTGGCGTTTCTCGCGTCGATTCGTGGGCTCGACCACGCCGAGGCGACACGCCGGGCAGACAAATGGCTCGCACGCGTCGGGCTCACGGCCAACGCACAGTCATTGACGAGCGAGCTGTCGAAGGGCATGCAGCAAAAGGTAAAGTTCGCCGCCGCGGTCATTCACGACCCAGAGCTGATCGTGCTCGACGAACCGTTCACCGGACTCGACCCGATCAACACCCGGCTACTCAAAGACCTAATTCTCGAACAGCGCGAACGCGGCGCGACGGTCGTGCTCTCAACGCATCGTATGGAACAGGTGGAGGCGCTGTGCGAGTCCATCTGCCTCATTCATCAAGGACGGCCCGTGTTGACCGGCAACCTCGCGGAGATCAAGGCGGGGTACGGCCGCAACACGATCGCGATCGAGTATCACGGCGCCCGGGGGGCGCTCGGCAACCTCACGGGCGTGCGCCACTGCGAAGACACCGGCCACGAAGCCCGGCTGGAGCTCGAGCCAGACACGGACGCCCAGACCGTCATCCGGGCCGTAGTCGACCGAGTCACCATCCAGGCGATCAGGCTGGACCACCCGCACATCGAGGAAATCTACCTGGGAAAAGTGGGACACCGGGACGACACCACACAGGAGACCGCGTGATCATAAATCTCACCCAGGTCGCAAGAATCGCCCGCCGCGAGTATCTGGCTCGGGTGCGTAACCGCGCCTTCATCGTCACCACCATCATGGTCCCGGCGTTCATGGCCCTGTATATGTTCGTCATGCCGATCATCACCTCGGGGACTGGAGCCGAGGAATTGCACCTGGCCGTCGTCGATACCGGCACCGGCCTGAGCGCCCCGTTGGTCGAGCATATCGGCAACATCGAGCAGCCCCGGGTCGTCGTCACCGACCAGGCGACGATTCAGGACGACTCCGAAACATCGCGGGCGCCGTTCACGGCGGCAGTCCGCGACGAGCAGATCGACGGCTATCTCCTGCTGCGGGTCGATCCGACGATCGTCGCGCCGGGCCGCTACTACGCTCGCGAAACCGGCAATCAGACCGTGCTCCGAGAACTCGAACGCGCGGTGGAAGCGACGGTGCTGGACCGGTTGCTGGCCGACACCGGGGTCGACGTCGCCCAGGTGCGCTCGCTGCAACGTGCGGATCTGGCCACGGTCACGGTGTCAGCCGATGGCGAGAGCGAGGGTGGATTCCGAGCGGCGTTGTTCAGCACCTTGGTGCTCTCGATGCTGCTGTACATGGCGGTGCTCATCAACGGCCAGGGTATGGCGCTGGCGATCGTGGAGGAGAAGGCCTCAAGGTTAATCGAGGTCATCTTGGGCGCCGTCGCCACCACCGAGTTCATGACCGGAAAAATCGTCGGCGTGTTGGGCTCCGGGTTGACCCAACTCGCGGTCTGGGTCGCGGCCGCGCTGGTTGGACTGCTCTACGCCCTGCCGATGCTCTCGATGAGTGTTGACCTGGCCGGCATAGACCTGGCTGCCATCCTGAATATGCGGCTCATCTTCTACTTCTCGGTCTTCTTCACGCTTGGCTACTGCCTGTATTCCATTGTCTTCGCGACTATCGCGGCCACCTATACGAGTACCGAAGAGTTCGGTCAGTCGATGTTCGCGGCTATCCTCCCGATGGTGCTCGCGTTCATGTCCACGATCTACGTCATCGGCAATCCCAGCACGACGGCGACGCGGGTGCTCAGCCTGTTGCCGCCGTTCACGCCATTGGTCATGCTGGCCCGAGTCAACGTCCTGCCACCGCCGCTCTGGGAGGTCTCGTTGGGTATCGGGCTCCTGGTGCTCGGGATCGCGGTGTCCGGCTGGCTCTCGGCCAAGGTGTTCCGCTATGCGCTCCTGATGCATGGCAAGCGGCCGACCCTCCCCGACCTGCTCGGGGTGATGCGGGCGACCTAGGTTTTCTGACGAGGCGCCCGCGTAGACGGCGTTGCTTCCTCGGTCACATGCCACCTGCATGCTCCCTCGTCGCGCCTTGCCACGCAGGCGCCTCGTCAGAAAACCCCCCTCTGACATTTTCGGCGACCTGCTAGTGTCCTGTAACCGTGATTCGCTGCATAAGTCGGTAGCGCGGCGCGCGGACGAAAGGGCGTGACGAGGGTAGACTGGGGCCTGCGCAATCATGCCTCTGACGGAGTGCCGTATGCCCCACCCACGCCTTCTGCATCTTCTGGTCTTCCCGCTGCTTCCGCTGCTCGCGTGCACGGTGGTTCCGCCCAGCGACACAGACACGGCCCCCGACATCGAACTCGAACTGCCGTTCGAGCAGTACGCCCTCGAGAATGGCCTCCAGGTGCTGCTGCATCAGGATCACTCGGACCCCGTCGTGGCCGTGGCGGTGCTCTATCACGTCGGCTCCGCTCGAGAGACGCCCGGTCGAACCGGGTTTGCCCACCTGTTCGAGCACCTCCTGTTCCAGAACTCGGAGAACGTGGGACCTGGCGGATTCATCAACGGCGTGCCGGCGCTGGGTGGCACCTTCAACGGCGGCACCTCCAACGACACAACCATTTACTACACGGTGGTCCCCCAGGACGCCCTCGAACGTGTGCTGTGGATGGAGGCTGATCGCCTTGGCTTCTTCATCAATACGGTGAACGAGCCGAGCCTCGAAAACGAGAAGCAGATCGTCAAGAACGAGAAGCGCCAAAGCTACGACAATCGGCCCTACGGACACACGGAATTCGTCGTCGACTCGAATCTCTTTCCGGACGACCATCCCTACAACTGGCAGATCATCGGCTCGCTTGAGGATCTGCAAGCGGCCACATTGGACGATGTGCGTCAGTTTTATGAGCGGTACT
Source organism: Vicinamibacteria bacterium (assembly GCA_963577695.1). Lineage (GTDB taxonomy): Bacteria > Acidobacteriota > Vicinamibacteria > Vicinamibacterales > UBA8438 > UBA8438. The sequence goes on along the minus strand of CAUZAY010000317.1, from coordinate 993 downwards.
ACGGCCCACAAAACGCCACCCTGGTAGTAGCGGGCGACTTTGACCCTGACCAGGCACGTGCGTTCGTCGAGACCTACTTCGGAGAGATTGCACGCGGCGACGACATCCCCCACGGAGCCCCCGCGCCCGGTGTGGTCGAGGCGACCACGCGCCTGGTGCACGAAGACAACTTCGCGCAGGTGCCGATGCTGACCATGGCCTGGCCCACGGTGGAGGCCTACCATCCAGACTCCTACGCGCTCGACGCCCTGAGCGCGCTGCTGGCCGATGGTCGCACGTCGCCGTTCTATCAGATGGTGGTGGAAGAGGACATGCGCGCCCCGGCGGTGAATGCGAGTCATCCGCAGCGCGAGCTGGCGGGCCAGTTCGAGCTGTCGGCCCGCGCCTTCCCAGGGACCGATCTCGACGCTGTCCTCGAGAGTTTCGACCGGGCGTTCGCCCGCTTCGAGTCTGAAGGGGTGGGTGAGGACGATCTTCAACGGATCACGGCTGGACTCGAGACCGGTTTCTACAACCGTATCGCCAGCGTGCTGGGCAAGTCGTTCCAGCTGGCGAACTACAGCGTGCTGGCGGGCGACCCCGGGTTCGTCACGGAAGACCTCCGACGATTGCGCGCCGTGACCGCGGACGATGTGATGCGAGTGTATCGGGAGTACATCGCCGGGCGGCCCCATATCGCCACCAGCTTCGTACCGCGAGGCGAGGTCGAGCTGGCCCTCGATGGGTCCGAGCCGGCCGCCGTCGCCGCGGAGGCCATCGTGCCCGACGCCGAGCCGACGGCCGCCGGAGACACGTCCCCACCGTTCGAGAAGACCCCGTCTCGCATCGACCGGTCCACGGCGCCGGCCCTGGCCGAACGCCCGCAGCTCCAGACCCCGGCGGTCTGGACGACCGACCTCGCCAATGGGATGGCGGTGCGCGGCATCGAGCACCGGGAGCTCCCGCTTGTGCAGTTCAGTATCCGACTCGCTGGCGGGCTCTTGCTCGACGACC
>CAUZAY010000316.1:0-5091 GCA_963577695.1 Vicinamibacteria bacterium | reverse complement strand
GCGCGGCGTGGCGGAGGCACTGCGGGAGCTCGCGGTCTGCCCGGCCCCCCCCGAAGCGGTGGTGCTCACGACCTGCAATCGCGCCGAGATCTACGTCGCCTGCGAGAACGTCGACACCACGCGTGGTGACCTGGGTCGATTCATGAGCCGCTTCCACGGCATCCCTGAGTCAGAACTGACGCCGCACCTCTATGTCCGCACGGGCGCCGACGTCGCGCGCCACTTGTTCCGGGTGGCAGCCGGGCTCGATTCGCTCATCGTGGGCGAGCCGCAGATCTTCGGACAAGTCAAAGAGGCCTTTGCCACGGCGTCGGGCGAGCGGCGCACCGGCTCGTTGCTGAACAAGCTGTTCATGTCGTCCTTCGCGGCAGGCAAGAAGGTGCGGGCTGATACCGGATTGGGCGAAGGCGCGGTGTCGGTTAGCTATGCCGCCATCTCGCTCGCCCGGAAGATCTTCGGCAACCTGAAGGACCGTCGGGTGCTCGTGGTCGGCGCCGGCGACATGGCGGAGCTGACCGCCATCCACCTCCAGTCGCACCAGGTGGCGCAGATCGTCGTCACCAACCGGACACTCACCCGAGCCGAGGCACTCGCTCGCAAGGTTGAAGGCAGCGCGGTCTCCTGGTCGGCCGTCGACGACGAGTTCCTCCACGCTGACATCGTCGTGACGGCAACCGGGGCTCAAACGCCGCTGATTAGCGCCGCCTCCATTTCGCGCGTCATGCGTGCCCGCCGAAACCGGCCATTGTTCATCGTCGATATCGGATTACCGCGTGACGTCGACCCGGCCGCGGGCGAGCTCGAGCAGGTGTTCTTGTACAACATCGACGACCTGCGGGCGATGATCAACGAGAACCTCGTCCGACGGCAGGAACAGACCGCCCACGCTGAAGCGATGATTGGCGCGGAAGTGGACGAGTTTGTCGTCTGGCAGCGCTCCAGAGGGTCGATCCCGACGCTCGTCGCGCTACGACGTCGCTTCGAGGCAGTCCGAGAGTCAGAGCTCGAGCGGCTGGCGCCCAAGCTCAACGGGCTCTCACCAGACGCTCGCGCCCGTCTGGAAGAGGTGACCAGACTCCTGGTGCAGAAGCTGCTGCTGACACCGACGGAACGGTTGAAGACCACCGACGACGACGAGACGGCGGCTCAGTATGCCGAGGCCCTCACGCAGCTCTTCAGCCTGTCCGAACCTCACCCCGCCGACAACGCAAACCGTACCGATGATGTGGACGACGCCGGGTCTTCCGACACCACACGGGCCTCAACGTCGAAGACGCCGGTGACATCGTGACGTCTTTCAGACTCGGCACCCGCGGTAGTCCGTTGGCGCTCTGGCAAGCCGAACGCGTAGCGGCGCAGATCCACGCGCGGAGTGGAGACAGCTGCGAACTCGTGGTGATCAAGACCACCGGCGACCGCCTGACCGACGTGTCGCTGTCAACCGTCGGTGGCAAGAACGTGTTCGTCAAGGAAATCGAACACGCACTGCAGCAAGGCGACATCGACCTGGCGGTGCATAGTGCGAAGGACATGCCGGCCGAACTGCCAGACGGCCTCGCCATCCCCGCGGTCCTTCCGCGTGAAGACGCTCGGGATGCCGTCGTCCTCCCGGCTGGAGCCACCCCGCTGCCGGAGCTGCCGACCCGCGAACTCGGCAACGCGTTCGGCCAGACCCCGCGGATCGGCAGTGGCAGCGTCAGGCGGGTCGCTCAGCTGAGTCGAGCGTGGCCGACGGCCAGGTTTCGCCTCATTCGAGGCAACGTCGACACCCGCCTGCGAAAGCTGGACACCGGTGACTACGACCTGATCATTCTCGCAGCGGCTGGTCTCAAACGGCTGGGGTACCATGACCGTATCTCGGCCACGGTCGACCTGGACACCTGTGTGCCAGCCCCTGGGCAAGGCATCATCGCCATCGAGACACGCGCTGACGACCATGAGACCATCGGCCGGCTGGAATCGCTCAACGACGCGGCGACCGCCGGGGCACTGATGGCCGAGCGCGCCGTCGTCGCCACGCTGGGCGGCGGCTGTCAGGTTCCCATCGGGGCGTTTGCCGAACGGCTGGACGATAGGCTCACGCTGCGCGCGGTCGTCGCCTCTCTGGACGGGTCTCGGGTGCTGCGACGTGAGGGCGTCGAGGCCGCCACCGACCCACGAGCGCTGGGTGTCGCCGTGGCCGAGAGTCTCCTGGCAGACGGCGCCGGGCCGTTGTTGGAGCAGGCCAGAACTGCCACGACCACAGACACGCCAACGCCATGAACGAAGCTCGGATCTATCTCATCGGCGCCGGACCCGGCGACCCCGGGTTGTTGACGCTGAAGGGACATCGGTATCTGACCACGGCCGACGTCGTGGTGTACGACCACCTGGTCCATCAACGAATGTTGCGCTTGGTCCGCGCTGACGCCGAGACGATCGACGTCGGGGCGGCGGCGCCGCGACCGCTCGAACAAGACGCCATCTGCCTGCTGCTGGCTGAGAAAGCGCGCGAGGGCAAAACGGTGGCCCGTCTCAAATGGGGCGACCCGTTCGTCTTCGACAGCGGGGGCAAGGAGGCTCTGTTTCTGCACGAGCAGGGTGTGCCGTTCGAGGTCGTGCCGGGGATCCCGTCCGGCATCGGCAGCCCGACGTTCGCCGGCATTCCGGTGACCTATCCGGAAGCCGGTGACACGCTGACACTCGTACGGGGGCATGAGGGCGAAACCGATGCGCCACCGAAGGTCGCATGGAGCCACTTGGCCCGCGTCTCCGGCACTATCGTCACCTACGGCGCCGGCCCACAGCTAGCCGCCATGGTCAAGGCGCTCCGGCGTCACGGGCGCGCCGACAGCGAGCCCGCCGCCGTCATCTACCGCGGCACACTACCGACCCAGCACACCGTGCAGGGCTCGCTCGCCGAGATCGACGAGCTCGTCAGTGGACCCGACCAACGAGAGGCGGCGGTGCTGGTCGTCGGTCGAGTGATCGGACTGCGGGACCACCTGCGCTGGTTCGACACGCGCCCGTTGTTCGGGCGCCAGATCGTGGTCACCCGTCCGAGAGCCCAGGCCTCCGACCTGGTGGACCGACTCGAACAGCTCGGCGCCAACGCGGTGGAAGTACCGACGATCCAAATCGAGGAACCTGACGATCTGGCGCCGCTCGATGAAGTCTGCGACCGGGTCGATACCTTCGACTGGCTCGTCTTCACCAGCGCGAACGCCGTCGTCTACTTTATGCGGCGGCTGCTCAACGGCCCGACGGATGTCCGTGCCCTGAAAGGCGTTCGACTCTGCGCCGTGGGACCCGCCACGGCGAACGCACTGTCGAGATACGGTCTCAAGGTCGACCTGATCCCGGAGGAGTACCGTTCTGCGGAGATCGTCCGGGCCATGTGTCGAGACCACGACCTGACCGGTCACACCGTGTTACTCCCGCGCGGCGATCTCGCGCGAGACCTTTTGCCCTCGACATTGCGCCAGGCCGGCGCCAAGGTGACGACGGTGATCGCCTATCGGACCGCGCCGGTGGACTTGGAGGCTGGTGGCGGCCCTGACATCTACCGGCTCCTGCTCGAACGCCGGATCGACATCGTGACGTTTACCAGCGGGTCCAGCGTCAAGAACTTCGTGAAGGCGCTGGGTGAAGAACAGGCGCCCGACCTGCTCGGTCGAGTGGATGTTGCCTGTATCGGACCGGTCACGACCGATGTGGCGAGCCGTTTGGGCATTGCGACGACGATCATGCCGACCGTGTCCACGATACCGGCCATGGTCGACGCCATCCTCGCCCATGCGCAGTCGGCCGCGCTCCAAGGAGAGCTCCGATGAGCGGGCTCAATCTGGTCCGCCGCCCGCGACGGCTCCGGACCACCTCCGGCATACGATCACTGGTACGTGAAACCCGACTGTCCGCGGACGCACTGGTCTATCCACTGTTCGTCGTCGAGGGTCACGGCGTCCGGCGAGAGATCTCGTCAATGCCCGGCGTCTTTCAACTGTCGGTCGACGAAGCGGTTCGTGAAACGGCCGACGCCCGGGCAGACGGGGTACGGGCCGTGCTGCTGTTCGGACTCCCGGGAGGCAAGGATGACACCGGGTCGGCCGCCGCTGACCCCGCGGCACCAGTGCAGTCGGCCGTCCGCGCGCTACGCGAGCAGTGCGCCGACGTCACCGTCGTCACCGACGTCTGTCTCTGCGAGTACACATCACACGGACACTGCGGGGTCCTCGACGGGGACCGCATTCTCAACGACGTCACGGTCGAGCAGCTGGTCCACGCGGCGGTCTCCCACGCAGAAGCGGGCGCACACATCGTGGCTCCATCAGACATGATGGACGGTCGCGTGGCGGCGATCCGGGCCGCGCTCGACGCGCGTGGCTTCGACGATGTCGCGATCATGTCGTACGCGGCCAAGTATTGTTCCGCCTTCTACGGCCCATTCCGCGAAGCCGTCGATTCGGCACCCGCGTTTGGTGACCGCCGCACGCACCAGATGGACCCAGCCAACACCGACGAAGCGTTGCGCGAAGTAGCGCTCGATCTCGAGGAGGGGGCGGACATCATCATGGTCAAACCGGCGTTGCCATACCTTGACGTGATCCAACGGGTCAAGAGTACGTTTCACCAACCGACCGCCGCGTACCAAGTCAGTGGAGAATACGCCATGCTCAAGGCTGCCGCGCAGCTGAACTGGCTCGACGAGGCCCGGGCGATGCTTGAAAGTCTGACCGCCATACACCGAGCCGGCGCCGACATCATCATCACGTACTACGCTCGCGAGGCGGCGCGAGCCTTGGCGGAGCAGAGTGGTGGCTAGACGACGAAAGAAACCTACTCGTCGCACGTCGACCCCGACGCAAGACGTCACGATGGAGGCGAGGAACGCCACGGCAGCGGCCGTGGCGGAGCAGAAGGGCGCAGACGCGACCCACCCGCGCGATCCACTGACCCTACGCACGTTTCTCCCGTATGGCGCGGCTATCTTCGTCGTCGGTCTGCTCATCCGAGCCGTGCACATCTGGCAAATCCGAAACGCACCATTCTTTCCGCTGCTCATGGGCGATGCTCAGAGCTACCACGCCTGGGCGCAACAGCTCGCCGCGGGGG
>CAUZAY010000315.1:0-5138 GCA_963577695.1 Vicinamibacteria bacterium | reverse complement strand
CGCGGTGGCCACGGGCTGACCCTGGCGAAGCCCGCCCCGAGGGCGCCGCACTGGAGAAACTTGTGAAACTCCTGCTCCACGAAGCCGGGCAGGCCCTCTCCGTCGCGGAGATCCGCCGCCGTCGATGGACATTCTTGCCGTTCGGGACCACTCCACGGTTCAGGTCGACCAGTATCGCGACTTGATGCGACGGATCAACCCCCCGACCCCACCGCGAGTGGCTCCGGTCGCCGACGCCAGTGGAGCCCCCCAGTCACTATGTCCAACAGGGGGTATCATGCCGCCAGTCGAGTGCCACAGGGAGGTGAGCCGTGCGCAGCCTATGTATTGTTTCCAGCTGTTTGGCGTTGATCGCCTGTCAGGGGCCGTCTGCGTCTCCGGCCGAGTCGACCGCATCCGATGCCGCCGGTGCCCCGTCGGTCGTCGCGGCCGGCATCAGCGCCGACACCCTGCTGGCCGAAATCGAGCGCCTGGCGTCTGACGAATTCGAAGGCCGCGCTCCCGGCTCGCCGGGCGAGGCTCTGACTGTCGCGTACCTGACGGAACAGTTTCAGGCGCTTGGCCTCGAACCTGGCAATCCCGACGGCTCCTGGGTGCAGAACGTCCCCCTGGTCGGCATCACCCCCGCCGACGGCGACACCATGACGATTACGGGCGGGGGCGCGTCGCGTGTGTACCAGCCCGGCGTCGACTATGTCGCGTACACGAAGCGTGTTGTCGACGAGGTCGACGTCGATGCGGAGTTCGTCTTTGTCGGGTACGGCGCGGTGGCGCCGGAATACGACTGGGACGACTTCAAGGATGTCGACGTTACCGGCAAGATCCTCCTCTTCCTCGTGAACGACCCGCCGAGCGCCACCTTGTTCGGCGGCGAGGCGATGACCTACTACGGGCGCTGGACCTACAAGCACGAGATCGCCGCGGCCCAGGGCGCCGCCGGCGCGCTCGTCATTCACGAGACCGGCCCTGCCGGCTATCCCTGGGAAGTCATCGGCAGCAGCCCGTATGGCGAGTCATTCGATCTCGTCGCCGACGACCGCAACATGAGCCGGGCCGCGATCGAGGGCTGGATCCAGCGCGACGCCTCGGCCGCGCTGTTCGAGATGGCCGGTCTCGACTTCGAAGCAGAAAAGGCGAAGGCCGCCGCGGCCGATTTCCAGCCAGTCGCGCTCGGTGTCACGGGACGGACGCGAGTCCGTAACACGCTTCGCACGATCGACTCGCAGAACGTGGTCGCGCTACTGCCCGGCTCCGAGGCACCGGATGAGGTGGTGCTCTACATGGCGCACTGGGACCACCTCGGGAAAGACGACAGCCTTCCTGGCGACCAAATCTACAACGGCGCCGCCGACAACGCCACCGGCACCGCCGGGCTCATCGAGCTCGCACGGGCGTTCACCCAGGGACCATCCCCGCGGCGGTCGGTGCTGTTCCTCGCCGTCACCGCCGAAGAGCAGGGACTGCTCGGTTCTCGCTACTACGGCGAGCATCCCCTCTATCCCGTCGGCCAGACCGTGGCGGCATTGAACATGGACGTCCTCAACCAGTGGGGTCGCACGCGCGACATGACCATCGTCGGCATGGGACAGTCCGGTCTCGACGGCGTCGCCGCCGAGGTTGCGGGCCGGCTTGGCCGTGTGCTCAATCCAGACCCGGAACCCGAAAAAGGCTTCTACTATCGATCCGACCATTTCTCCTTTGCCCGAGTTGGCGTCCCCGCGTTCTACGCGGACCCCGGTGTCGACTACCTCGACAAGCCCGCCGGATACGGGCTCGAGAAGCGTGACGAATACACCAGCAACGACTACCACGCCGTATCCGACGAGGTGAAGCCAGATTGGGATCTCACCGGCGCGCTGGATGACCTGACGCTCATGTATCAGATGGGTGCCGGCCTGGCCGCGTCGGACGACTGGCCGGAGTGGAGCGCCACGAGCGAGTTCCGAGCCATCCGCGAGCAACAGCGACCGCCGCAGTAGACGCAGCGGTTACGCCTCGCCAGTGACGCACCGTCCGCGTCGATCGTTGCCGCAGTGAAACGTACGAGGGCGCGTCACCGGCCGACACTCGGAGGCTCCGTGCCTGGGGGCGTTCGGGAGACCGGCGTCGCCGGCCGAAACAGAACGCCCGAGCAATCGGATCAGAAAGAGATGGCGAAACACGACGCGATCAATCTTCAGGAGAAGTTGGCCACGTTCGGTGAGCAGTGGGCGCCGAAGGTCATCGCCGAGCTGAACGACTACCAGTTCAAGCTGGTCAAGGTCGAAGGTGAATTCGTGTGGCACAGCCACGAGACCACGGACGAAGCGTTCATTGTCTTGGCCGGCGCGATGACGATTGAACTCCGCGATGGCGCGGTCGCTCTCGCGGCGGGCGAAATGTACGTGGTGCCAAGAGGCGTCGAACACAGGCCCCGGGCGGAGCACGAGTGTCATGTACTGGTCGTCGAACCCCGTGGCGTGGTCAATACCGGTGAGGCTGGTGGACCACAGACGGCCGACAACGACGGATGGATATAGCGCCGTCGGACGTGGTCGTCTTCGATATCGGCGGTGTGCTCGTCAAGCTCGGCGGCATGGCGAAGTTCGTCAAGTGGACCGGCCAGACGCCCGACCAAATCAAGTCGCGTTGGTTGTCATTCGACGCCGTCAAAGAGTTCGAGTCTGGACGACGCTCGTTCAGGTTGTTCGCGTCGGCGGTGATTGAGGAGTTTGGGCTTCCGATCGGTGCGGACGAACTGCGGCACGAGATGCAGTCGTGGATGGGCGAGATCTTCGACGGCGCGCAAGAGATCGTGGCGATGACACGGACACAGCGTCGGGTGGCGTGTTTGTGCAACGCGAATGAAATTCAATGGCCCAGGGTTCGTGATGATCTGGGGCTAGGTCAGTGGTTTTCCCACCAGTTCGTCTCCCATGAAATAGGGTTGGTCAAGCCAGATCCGGAGATCTACCGTCACGTTGAGCGCGAACTCGGGGTATCGCCCGGGCAGATTTCGTTCTTTGATGACAGCATGCCCAACGTTGAGGGGGCGACCCGAGCGGGATGGAACGCCTATCACGTGAGGCGGACCGAGGAACTGCGTAATCGGTTGTCAGCGCTCGACTATCTGTCCGCCGGGCCGATTCGACCACCAACCGCGACATGACACAGTCCGAGGACGTGGCCGCCATCGTCAAGAAAGCGCTCGACGAGGCGATGCGCGAACGCGGCCGTCTCAACGTGCTGATCGCAGGGCGCACCGGGGTTGGCAAGAGCACGCTTTCGGTCAGAAGCTGACGAACGATACGTCCACGCCCGGCGCCAAGAGCGGTTCGGACCGCGATCTCCCGTTTCCGTCCGGTGGCACGCACCAGCAGCAGGCTGGCCACATTGGCACAGGCGATCAGCAACACGAGGCTGACCGCGCCCATGAGCACCAGGAGTGAGGTGCGAACGTTTCGAACGAGGATCTCTTGAAGGGGAACGGCGCCGAAGACGCCGCCCTCTGCCAACGCGTCCGGAAACTGCTGCACGAACGCCCCGGAAGCCTGCTCGAGCCCGGCCTGGGCCTGAGGTAGTGTCACACCCGATTGGAGCCGTCCCGCCACCGAGAAGTAGTGGCCCTGGTCGGTCGAGTTTGGGTCGAGCTGAAACGGTGTCCACACGTCGCGCTACGTCGCGAAGTCCCGGAAGTCGAAATCGGCACTGACGACGCCAATCACGACATGGGGTTCGGCGCTCAGCGACAAGCTTTGTCCGATCACCTCCGGATCACGGTCAAACCGCCGCTCCCAGAACTGCTCGCTGATCACGGCCACGCGAGCGCCGTTCGGGAGGTCTTCCTCAGGATCGAAGGCTCGACCCTGCACGATCTGCGCGCCGAACAGTTGGAAGAAGTTGGCCGACGCCTGTCCCCAGCGGAGCTGCTCTGGGAGGTCGCCGCCCGTATGGTTCAACAGGCCGCTGCGAAATGCGGTGACGTGCTGGAAGAAGTCGGTCTGCCGTCGCCAGAAAGCGAACTTCGCGGGTGATCCTACGGGATTCAGACCTTGCGGGCTCTCGACCTGAAATCGAACGATCTCTTCGGAAGCCGGAAACGGCGGCGGTTTCAACAACACCGCGTTGACGACCGAGAAAATCGCGGTCGTGGCGCCGATCCCGAGCGCGAGGGCGGCGAGGGCGGCCAGCGTGAAGCCGGGGCTGCCACGCAGCGCGCGCACCGACAGTTTGAGGGCCTGCAGCACTGTCTCCATACGTTCAGATCCGTGCGCCGAGAATCGAAGCCGGGCAAGGCCCGCGAGGTGACCAGTTCAGTGGTTTGGACGGCGGACGGCAACCATTGGTTCACCGGCGATCACCACGGTCACACCCCATGGGTGACGGTATCGAGGCCGCTAGTTCTCGGCGGGGGCGCGGGTGCCGGTGAACTCCTGGAACGGCGAGAAGCCCGTGATTGGCGCTTCGGGGGCCCCCTGAATTCCGCCGTCGGCGTCGACCTCTCCGCTCACGGCGAAATCGGCGTTGAACCGCCCAAACAGCCGAAGCTTCATATCAAAGCTATAGGCATCGCCGTCCCACACGATGTTCTCGGCCGGAATCGCCTGCAGACCGCCGAGTAGCGGGATGTACCACGTGCCGTGGCCGCTCTGGGGCAGGTGGAGGACGGTCGGGAGAGGGTCGGGACCCAGACGCATGAACTGTTGCGCCATCGGGTGCGTCGGGAGTTCCACGCTGAAGGTCGACCCGGCCGGCAGCGAGGCCAGCAGGGCGTCACGTCTCGTTTCATTGGTCGCAGGAGTCGGACTGACGCCCTCATCGGCGATGAACTCGAACACGTTGAACATCATCTCGTCGCTCGTCTCCAGCCCAAACCCCACGGCCTTGTCCGGATCAGGGTTGTTCGGGTTCGCCGCCGAGTTGTCGTAGTGCGCGACGATGTCGAGTCGCGTGCCCGCGGGTAGGGCTACGGGCCGCTGTGGGTAATAGAACAGTTGCCAGTCGAAGTCGTATTTGGGCACGTTGATAAGCGACCGGCGTTCGCCGTTCGGATAGTTGGCAATCAGGTCCATGTCGACCCCTCGCACGTGCATGTGGGGGAAGAAGGAGATGACGCTGACGTCCTGGTCGATGATGTAGGACGAGCGGACCTCGTGGTT
>CAUZAY010000314.1:0-5190 GCA_963577695.1 Vicinamibacteria bacterium | reverse complement strand
GGCCTACGAAACAGCGCTCGACCTTGATCCGAACAACATCACCATCGAAACGAACTACGACCTGTTCCTGGAAGTGAGCGACCGTGTCAGCGAAGATTCTCAGTAGCGTCGCCTGTGTCGCGTTGGTCGCCGGTTGCAGCGCCGGCAACTACGAGATTCCCATCGAAACCCCGCTGACACCAAAGCTGGATATCTCGAAGTTCCAGCGGGTGCTCATTGCGGGGTTTGTCTCAGGAGGCTCCGAAGACGTCGACGCCAACCTGGAAACCGCGCGACTCCTGCGGAGCCAGCTCCGCCGAAGCTCTGTGCTCGAAGTGATCGATGCCGACGTGATGCCGCTCCTCGACATTGCCGATGAACAGATCCGCTCATCGGCCCGCAACGCACCACCGACGGTACCCGACGGTTTCGCCGCGGCCCCTGATGCTGAAGCGGATGCGGACGAGAATGCCGAGGACGCGCTGGGCGAAGACAACCAGATGAGCGAAGAGGAGCTCGAAGCCTACGAGACCATTTTCGCCAACGTCGGCTTCTGGCGTGATCTGGGCGAGGAGTACCAGAATCCTCTCATCCTCACCGGCACCGTCTACTTCTCCCCCCACCAGCAGTCGGGCATGGTTACCCGCGAGCGTGAGGTGTATGACTCGTTCGGACGACGCCGCACGACACCGGAACGCACATACCGCGACCGTCGTGGATACGTGTTGAGTCCCAAGTTCATCTTTATCGACGGCGAAACAGGAGCCACCGTCTACAGCGAACGCCATCGTGAGGAAATCCTGTACGACGCCAGCCAGAACACGCCGGCGCTCTCGTCCTATTTCGAACTGATGGACCGGTTGTTGCCATCCGTGCTCAGCGCGTTCAGCAACCAGAGTATTCGCGGCACTCGCACGCTCCTGCGGTAATGCCGTCCAGGCGTCGCCTGGACGGTCAACGTTCAAGCGTCATACAGACCAGATCCCTTTACAGACGGGACCACGCGGGAGTACGCTAAAGGGCTCGTGTGAGTGCCGATGTCCGACGTGGGACGCGGCCCCGCGCAACCTCGCGCCAGGTGAAGCAAGGGGGTATGTGTCTCCGGCCCCCGGGGAAGGACTAGATTCGTGTTCGCGATCATTCAAGCGGCCGGCCACCAGTTCAGGGTGGAACCGGGAAAACATATCGATGTGGATAGACTCGGGGCCGACGCCGGCGCCGAAGTGACGTTCGACCAGGTTCTGCTGGTCAGCGGCGACGACGGATCCGTGGTCGCCGGAAGTCCGGCGATCAGTGGCGCGCGCGTCGTTGGGGTGGTGGACGCCCATCACCGGGGACCGAAGGTTCGGGTGTTCAAGTTCAAGCGCCGCAAGGGCATGCGGCGAACGATGGGCCACCGGACCGACTTGACGCGCGTGCGTATCACCGACATCGCGACCTGAGGCGGCCATGGCACATAAAAAGGGACAGGGAAGCTCACGAAACGGGCGCGACAGCAACGCCCAGCGTCTTGGCGTGAAGCGCTTCGACGGCAACCTGGTGACCGGGGGGTCAATTCTCGTACGGCAACGCGGGTCGGTGTTCCGGCCAGGACTGAACGTCGGTCTTGGCAAGGACGACACCCTGTTCGCCAAAGTCGGCGGCCGCGTGCGTTTCGAGGACCACGGCGTTCGCGGGCGCGTCATCAGCGTGCTGCCGCTCGAGAGTTGAACCCGTGAACCGCGCAGGGCCGGTGGAGGGTATCCCACCGACGATCCGCACGGCGCTCCTCCGTTGACGGGCGCGGCGCAACCCCTCTGACAACCAAGCATGTTCGTCGACGAAGTCGACATCCACGTAACCTCCGGAGACGGCGGGCGTGGCTGTCTCAGCTTCCACCGGGAGAAGTCTGCCCCGCGGGGCGGGCCGGATGGGGGTGATGGCGGCGCCGGGGGGTCGGTCGTGCTCGTTGCCACCCCACACGTCAATACCCTGGTCGCGTTCCGCTTCCACCGGACCTACAAGGCGACCCGCGGCGCCCATGGTGAGGGATCGAACCGCACGGGCAAGAGCGGGAGGAGTCTGGTGCTGAAGGTACCGGTCGGCACCGTGGCGTACGAGCAGGTAGATGACAGGCAGGTCCAGGTCGCGGACCTCCGGGTGGATGGACAACGCGTGGTCGTCGCGCGGGGAGGGGACGGCGGAAGAGGCAACCAACATTTCGCCAGTCCCACCAACCAGGCGCCACGACGAGCGGGGAAAGGGTTTCCTGGGGAAACCCGTCTTCTGCATCTCCGGCTCAAGCTGCTGGCCGATGTGGGACTGGTTGGGTTCCCGAACGTCGGCAAGTCGACCCTGATCGCCAGAGTCTCGGCCGCGAAGCCAAAAATCGCCAACTATCCGTTCACGACGCTGAGCCCCAACCTCGGCGTGGTGAGTATGAGCGACGATCGGAGCTTTGTCGTGGCCGATGTCCCGGGACTCATCGAGGGCGCTCACGAGGGCCACGGTCTTGGCGACCGCTTCCTCGCACACCTGGAACGCACACACGTCCTGGTGCATATGGTGGACGTCTCGTCGAGCACCGGGCGTGACCCGATCGAGGATTTCGACGTCATTCGGCGCGAGCTCGACTTGTTTCGTGACCGGGTGGCGGCGGAGGGTGATGCACCACTCGCCGCGAAGCACCAGATCATCGCCGCGAACAAGGTCGACGCGATCGACGATCCCACCCGACTCGCACGATTGCGGCAACATGCCGCAGCACTGGGACTGGACTGCTTCGAGGTCTCGGCGGTCACTGGGCAGGGTGTCGGTCCACTCTTGGAGGCGGTCTGGGCGGCATACCAGGCGGTCAAGTCTGCGTCAGCTGAGCCCGAGGAGGCGGACGACGACTACGTGGCGTCGCCGGCATGACCAAGGAACGCATGGGGGTCCTGGGCGGCCGGTTCGACCCGATTCACCGTGGACACCTGGAGACGGCGAGGGTGGCCCAGCTCGCGTTGGGGCTCGATCGGGTGCTCTTGCTGCCCTCCGGCGTGTCGCCCCACCGGGTGTCGGCCGCGCGCGCCACCGACGGCGACCGACTAGCCATGGTCAAGCTGGCGGCCCAGACGGGGCCCTATCTCGCCGCCTGTGGCCTGGAGCTCGAAATCGAAGCCCCGTCGTACACGGCCCGCACACTGGCCCGTCTTCAAGAACGAGGCTGCGACCGTACGCAGTTGTTCTTCATCCTCGGCGCCGACGCGTTCGAGGAAATCGCAACCTGGTATGACTATCCCGCCGTGCTCAAGGGCGCCCATTTCGTCGTGGTATCGCGGCCTGGGCATACCGTCGCCGGCCTGGCTGACCGTCTTCCAACCCTGCGCGAGCAGATGCGAACGGTGACGGAGAGCGGACCGGGAGCACCTCCTGACGTCGGCGCCCCACCGTGCATCTGGTTGCTCGACGCGGCAACCCCGGCCGTCTCATCCACCGACGTACGCACGCGCCTGGCGCGCCGGCAACCTGTCACCGGTCTGGTGCCCATGGCCGTGGCCGCGTATATCGCGGACCATCGGCTGTATGACGCCGGGCCGGCCATGAGCTTGCATGACTGACATCCAGACCGCTCCCAGAAAGCCATCGACACGGTTCCCGGAACCGATCGATCAAGTCGTGGACGCGGCCCGCGACAAGAAGGCCGCGAACCTGCTCGTCCTCGACCTCCGGTCAGCGAACGCGTTCACGGACTATTTCGTGATTTGTTCCGGTCGGAGCAATCGGCAGGTCAGGGCAATCGCGGAGAGCCTCGAGGCTCGCCTCAAGGCGATCGGCCGCCGACCGGCTCACATCGAAGGCGCCGGAACGGACTGGGTGCTCATCGACTGCTTCGATTTCGTCATTCATGTCTTCACGCCGGAATCCCGCGATTTCTACTCACTCGAGCGCCTCTGGGGCAGCGCCGAGCGGGTGGAGGTATAGCCGGGCCCCAGGACGCACCGCGCGCGCGGTGCTCGATGCCCTCCTGACGGGGCTGCTGGCCCCAGCCTGCGCCGTCTGTGCCTCGGTCTTGTCGGAGCCCACACGCGGCCCGATCTGCACTGATTGTTGGCACAGAGTCCAGAAGCTCACACCGCCGTTGTGCGATCGCTGCGGCGACCCACTGCCGTCCTGGCGTGTGCTCTGCGTCGCGCGCCCGCGGTGCCCACGCTGCCGCCGGACCCGGTCAGCGATCAGCCGGTCCCGCGCCGTGGGTCCATACGAAGGGCCCCTCCGGCAATTGGTCCATCTCCTGAAGTACGACCGCCGGCACACGCTCGCCGTCCGACTCGGCCAACTGATGCGTCTGCACGGCGCGGCGGTCCTCAATGACGCGGACTGCGTGGTACCAGTGCCACTCCATCCCCGCCGCCGCAGAGCCCGCAGCTTCAATCAGGCGGCCGAGTTGGCCGCCCAACTGGGTCTGCCGGTCGTTGACGCGCTGCGACGCACTATCGCCACGCGGCCGCAGACGCAACTGCCTGCGTCGCGCCGGCACCGGAACGTACGGGGGGTCTTCGCGCCGGCCCGGAGTCCGGCGGGGCGCCCGATCGCGTCTCGGATACGCGGGGCACGCGTTGTCGTGGTGGATGACGTGGTCACGACCGGCGCGACGGTCGAGGCGTGCGCCCGGGTCTTGCGCCAGCTGGGCGCTCGCGACGTGCGGGTGCTTACGCTGGCGAGAGTCGCGCGCTCACGATCGACAGGATCTCCGCCGTGACGGCGTCTTTCGTCTGGTCGCCATTCACGGAGACCCAGTCCGCCTCCTCCGCTTGACGCGTGTAACTGTCTCGAACCCGCTCCAGCAGCGCGAGGTCACGTTCATATCGATCACGCCCGGTCGCCTTGCGCTCGGCGGCCAGTGCCGGATCGATGTCGAGCAGAATCGTCAACTCTGGAGCCGGCAGGAATCGTTGGATATCCGTCAGCCACGACGCATCGAGCCCTTGCGCTTCACCGTAGGCGATGCTGGACGCGACGTAGCGATCACAGACCACGGTCAGGCCACCCGCCAGCCACCGCTCCAAGTCGGCTTTGCGCTCATAGCGGTTGGCCACGTAGAGCAGCTGCATCGCCTCGGGGCCGTACTCACGCTCGCCCTGCAACGCCCGCGCGATTTCCTCGCCGATCGACGTGCCGTAGTCAGGAAAGGACACCAAGCGCGCCCGGGCGCCTCCCGCTCGAAGCTGATCCCGCAACCGCTCCGCCTGC
>CAUZAY010000313.1:0-5198 GCA_963577695.1 Vicinamibacteria bacterium | reverse complement strand
CGTGGTTGCTCTCGCGGCCCTCAACTGGGCGGTCCGCAGGGAACCCGCCGTGGGCGTGGTTGGCACCGATCCATCGGCCACGAGCGTCGGCGGGTCGGAACCCGCGGACGAACCACTCCTGGTCAACAAGAGTTGGCATATCCGGAACATGGCGACCGCCTATGGCGCGTTCGTGATCGAAGTGGAGGCGGAGGATCCGTCGCAGGCCGAGACCATCGCGCGCTCACTGATCGAACCGATCAAGGACGACTACGATGAAGTGCTTGTCTACGTGAACCAACGCGGTGGCGACTCGGACCTGCCGGCTCGGCGAATGCAATGGACCCCAAGCGAGGGGTACGTGGAAATCACCTATGACCAATGACCGGGCCGACCCTGACAACGCGCGATGAAGAACACCCCGGACGTCGATAAGCTCGCGAGTGAGTTGAACGCGTGGAGCGACGATGCGCTCGGCGGCCCATCCCGGCTTGAGGAGTGGCTGCGCGTCATGACCGCCCGCAGCGCCAGCGACTTGTTGCTCGTGGCCGGCCTGCCCCCCTCGATCCGCGTGGACGGCGCGATCACCGCGTTGCCTGAGGGCCCCCTTGACGGAGCCGAAATCGAAACCGCGGTGCTGGACGCGCTCCCGGTCGGCGCGGCCCGCCGATACCAACAGGGTGGTCCAGCCGACGCCTCGCTGGCCGTGGCCGGTCTCGGTCGGTTCCGGATCAACCTGCACCGCGAGCGGGGTCGCGCGGCGGCCGCGATCAGGGCGTTGCCGGCGCGACCGCCGGCGCTCTCCGGGTTGGGCCTACCGCCGAACGTCAAACAGCTCACGAGCCTGCCGTTCGGACTGGTCTTGATTGGTGGACCAACCGGATCCGGGAAGTCGACGACGCTCGCGGCGTTGGTGGACGAGATCAACCGACGTGACGCCAAGCACATCGTGACGATCGAAGACCCGATCGAGTACGAACATCCGCACGCCAAAAGCGTGGTCGAGCAGGTTGAGGTGGGGCTGGATATTTCAGACTTCCCCACCGCGCTCAGATCGACCCTGCGGCAGGCCCCGGACGTGCTGGTGATCGGGGAGCTGCGCGACCCGGAGACGATGCAGATCGCGCTGGCGGCGGGCGAAACAGGACACCTCGTGTTCTCGACCCTTCACACGAACGACGTGGCGTCCACCGTGGCCCGAATCGCCGACTCGTTTCCACTGGAACGGCAGGCCACGATCCGGCAAGAGCTCTCGATGGCGCTGGCCGCGGTCTATACGCAGACCTTGCTCCCACGGATCGGCGGTGGACGAGTACCGGCCGCAGAGTTGCTGATGATCGGCTACGGCGCGCGGCAACATATTCGGAAAAACCAAGTGCAACACTTGCACCAGGAGATCACCCTCACGCGCCGCAATGGATCGTTCACCTTCGAGGAATCGCTGGCCCGGCTCGTACAGCAGGGACAACTGGAACGACGAGAAGCGCTGGCCCGCACCGCGCACCCGGATGAGCTCGACCTGTTGCTCCGCGACACACCCGTGACGACCCCCGGCCGCACCGAGGCCGCCCGCTAGCATGCGAAAGCAGACCAAGGCGCGCGACAAGGCGCGCCCCGCGGCCGCGGAGCGGGGCATACGGGGTCCCCGCGGAGCGGCCGCGGGGGGCCCGGGGCGTAGCCCCGTCTGAGTAACAATGAAGCCACCGGCCTACGTGCATGGCTCGAGCGACGTCCCCTTGTTGGGTGAGACGATTGGCGACAACCTGAAACGCACGGTTGCGCGCGTTGGAGCGCAGGAAGCCCTGGTCGCGCCGGCGCAAGATTATCGCGCCACCTACACCGAATTCTGGGACACGACCACCGCCCTGGCCAAGGCGCTACTCGCGCGCGGCGTCGCCCAGGGCGACCGCGTCGGTCTGTGGTCGCCCAACCGGTTTGAGTGGGTCATCATTCAGTACGCCACGGCCCGGGTGGGCGCGGTTCTGGTCAACGTCAACCCGGCCTACAAGACCCAGGAGCTGCGGCACGCACTGAATCAGTCCGGTCTGGGTCTGCTCCTCCTGTCCCGACGGTTTCGTGAGACCGATTACTTGGCCATGGTCAACGCGGTGCGTCCCGATTGCCCGACCCTGGGCGACGCGGTGGTGCTGGACGACGAGTGGGCGGAGCTGCTCGCGGAGGGCGGGGCGGTCACCGACGCCGACCTGGCCGCCCGGGAGGCTGGACTGGCGTTCGACGATCCGATCAACATTCAATACACGTCAGGCACGACCGGCGCCCCAAAAGGGGCCACATTGTCGCACCACAACATCCTGAACAACGGTTTCTTCTGCGGTGAGGTGCTCGGCTATACCACGGTCGACCGGGTCTGCGTACCGGTACCGTTCTATCACTGCTTCGGCATGGTGATCGGGAATCTGGCCTGTACGAGTCACGGCGCGTGCATCGTGACCCCCGGGGAGACGTTTGATGCCGGACAGACGCTCGCCACGGTCGAGGCCGAGCGGTGCACATCGCTGTACGGCGTGCCCACGATGTTCATCGCCCAGCTCGACCACCCGGACTGCGACGCCACGGACTTCTCGTCGCTGAGGACCGGGGTCATGGCCGGCTCTCCGTGCCCGGTCGAGGTCATGAAGCAGGTGCGCGAACGGATGCACATGCCGGAGGTCACTATCTGCTATGGCATGACGGAAACCTCACCGGTGTCGACGCAGTCGCGGGTGGATGATCCGATCGAGAAACGGGTGACCACCGTGGGCGCCGTGCACCCGCACGTCGAAGTGAAGATCGTCGACCCGGACGGGAGACGCGTTGTGCCTCGCGGCGAGCGCGGCGAACTGTGCACCCGCGGATACAGTGTGATGCTCGGCTACTGGAATGACGGCCATGCCACGGGCGCCGCGATCGACTCGGGACGGTGGATGCACACCGGCGATCTGGCGACCATGGACGATGACGGCTATGTGAGCATCGTCGGGCGCATCAAGGACATGATCATCCGAGGCGGAGAAAACATCTGCCCGCGTGAGATCGAGGAGTTTCTCTACACCCACCCGGGTGTGGCTGACGCGCAAGTCATCGGGGTGCCATCGGACCGGTACGGCGAGGAAGTCATGGCCTGGGTACAGCCAAGACCAGAGGCCCAGCTCGACGCTGACGCGTTGACGGCGTTCTGTCGCGGGACCATCGCCACTTTCAAGATTCCGCGATATTGGAGGATTGTCGACGCGTTCCCCATGACGGTCACCGGGAAAATCCAGAAATTTCGCATGCGAGAGATAGCCGCGACCGAGTTGGGTCGTTCTGAGGATGAACAGGCATGATTCGAGTCACAGTTCGACGGGGCGACGGGCTCGGTGACCGAGAGTGGCTCCGGAGCGTGGTCGCCAGAGCGCAGGCGGGTCTCAAGCAAGCCGGTCAGCCGCTGCAGGCGGACGGCCTGTTCGGCGTGGACACGGAAGCCGCAGTTTGACAGTTTCAGGCCGGCGCGGGACTGTCGCAATCGGGCGGGGTGGACAAGCCAACCTGGGGGGTACTCGAACCACATCTGGAAGTCGCCCTAAGCCGCCAAGCCAAGGCGATCCAGGCGCAACTCGGACAGTTTCGTGGCGACCTGGACTGGGTGCATCGGCAAGAGGGGCACGTCGGGCACCCATATTGGCCCGGCGGGGCCTCGGGTGTGACGCTGGATCCCGGCGTGGATCTCGGCCAGGCCGAAGCGAGCGTCATCGGTCTGTTCGAGCCCCTGACGACCGCGGAGCAGTTCGCCGCCATGCAGACGGTGGTGGGCCTCACACAACAGGCCGCGAAAGATGTGCTCGACGCCAACGCCGTGCTCCAGTCAATCCGGATCGGGCGCGAGCAGGCCGAGGAACTGATGGCCTTCACCGCCAAGCCGTACTGGAACGGGATTGGCGGGCGATTCAGCGCGCTACGTCAACCCAGCACCATTGGCTCCGTGCAAACCGCACGCCTGTCCCTGGCGTACAACCGAGGCGCGCCC
This sequence comes from Vicinamibacteria bacterium, assembly GCA_963577695.1. GTDB lineage: Bacteria > Acidobacteriota > Vicinamibacteria > Vicinamibacterales > UBA8438 > UBA8438. The sequence goes on along the minus strand of CAUZAY010000313.1, from coordinate 1,213 downwards.
AACCCCGCGCTGGCACCGTTGCAATCACCGCTCGCGGCGAGCCGGTGGGCCGACGTGGCGGACCTCATCGACCAGATGCAACAGGAGCAGCCCACCTCGGGTATCGCGACCAGACGGCGAGAGGAAGCGTTCATCATCCGCTCCGAGCTCACGTCTCTGGATGAATAGGGCGACACCGCGCCGAAGACCCGCGGGCGACCTCAGGGCAGATCGACGCCCCGTTTGGCGAGATGAGCGCGAAGCTCGGGCGCGTAGGCAAAGAGCGCGGGTGTGCCGCCTGAATGCACCATGACCACCGTCTCGCCTGCACTCCACCGCCCCTCGTGCCGGTGGGCGCACAGACCAGCGAATACCTTGCCCGAGTAGACAGGGTCCAGCAACACACCTTCGGTTTCCCCCATCAGGAGGATGGCGTCAAGGCACGCCTCGGTCGCGTCGCCGTAGGCGCGGCCGACAAACTGATCATAAATCTCGTTGGCCCCTCGCGGCCGATCCGGGTCGCGGTCAAGCAACTCGCTGATCGCCGTCCACCAGGTGTCGAGATTGGTCCGACACCGCTCGGTATCGCCATTGACGCTGATACCGATCACCGGACAGTCAATGCCGCGCTCACGGAGCGCGGTGAGCGTGCCGGAGAAAATGCCGCCGGTACCAAACGGCGTGTAGACGGCGGCCGGGGTGAGACCGGACGCCGCGAGCTGGTCCGCGAGCTCGAGACCGGCCCGCACGTAACCCAGACAACTCAGCGGCGTCGAACCGCTCACCGGTATGTAGTAGGGCGTCTCACCCTCTGACCGTAGCTCGTCGCACACCCGGTGGGCGTGGCCTTCGATCTCCCAATGGTCGTCGGTCTCGACGAACCGCACGTCGGCGCCCATCAGGTAGACGGTGAGCAGATTGCCCTGGAAGATCCGGCGCTCATCCTGGCTCAGCACGACCGTCGCCCGCAGACCGACCCGACGAGCGGCCGCCGTGGTCAGCCGCGCATGGTTGCTCTGGGCGCTGCCGGAGGTGACCAGCACCGTCGCCCCGGCCGCCCTTGCGCGCGCTACCTCGTATTCCAGCTTGCGCGGCTTGTCTCCGCCCAGCGCGAGATCGGTCAAGTCGTCGCGCTTCAGATGCAGATCCATCCCGAGCCGCGCGCCGGCGTGAGCCAGATGGTGGAGCGGCGTCGGCGTCCGCGTCAGCGGTTCGCGCGGATACCGCGCCAACT
>CAUZAY010000312.1:0-5202 GCA_963577695.1 Vicinamibacteria bacterium | reverse complement strand
TCATGTCGAAGAGTCGTGTGCCCGGTCGCGCCGAACCCAGCGGGATGATCGCCGCGACGTCACCGGCCTCCAGGCGCCGCAGGACGCCCGACGAGCCACGCACACGGACCTCGACGGTGTCGGGCGCGTCGCCCAGGATCTCGACTGCCCCCGGCAGGTTCTCAAATTCCAGTGGGATGCGGAACCCCCGCTCCACGATCGGATCTCCTGCCACGGCCAGCCGCAGCAACACTGCCAGTGCCACCGCGAGCGCTTTCAACCCAAGACCGCGCGCAAACGGGTGCGCCATCAGGAATCAAGTCCCTTCGCGTCAGGACTGGTCTCCGCGGGCTTGCGGTCCAACATCAATGCCTCAAGGCGATAGCGAAGCTGGTCTGCCTCCAGGTCATGCTCCATCTGTCCGTTTAACACGAGCGACAGCCGACCCGTCTCTTCCGACACCACCAGCACAATCGCGTCGGTCTCCTCGCTGAGCCCGATCGCCGCACGGTGCCGCGTACCGAGGTCCTTGCTCACCCGTGGGTTCACGGTCAGCGGGAGGAAGCACGCGGCCGCCGCCACTCGATCCTGCTGGATGACCACGGCGCCGTCGTGCATGGGCGAGCTGGGTCTGAACACGGTCACCAGCAGGTCGTAGCTGACCGTGGCGTCGAGAGGAATCCCGCTTTCGACGTAGTTGCGCAGACCGATGTCTCGCTCGATGGCCACAATCGCCCCGATTCGTTGGTCGGCCAGCATCTGGAGCGCGACCACCACCTCTTCGAGCGTCTCGTCGGTGGTCTCCGGCCGGCTGAGGTATCGGAAGAACGGCGCGCGCCCGAAATGGACGAGCGCGCGACGGATGTCACTCTGGAAGATGACGATGGCGGCAAACACAATATAGCCGAACATGTCGCGGATCAGCCAGTGCGTGGTCTGCAGTGGCGTGAATTGCGACGCGTAGTACAGCCCGATGACCAGACCACCGCCGATGAAAATCTGCACCGCGTGGGTGCGCCGAACCACCTTCAACAACTCGTAGATCAAGACCGAGACGATAGCGATATCAAGCAGCCCCCACAAACCGACCCGATCCAACGCCAGGACGTCGGTCAGCGTCTCGGTCATGACGCCGCTCTTTTCCGCGCGGCGTCAGTTTCCGACCGGTGCGCCAGAATTCGGTCGACCACCCGAACCACCCGCGCCAACTCGGCCACCTGATGCACCCGCACGATGTGCGCCCCCTCGAGGACCGCCGCAGTGACGGCGGCGGCGGTTTCCCATTCACGCTCCGTCGGTCCCGCGTCGTCCTCGGCCGCCAGGAACGACTTCCGCGATGGTCCGACCAGAATCGGTCGATCCAGGGAGACCAGTTCACCGATCGACGCCAGCGCCTCGTAACTGTGCTCGGCTCGTTTGGCGAACCCCAGACCAGGGTCTACGATGATCCGAGACCGCCCGACCCCCGAGTCGACCGCGACGGCGATCCGGTCCGCAAGCTCGGCCACGACCTCGCGGCCGACGTCGGCATATTCAGCGTCTCGGTACATCTCGCGCGAACGTCCTCGGTTGTGCATCAAGACCAACGCGGCGCCCCGTGAGGCGACCACCTCCGCCAACTCTGGTTCGTACAACAGCCCCGACACGTCGTTCACGATCGTAGCGCCGACATCGAGCGCCGCCTGCGCCACCCGCACCTTGTAGGTGTCGATCGACACTGGCACCAGGACCTGCCCCAAGAGTCCCCGGAGCACCGGCAGGACTCGCGCCAACTCCTCATCGTCCGGTAGCGCTGCCGCGCCGGGGCGTGTCGACTCGCCGCCGACATCCAGCACGTCTGCTCCCGCAGCCTCCATCTGCAACGCGTGGGCCACGGCGCGACCCGGGTCGAAGCACAGCCCCCCATCCGAGAACGAGTCGGGCGTCACGTTGACGATGCCCATGACCAGTGTTCGGCCCCCCAGTTGGAGCGGGGCGGCACCGGGCAGCGGCACGGTGTAGCGACGCCTACGGGTCATGACGTTCCAGACACAGTCCCACCGCGACAGACCCTCACGACCGGCCGGCAAGTTGCCGAACCTGGGAGACAGAAGTGTGCAAAGACGGCACACCCCAGACTGCGACCCACGGTGCCGCGGGAGTGAGGAACCAGTGACAGCACGCCGCGCCGGGCCGGCGCGGCGTCGTGAGCATTATTCCTGTGGCAACGGCTTCCCGAGCGGCGGCACGACCGGTGGGCTCTCCGTCTCCGGGATGGTGGACGGATCCAGCTGATCTGACGCGGCCGGGAGAGCTTCGAGCGGTTGCCCGGAGACGATCTGTCTGACCTGATCCCCGGAGAGTAACTCTCGAGTCAGCAACTCTTCCGCGACCTGGAGCAGTTCACTCTTCTTGCCCTCAAGAATGGCACGGGCTCGGTCGTAGTTCTCCGTCACGATCCGCTTGATCTCCTGATCGATCTGGTTTGCCGTCTCTTCGCTATAGTCCTTGTGCTGCGCGAAGTCGCGGCCGAGGAACACTTCCTCCTCCTTGCGACCGAACGTCAGCGGACCGATGCCCTCACTCATGCCCCAGTCGCAGACCATCTTGCGTGCAAGCTCGGTCACTCGGTCGAGGTCATTGCCCGCACCGGTCGTGACGACCGCGTTGGTAATCTCCTCGGCAATCCGGCCACCGAGCAACACCGCCAGCTGGTCGTGCAGATAAGGAGTCGCATAGCTGTGCTTGTCGTCGAGCGGGAGCTGCATGGTGACCCCGAGCGCCATGCCCCTGGGAATGATCGTGACCTTGTGCACCGGATCGGAATGCTCAAGCACCACGCCCAGCAACGCGTGGCCCGCCTCGTGCACCGCCGTTACCTGTTTCTCTTCGTCGCTGATGATCATCGACCGCCGCTCGGACCCCATCATCACCTTGTCCTTGGCGAATTCGAAATCCTGCATCATGACGGTCTTCTGGTTGTACCGCGCCGCGTTGAGGGCTGCCTCGTTCACGAGGTTCGCGATGTCAGCGCCGCACATTCCGGACGTACCCCGCGCCAACACATGAATGTCGACGTCGTCGGACAGGGGAATCTTCCGGGTGTGCACGGCAAAAATGCCCTCCCGTCCCCGCACATCTGGGCGACTGACGACGATCTGCCGGTCGAACCGACCAGGGCGCAGCAGCGCGGGGTCGAGCACATCGGGACGGTTCGTGGCCGACACCAGGATCACGCCCTCGTTTGACTCGAATCCGTCCATCTCCACCAGGAGTTGGTTCAATGTCTGTTCGCGCTCGTCGTGTCCCCCACCAAGACCGGCGCCACGATGACGACCCACCGCGTCGATCTCGTCGATGAACACGATGCACGGCGCGTTCTTCTTGCCCTGTTCGAACAGATCGCGGACCCGGGACGCGCCGACACCGACGAACATCTCCACGAAGTCGGAACCGCTGATCGAGAAGAACGGCACGTTCGCTTCACCGGCGACGGCCCGGGCCAACAAGGTCTTTCCGGTCCCGGGAGGGCCCATCAACAGGATGCCTTTCGGGATTCGTCCGCCAAGTTTTTGGTATTTCTGGGGTTCTCTGAGGAAATCGATAATCTCTTGCAGTTCCTCTTTCGGTTCCTCGACCCCGGCGACATCCTTGAAGGTGACCTTCTTCTGAGTGCTCGATGAGAGCTTGGCGCGGCTCTTGCCGAATGAGAGCGCCTTGTTGCCGCCGCTCTGCACCTGCCGCATGAAGAACACCCAGAAGCCCACGATCAGCAACAGGGGCGCCCAGGAATAGAACAGCGTCGCCCACGGGCTCGCGGTGGCCGCGTTGGCCTGCACCACGACGTCACGCTCGAGCAACTTGTTGGCCAACCCCTCGTACTGTGGCGGCGCGTACGTGCTGAACCGCTCGCCACTCGAGGACGTGCCGACAATCTCGTTTCCGGTCAGCTCTACCCGGTCGACCACACCCGTGTCCACCCACCGGATGAACTCGCTGAAGTCCACGGGCGTGTCGCTGGTCCGGAACTGGGACGAGAGGCTCAAGACGAGAACCACTGCGACCACCAGAACCATCCAGAACAGCAGGCTGCGCGTCGTCGAGTTCACAACTTATCTCCCAAAGGTCTGACCCTCAACATTACCATGCTTGTTGTTGCCCCTGTGACCCGAAAATCGTCGCTCAGCCCCAGCCCGACAACCCAAATGACGCGGTCCCGGTCATCAAGGACCACCGGGACCCGATGACGGTCTGGTTGACCAATTTTCCGGTCCACGAACAGATCTTGCAGTTTCTTCCTGTGCCCGTTGAGCCCGAGTGGGCGAAACCGATCACCCACGCGCCAATTGCGCACGCACAGCGGACGGGCCTCAACGTCCACCCCTACCGCCCACTCGCCGGCGTCGCCGTCATCGATCGTCACCACGGGGAGGCGACCCGGTCGCTGAGCGTCGTGGCACTCAGCGCTCATGGTGACGCCCGCTTCCGGCACCACGACTTCACCCGGCACGTCGAGCTGATACTCGAACGGCTCACACGCCGACGACGGCGTTCCGCGCCCGGCGCGAGCCGTCAGGTGAATCACGGGGCCCCGCCGCTCCGCGCGGCACCCGGGCAGGTCGAGGGAGGGCAGCAAGCCGGCGGCCATCCCTCGCAGCCGCTCGACCTGGTCGAACCCACACCCTCGGTCGGACACGTCAGCGAGCAGACCACGAACCACTCGCCTCGCCAGCGCGGGATGCAACGACGTCAAGCCGTCCGCGTCGACCTCGATTGCCCCCTCATTACTTTTGACGAGAGTCGCGCGCGATTCGTTTGCGGCCTGGTCGAGCCACTCGTCGTCGGCCCGCGCGATCTCCGCCTCGCGAGCCAGGGTCTCGACCACCCGAGGCGCGTACCGACCCAGGTGCGGCAACAGATCGTGGCGGACGCGATTTCGCGAGACACGCTCATCCAAGTTCGACGCATCCTCCCGAAACGACACGCCGTGCGCCGCGAGATATTCGCGTAACTCGACCCGCCGCACCTGCAACAGCGGCCGCACAACCCGGTCGAGGACCGGCCGCATCGCGGAGAGACCCGCCGCGCCAGCGCCCCGCAACAACCGCAGCAAGTAAGTTTCGGCCTGGTCGTCGATGGTATGACCAAGCGCGATGTGCGTGGCGCCGAGACTCTGGGCGGCCCGGTCGAAGAACCGATGCCGCGCCTGGTGGCCGGCGGTTTCGATGGAGATCCCTTCGGCCT
>CAUZAY010000311.1:0-5215 GCA_963577695.1 Vicinamibacteria bacterium | reverse complement strand
GCCAGGCGTCCGTGTGGCGGCGTTGCTTCGTCGGTCACATGCCGCCCGCATGCTCCCTCCTTGCGCCTTGCCACACGAACGCCTGGCCAGGAAACCCGCTAGGGCGTGACAGGGTACCCGGTGGCGGCGTTGCCTCGCCGGTCACGGCCCGGCCTGGCATGCTCCCTCCTTCTGCTCCTGCCGCCGGGTCAGTTCGCGCCGGCCATCTCGACGACTACCCGGTACAGATATTCGACAAAAAGGCCCAGGCCGTCAATCGAGAGGCGCTCGTCGGTGCCGTGGACGCCGCTGAGGTCGTCGCGGATCATGCCGATGCCGTAGGCCTGCACGCCTCGGGCTCGCACCTGGGCGGAGTCGGTCGAGGCAACCAGCATCGTGGGCAGGGTGATGGCGTCCGGGAACATGTCCATCTGGACACGCTCGAGCGTCTGAAACATCTCGCTGTCGAGGGACGATGGTGGCGCGGCCGGTCGCATGCTGGTCGGTCGCGTCACCTCCACTGCCGGGTCGTCGATCAGGGTACGCAGCGTCGTCAGGAACTGGTCCAGGTCCTCATCCGGGAGAGCCCGGATGTCGAGCTCGGCTTCCGCGTCGGCCGGAATCACGTTGCGCCGAAATCCTCCGGCGATGATGTTGGGCGAGATACTGGTCCGGAGCATGGAATTGATCCCGATGTCGGACCGTCGCAGATTGTCCTGGATGTCGACGCTCAAACCCGGGTTCTCGATATTGCGATACCGGAACGCGGCGTCGGGTGGGCTGATGCGCGCCAGACGCTCCAGGTAGGCTCGGGTGGTTTCGTTCAGCCGCATGGGCGGCTGATAGGCCCCGACCTTGGCCACCGCCGCGGCCAGGTGCACGATCGAGTTGTCGAGTCGCGGCGCCGACCCGTGCCCCGCCACACCCCGGGCGATCAGTTTGATGCCGCGCCACGGCACCTTCTCGGTGGTCGCGATGCTGACCGTCTGGACCGTGCCCGCAGACGCGCTCATGCGCCCACCCTCGTTGAGTGCATACTCGGCGTCGATGTCGTCCCAGTGCTGGTCGACGACGAAGTCGATGCCGACTTCCGTCGTGCCCTCTTCGCCTGATTCGGCCAGCAGGATCACGTCACGGGCCAGCGGCACGCGTCGACGCTGCAGCATGCGCATGACCTGCATCATGGCCGCCAACTGCCCCTTGTCGTCCGAGGCCCCGCGTCCGTAGACATACCCATCGCGGACCTGGCCGCCGAAAGGATCGACGCTCCAGTCGGACGGCTCGACCCCCACGACATCGGTATGGGCCATGAGGAGCAGCGGGCGCTTCGACCCGTCGCCCTCCAGTCTGGCCACGAGATTGGCCCGACTGGGGTCGAGCGCGATGATGCGCGACGCGATCCCGGCAGTGTCCAGCACGCTTTTCACGTAGGTGGCGGCCAGTGTCTCGTTGCCAGGCGGGCTGCTGGTGTCGATGCGGATCAGATCCTGGAGCAACGCAACGGTCTCGTCGCGAGCCTGGTTGAAATCTGGGGCCTGTGCGTGCGGCGTCGCCACGTGTCCAAAGGCGAGGGCGACCAACGGCAGGGTGAGCTTCGACAAAGTTGTCATCGTCAGTAGGCGTCCGCTGCGCCGAGGTTGGGTCAATGCCGGGCTTCCGCGGCCAGGCCGGACAGCGTCGAGAACGTCGAGAGTCGCTCAAGACTGGTGTGGACGTCAACTACCACGGGGCCGTCATGCGCCAGCGCCGTCTGGACCACGCTGTCAGCCTGGTCGGCCGAGGCAATTGTGAGTCCGAGTGCCCCGAACGCCGCTCCCAGCGCCGCGAAGTCCGGGTTGGTCAGAGTGGTGCCTGCGACGCGTCCTGGGAACTGCTTTTCCTGGTGCAGCCTGATGGTGCCGTAGCTGCCGTTGTTGGCGACGAACAGACGCACCCGGGCCCCGTATTGAACCGCCGTGGCGAGCTCCGATCCGGTCATGAGGAACCCGCCGTCGCCGACGAGACCGACGACCTGCCGGGTCGGATAGCGCAGTGCCGCCGCCACCGCCCCCGGCGTCCCCAGCCCCATGGCGCCGGACACCGCCCCCAGCAGGCGCTGGCTCGACCGAAACCGAAAGTGGCGGTGGAGCCAGCTGCCGAAATTGCCGGCGTCCATGGCGACGATGCCATCGGCCGGCAGATGCGCACCGAGCGCCGCCACGACATACCCGAAGTCGACGCCGTCCCGCGCCGGCGTCGGCGTCCAGCGGGCCAGTTCGAGCACCGCCGTGCGAAGACGCTCTCGCCAGGCGACACGCGCCGAAGTGTCGGTCGGCGCCGCGGGTGCGTGTGCCGCGAGCGCGTCCAGGAACGGCACGGTCTCCGCAACGATACCGACCGCGGTGTCGAAGACCCGCCCGATCTGCCTGTGGTCCGGATACACATGCACCAGGGGTTGCAAGGGGGTCGGCGCGGCCGGCAGGCGAAAGCCCTGGGTCGTGATCTCGTTGAGCCTGGTGCCGACCGCCACGATCAGATCGGCGTCGGTCAGATGGTGCCACGCCGTCGGCGGCAACCCGAACCCGAGGTGACCCGCGAAGCAGGGGTGGTCATTGTCGAACAGGTCCTGGTGCTTGTAGCTGGTCGCCACTGGCACCTGCCACCGCTCGACGCACGCGGCGAGCGCGGTTCGGCCGACGCCGCTTCGAGCCCCACCACCCACGAGAAGCAACGGACGGTCGGCGGCCGTGAGCCGGCGTGCCACGTCGGCCACCGCATCCACCGGGGGGAGTCTGGGCTCGCTCGGGATCGGGCCCGGAAGCTCGTCGCGGACCTCTTCGGCGAGCAGGTCCTCTGGGATGGACACGATGACCGGTCCGGGGGTTCCGTCCATGGCCGCGCGAAACGCGTCGACCACGGTGGCGGCCAGCTGGTGCCCCTCGCGCACCTCGACGACCTGTTTCGCCATGTCTCCGAAGGTGCGGACGTAGTCGATCTTCTGGAATACGCCGCGCTTGAGATTGCGGCGTGGAAGCTGGCCGATGAACAGGACCAGCGGCGCCCCATCCTGTTCGGCGGTGTGCACAGCGAGTGCCGCGTTGGTGGCACCGGGACCACGGCTCACGAACGCGACACCGGGACGGGTGGTCAGCTTCGCGTCGGCGACCGCCATCAGGCCGGCCCCGCTTTCGTGGCGACAGGTCACCAGGTCGATCGCTGGCTCGGCGGTCAGCGCGTCCAGCGCCGGCAAGTAGCTCTCGCCCGGCACACAGAACACTCGATCGACCTCGAGTCGGCGCAGCGTTTCGACGAGCTGCCAGGCGGCGGTAGGCATGGACGCCATATTGTGACGTCGATTGCGCCAGCTACGGACCTTTTCTGAGAGCGCATTGGAGAATTACGGCGCCGCCTCGGGCGCCGAGGCGCCCGGATCGCCAGGCGGGATGCTTCGGCGCCCGAGGCGGCGCCGTAATTCTCCACCGCGCTCTTAGGACGGGTGTCATCCCAACGGTCCCAGCACACGGGCCCGGCGTACACGGAGCGCCAGATGGTTCACAATACACAAGAGCCACCCGGCGGTGTCTGCGGGCGCAGACAGCCTCTCACGCATGCCTCTCGATCCCCCTCTTGCGTCACGATTGACCGACGACTTCCTGCGGGTCTCGCGACAGCGCCTCGAGACACGGCTGGGGCATATCGAGCACTGTCTGGGCCGGCTGAGCCACGAACAGATCTGGACCCGCCGACACGATATCGAGAATGCCGTCGGCAACCTGGTGTTGCACCTCTGCGGCAACATCACGCAGTGGATTGTCGGTGGCGTGGGCGGCGAGACGGTGTCGCGCGATCGGGACGCCGAATTCGCTCGTCGCGAGCCGGTCCCGACTCCGGAACTGGCGGCCCGATTGCGGGTAGCGGTACAGCAGGCGGACGCGGTGCTCGAGCGCCTGACCCCGACCGATCTCCTCCAGCCCCGGAGCATCCAGGGATACGACGTCACCGTGCAGCACGCGGTCTACCACGTGGTCGAGCATCTGGCTGAGCACACCGGCCAGATCATCTGGGCCACCAAGGGGCTCACCGGCGAGGATCTTCGGTTCTTCGCCTATCTGGATGACGAAAACGGCATGAGAGGCCGCGACCCCTAGACACGCCGCCTTCCCATGGCGGCGGGAACGTGTCTGACGGGTCAGGGAAGTAGACCCGGGACAGGTAGTTCATCGCGATGGCGAGACCCTGGCGTTGTGGCATGGCGATCACCAGGGGAATCGCCAGGCTCCCGAAGAAGAGCAGGCCTGACTGCCAGGTCAGCGCGTTGACCCCAAAGAACACGAACAGAATCAGCCCGACCGCGAGCGGAATTCTGTCCATGACAATCCAGTAGAGCCAGGTGTCGCCTTGGTTCCGCAGATACCGGAGCCCGCACACGCTGCACGTGTCGTGCATGGTCATCCAGCGCACAAACACGGGGCCTTGTCCGCAGTGGGGGCATCGACGCCGCGCGCGGGCGACCCGGTCCGTGTCCGTGGTCGGTGACGGCGGTTCGGCCACCGCCACCTTCGCGCTGAGCGGCGGCCCCGCTCGCTCCGTTTCCCGACCGAGCAGAAAGGCGATCGTGAGCAGCGCCGCCACGAGCGCGGGGGAAAGCAGGATGAGCAGCGACCGTGGCACCGCGATCGTGCCGGGCGGCACGCCCGCCGTTGGCGGGACAGCCATCGAGGGCCATTATACTGGTGTCCTGCAACCGTGATCGCAGCGAGTCACGGTTGCAGAACACGCGGTCACTGAGTGCGATTCTTGCGACGAGGAGCGACGCTGATGATTCGATTTAGGCTCCTGCCGGCTGCGGTACTGCTGGCCGTCCTGTCGTTTCCGCCGACGGTGGCCTACGGGCAGACGACGGAGCCGGTGTTCCCGTTCCCGGTCAGCGTGTTCGAGTTGGCCAACGGCCTGAAAGTCGTCGGGGTCGAGTACGACAGCCCGGGCATCGTGGCTTACTACACTGTCGTCCGTACCGGTTCACGGAACGAGGTGGAGCCGGGGTTCTCCGGGTATGCCCATTTCTTCGAGCACATGATGTTCCGTGGAACAGAGGCCTACCCGACCGATGCCTACAACGAGGCCATCAAACGGCTGGGTGCGGACTCGAATGCGTTCACGACCGACGATTGGACCACGTACCACACGGTGGCCAGCGCCGACGCGCTCGAGACCATCATCGAGCTCGAGTCTGACCGGTTCCTGAACTTGAGCTATT
>CAUZAY010000310.1:0-5251 GCA_963577695.1 Vicinamibacteria bacterium | reverse complement strand
ATCTTCGTCGTCGGTCTGCTCATCCGAGCCGTGCACATCTGGCAAATCCGAAACGCACCATTCTTTCCGCTGCTCATGGGCGATGCTCAGAGCTACCACGCCTGGGCGCAACAGCTCGCCGCGGGGGACTGGGTCGGGAGCGACGTGTTCTACCAGGCGCCGCTCTATCCCTACTTCCTGGGCCTGGTGTACTCGGTGTTCGGGGAGGGACCGATGGTCGTACGAATCTGCCAGGCGGTCCTGGGGTCGCTCGCCTGTGCGTTCTTGGCCTTCGCCGGGTGGAGGCTTTTTTCGAAGCAGGTCGGTGTGATTGCCGGGGTACTACTGGCCTTCTATGCTCCGTCCATTTTCTTCGATGGCATCGTGCAGAAGTCGGTGCTCGACGCGTTCTTCCTGTGCCTGACCCTCGCGCTCCTGAGCGGACTCATGGTCAACCCCGCCCGCCGGTGGCCATGGCTCTGGGTCGGCGTGACGGTCGGCTGTCTCATGCTGACGCGCGAGAACGCGCTCGTGTTCGTATTCGCCCTCCTCTTTTGGCTGCTGTGGTCGCAGCGCCGGCTGGCGCGTGAGCGTTTCGTGCTGGCCGCCTTCCTGCTCGCTGGGCTGGCGGCGGTCTTGCTACCGGTAGCCGCCCGCAACCTGGCCGTCAGCGGTGACTTCTACCTGACGACATCACAGTTCGGACCAAACTTCTATATCGGCAACAATGCGGACGCCTCCGGCATCTACCAGCCACTGCGATTCGGTCGCGGCGACCCCCGGTTCGAGCGTCAGGATGCCACCGACCTTGCCCAGCAGGCCTCAGACCGAACGTTGAGCCCAGCCGAAGTGTCCCGGTACTGGACCGGTCGGGCCCTCAGTTACATCTGGTCGGACCCGCTCGACTGGTTGCAGTTGATGGGGCGCAAGATCCTGCTGGCAGGGAATGCGGCGGAGGTGGCGGACACCGAGGACCAGTTGAGCTACGCCGACCGTTCTTTCCTGCTCAGCGTGTCGGGCATCTTCTGGCATTTCGGCGTTCTGGCGCCACTCGCGCTGTTCGGGGTGTGGGCGACCTGGGAGCGGCGTCGAGAGCTGACCCTGCTCTATCTGCTGCTCGGGGTCTATGCCGTGACCTTGGTCGCCTTTGCCATCATGGCCCGATACCGCTACCCGGTGGTCCCATTTCTCATCCTGTTCGCGGCCGCGGGGGCGGCGAACGTCGGTCCCCTACTACGCAGCCGACCGCGTCCGCAGCTGGCCTGGGGTGGCGCGACGCTCCTCCTGGTAGCGATCTTCTGCAACTGGCCGGCCTTCTCGATGGCCGAGATGCGGGCCGTCACAGAGAACAATGTCGGCTCGGAGCTACAGACACAGGGGGACCTGGACGCGGCCATCGATTTGTATCGCGACTCGCTGTCCCGCAATCCGGACAACGCGGTGGCGCTCAGCAATCTCGGCACGGCGCTCGCCGCTCGCGGTGAGGTCGACGAAGCCATCGCCCACTACCGCCGAGCGCTCGAGATCGCGCCGAACGACGCGGATGGTTTCTTCAATCTGGGCAATGCGCTGGCGATCCAGGGCGAGTTCGAGGACGCCGCCGAACAACTGCGAGCGGCAATCGAGATCGATCCGGAATTCACCGAAGCAATCGTCAATCTGGGCAACGTGCTCGTCGAGACCGGCGAGCTCGAAGAGGCCGAACGTCACTATCGGCGGTCAACCGAGCTGGAGCCCGACTGGGTAGCGGCCTACAACAACCTTGGGCTCCTGGCGATGGGACAGGACAGACGTGAAGAGGCACTCACCCGGTTTCGGCAGGCCGTGGATGTCGATCCCGAGTACGCGGATGCGCATTCGAACCTGGGCGCAGCCCTTCAGGGGGCTGGAGAGGTCGAGGAGGCCCTCACCCACTTCCGCAGAGCGGTCGAACTGGCGCCCGAACTACCAACGGCGCACAACGACCTGGGGATGGCCCTTGGTTCACTCCAGCAGTTCGACGAAGCGGCGACGCACTTCCGTCGCGCCACTGAACTGGAGCCCACGTTCTCCGAGGCGCACAACAACCTGGCGGTGACGGCACAGCTCATGGGCCGTCCTGATGAAGCCATCGCACAATATCGTGAGGTCTTGCGGCTCGCGAGAAACCCGACGACCTACAACGACCTCGGTATCGTCCTCGCCCAGCAGGACGCCCCGGGTCAGAAGGACGAAGCGGTCACCCGATTCCGCCAGGCGATTGCGATGGCCCCGGAGTTCGCCGACGCGCACGGAAATCTGGCCACGCTGCTTGTAGAGCGAGGCGAAGTGGAGGAGGCGATCACGCACTTCCAGGAGGCAGTCCGGCTGGCACCGGACAATCCGGAGATGCAGAGCCGACTCGAGACGGCGCTGGCGGCACGATAGGGCGACAGAGGGGACAAGCCCAGTCCTATCTCGAGTCAGTCGTCGACACAGGGTCAACCAGCGACGACGTCTCTGCAAGCATCTGACAGGCATTGGGGAGACCCATCGCGCAGGCTTGTTGCATCAACTCGGTCGCGCGCAGCGGATCGGGAGCAATGCCCTGACCGAGGCGGTACATCAGTCCCAATCTGAGGCAGCTCATAGCCTCGCCGCCATTACAGGCCTGAGCGAACCCCTCGGCGGCCCGCGCTGAATCGACCGGCACACCCTCACCCCGCAGGTACATCTCGGCCAAACTGCTGCATCCGGGCGCCCAACCCAAATCGCACGAGCGCATGAACAACTCGCGAGCCAGGGCCTCGTCCTGGGCCACGCCGCGACCGGCTCGATGCGCAGAGGCCAGCAGATAGCAAGTCTCCGCGTCGCCCGACTCGCAGGCCTCGTCCAGTGGTGCGGTGTCCTGATAGGCCCAGGCATACGCCAGGCTGGTTGACGCCCGTCCGAAGTCGGCACCTCCGGCGGCGAGCGTCTCCGCATTGGAGCAACCCACCGCGAGACCCAAATCGCAGGCCCGCGCGAAACTGGCCGCCGCACCACCGGGGTCACTGTCGACCAGCCTCCCCTGCGCCAGCAACAAACCCTGCTCGTTGCAGGACCAGGCAAACCCTTCCCGGCAATTGTTCGACTGCCTGACCAGCAAATTGCGGCAGCCGTCCCGCAACCCCTCCGAGCACGCCACCTCCCAGAATGCCGGGTTGGCGCCCTCATGCCGCGACCCGACGGCGTTGGTGGTGTGGAGCCCGACGAACAGCAGCGTCCAGACCCCCATGGCGGCAAGATTCAGCTGTCGCGCGGACAGGGTGGGCCAGAGCCTGTCGAGCCGGAACATGTCGGCGTCGAGCGCGCGGACGAAACGGTCCAGGGCCCGGACGCTCAGGTTCAACAGTGGCACGCACAACAACTTGTCATAAAACGTGGGTACGCCGATCGGCCCCAACAGTGCGTAAAGCACGAACACACTCACACCGTAGAGCGACCCGAACAGGACACGCCCGAACGGTGTTCTCGGAGAGGTCGACGGATCGGTGACCAACAGGTGCAGGCCCAAGAACACCGCGATCGGAATACTGGTATCGACGAAGAAATACACCCCGGTGGCGCCGGAATAGACCACGCCCAGCAGATACAACGTGGCGGCCGCCGACAACGTCATCAAGGTCACCGAAAAGAAGTACTGCACCATCAGCCCCAGCACGAAGATCACGACGTACATGTGCTCCGGGTAGCGGAGGGTGAGCGCAATTTCCTGTCCCCACGTCAGGTCGGTCTTGCCGGCAACGATGAGAACGACGGAGAACACGGACAACGACAAGCCCGACGGATTGAAAATATGGGTCTGCCGCCCGTCACGGGTCCATGTCAGCAACTCCTTCCCGAGGAACCCGACGGCGACCATCAGGAACTGCAGGGCGAACCAGTCGTCACGGAACCAGAGAAACAGGTTGGTGCTCAAAATGATCGGGAACGGGCCGAACCCAAGTCGCCACGCGTCGCGTCGCGACCAGGACAGCAGCATGTCGAAGGCGTACGCAAACACGATCTGCGCGACGATGAGCCAGGCGTGATTGGCCACCTCCGGCCAGTACCATCCCCAGTAGAGGAATACGCCGCAGTGAGCCACGAGCTGCAGATAGTGGTTCTTCCGCAACGCGACTTCGCACGTCAACACCCGGCGCGCGCGCGTCACGCCCCGCCCCAGGGCCACCTGCCAGACGAGCAGGGCGCCGCAGGACAGCCAGAACGACCACGTCAACCCTTCGCTGCCACGAACCCGCGGCAGGAAACTCAGCAGGAACAGCAACAGAATCGGATACAGGGGCAGCCGAATCGGGGCGAGACCACGTAGGAGGGCGGAAATCGCGAATGTCATAGGTGAGAACGTCTGCCCATTCTACGCCAAGGGCACACGCACCCCGGGCTCCTGGCTTGACCGGTGGCGAGCATCCGTCCCACCATTGCGGCAGGCCGTTCCGATGCTCCGGTCCCCACTCGCCGGCCCCTTTTCGATGACACCAATGACCGCCACCCCAATGCACACGCCGGTGCCGCGCACACCGACGATACGTGTGCTCGCGGAGGCGACGCTCCCGTACGCGTTGATCATCGCGGCCGGGCTGCTCGTCTATGGCAACTCCCTGTTCTTCGACTACACCTACTTCGACGACCAGGAACTGATTTTCAACAACCAGTATTTCTTTGGAGATCTCTCCAACGTCGGCGCCCTGTTCATGGACGACATGTGGCGTTTCACAGAGGACACCTACTACCGACCGCTGTACATGCTGACCTACATGCTCGACTTCCAGTTCACCGGGATCGACATGTTCGGGTATCACCTGACCAGCGTCGTGATCCATCTGGTCTCCGCCTGCCTGCTGGTGGTGCTGTTCGGCGCCGTGGGATTCTCCAGGCGTCTGAGCATCTGGGGGGCGCTGGTGTTCGTCGTCCATCCGGTGCACGTGCAGGGCGTGTCGTGGATTCCAGGTCGAAACGACAGTTTCCTCGGGCTCTCGGTCATTCTGGCCACGCTCGCCTGGCTCCGGTACTGGCAGGCCCCAGGACGCGGCCGGTGGGCCCTGCAGTCGCTCGCGTTTTTCTGCACGCTGCTGATCAAGGAACCGGCGTTCGTGTTGCCGCCGCTGCTGCTCGGACTGGTCTGGGCGCGGGACAACAACGGCGACTTCCTGAAGAAGCTGCAGACCAGATGGATGGCCGTGGGCATTGGGTGGACGATACCGGCCCTCATGTGGTTCGGGCTGCGGTGGCTCGCATTCGACAATCCGGCGCCCGTCGTCCCTCGGCTGGT